>NZ_JBIAXP010000050.1:0-36196 GCF_042896795.1 Kitasatospora sp. NPDC001261
GCCCCGGTTGGTCGCCGGGCGGGGGGGGTGGGGGGCGTGGGGCGGGGGGGGCGGCCCCGCCGCGGGCTGCGCCCCGCCGCCCCGGTGGAGGGGCCGGCCGCCCCCGTGCGTCGGGGGGCGGCCGGCCCTTCGCGCGGTCACTCCTTGCCGAGCACCGTGACGTCCAGCTCCTCGGCCGCGTAACTGGCCCGGATCACCTTCTTGTCGAACTTGCCGACCGAGGTCTTCGGCACCGACTCCACGATCGACCAGCGCTCCGGCAGCTGCCAGGAGGCGATCCGCTCGCCCAGGAAGGCCCGCAGCTCCTTCAGCCCCGCGGTCGCGCCCGGGCGCAGCACCACGGTGGCCAGCGGGCGCTCGCCCCACTTCTCGTCCGGGACGGCGACCACGGCGGCCTCGGCCACGTCGGGGTGGGCCATCAGGGCGTTCTCCAGCTCGACCGAGGAGATCCACTCGCCGCCGGACTTGATGACGTCCTTGGCCCGGTCGGTGAGGGTCAGGTAGCCGTCGGCGGTGATGGTGCCGACATCGCCGGTGCGCAGCCAGCCGTCCTCGGAGAACTTGTCGTCCGGGCGGACCGGGTCCTGGCCGGCGCCGCCGTAGTACGCCCCGGCGATCCACGGGCCGCGCACCTCCAGCTCGCCCGCCGAGACGCCGTCGTGCGGCATCCGCTCGCCGCCCGGGCCGATCAGCCGGGCCTCGACGGAGGCCGGGAAGATGCCCTGGGTGATCCGGTACGGCCACTCCTGCTCGGGGGTGAGGCCGCCCGGCGGCTGGGCGAAGGAGCCGAGCGGGGAGGTCTCGGTCATGCCCCAGGCGTGCAGCACCCGGATGCCGTGGCGCTCCTCGTAGGCCTTCATCAGGGAGGGCGGACAGGCGCTGCCGCCGATGACCACCATGCGCAGGCTGGAGGTGTCGTAGTCGCCGGCGTCGAGCTCGCCCAGCAGGCCGGCCCAGATGGTGGGGACGGCGGCGCTGACGGTCGGGCGGACGGCCGCGATCATCTCGGCCATCGGCTTGGGCTGGAGGAAACGATCCGGCATGAGCAGGTTGGCGCCGGACATGAAGGCCGCGTGCGGGATGCCCCAGGCCTGGACGTGGAACATCGGGACCACCGGCAACGCGGTGTCGCTCGGGGTGAAGGCGAAGTTGTCGCCGGTGTTGACCTGGAGGCAGTGCAGGTAGACCGAGCGGTGGCTGTAGAGCACGCCCTTCGGGTCCCCGGTGGTGCCGGAGGTGTAGCAGAGGACGGCGGCCTGCCGCTCGTCGATGTCGCGCTGCCACGGGTACTCGGTGGGCCGGCCGGCGATCAGCTCCTCGTAGTCGTGCACGCCGCCCGCGAAGCCGGCCAGCACCGAGCGGTCGCCGGGGCCGCTGACCACGATGTGCCTGAGGGTCGGCGCGAGGTCCGGCAGGACGGCGGCGAGCAGCGGCAGGACGCTGCCGTTGACGATGATCACGCGGTCGGCGGCGTGGTTGACGATGAACGACAGCTGCTGGGACGGCAGCCGCAGGTTCAGCGTGTGCAGCACGGAGCCCGCCGAGGGGACGGCGAGGTACGCCTCCAGGTGCTCGGCGTTGTTCCACATCAGCGTCGCTATGACGCTCTCCTCGGTGCACCCGAGCTCGTCGCGCAGCGCCCAGGCGAGCTGGGCGGCGCGGGCGCCGACCTCGGCGTAGGTCCGGACGACCGGGCCGGTGCCGTCCCAGGTGGTCACGGTCGAACGGCCGTGGACCGTGGACCCGTGCTCCAGGATTCGGGCGACGGTGAGCGGAACGTCCTGCATCGTGCTGAACACGGGTCCTCCTTGACCTGGCGGCACTGGGGGCTGCGCTCGCGGCACCTACCGGGCGGTAATGCGCGCGGACGTGCCCGATTGTGCCGCTCCCACCCCCTGCTGTCAGTATCCCGGCCCCGTTGCGCGGATCACGGATTCGTCCCGGTTCCGCCCCCGGCCCGCTCCCCGCCCGGTGAGGGCGACGGGTCGTCGGCGGCGGATCTCAGCGGGCGGGTCTCAGCGGGCGGTCGGGCCGTCCACGTGGTTGCGGTCCACGGTGAGGGTGGCGCCGCCGAAGGTCTCCTCGACGTTGCCGTGGTACTGGTGGACGCGCTGGTGGAAGGTCCAGAGGTCGGGGGCCAGGGCGCCGGAGCCGTCGGTGTCGGCCTGGCCGTCCCAGCGGGCGTACCAGAGCGCGTCGGGCATCGGGGAGCCGCCGGCCCGGGCGGCGGCGGCGAGGTCCGCGATGCCGGAGTCGAGGCTGGAGTAGAAGCCGGAGCGGTAGCCGGCGGCGTGCAGGCCCGCCGTCCAGCCGAGGGTGAAGTCGACCACGGCCTGGCCGCAGGCCGGGTCGCGCAAGGGATAGGCCTCGATGTCCAGGTAGACCGGGCTGCCCTTGGCGAAGCCGAGCGCGCGCAGGGACCGGGCGGCCTCGTCCGCCTCCTCCCGGCCCTGCTCGACGGCCTTCCCCGGGTCGATCCGCTTGGGCTTGTGGCCCGGGTCGGCGCACGGCGCCTGCAGTCCGACGTGCACCGGCAGGAACCGCCAGCCCAGCGCCCGCGCCTGGCGCACCCACTCGGCGGTGAGCCGCGGCTGGCCGCAGCCGCGCTGGGAGCCGCTGGTGTAGACGCCGAGCGCCCCGTACGGGGAGGCGTCGCGCCAGGCCTTCAGGGTGTCGAGCGGCGGTGCGGTGCAGGCGTCGAAGGCGGGGCCGCTCCAGGTGTCGCGGGCCCGGGGCGGGCCGGACCGGTCGGGCAGCCTGACGGCCCGGATGCGGGGGGCGGCGCCGGCGGCCGGGGTGACGGCTTCGGCGTTCACGACCGTCCCGTCGGTGGCCAGCAGGAGCACGAGGGCGGCGGCGAGGAGGGCGGCGGAGCGGAGATGGCGCACCCCGCCTTGATACTGACGGTCCGTCGGACGACCGCGGCAGCCACGCCGCGACACCCGCGCGAGTCCACCCTTTCGGACGCACCCGTCCGTATCCGTCCCGATTTTTGTAACGAGCTTGCTGGTTCATCACTCCTTACGGCAAACTCACAAATATGCCCACCTCCCATACCAGCGAAACCCCTGCCGCCTCGTCGTCGGCCGCCGCCGTCGCCGAGGCCCTGGCCATGCCGCCCTCCCCCAAGGGCGAGCCCGCCGGCGAGCGGGGCAGCTGGCGACGAGGTGGGGCGTCCGGCCCCTCGGCGCCACCCGAAGTCCACCCCGGCCGGTCCACCGGCCGGTTCGGCAAGGTCCTGCGGCGCCCGGAGCGGATCCCGGCGCCGCTTCTCTGTCTGACCGCGATGTTCCTGGTGCAGACCGGCATCGCCCTGTCCAAGCCGCTGTTCGGCCCGCTCGGCGTCAGCGGCACGACCTTCCTCCGGCTCGGCTTCGCCGCCGTCATCCTGCTCGCCGTCACCCGACCGAAGCTGCGCGACAAGCGCCCCCGCGACCTCGCCGCGGCCGCGCTGCTCGGCATGGCCTCGGCCGGGATGACCTTCCTGTTCGCCGGGGCGATCGACCGGCTGCCGATGGGCACCGCCGCGACCATCGAGTTCCTCGGCCCGCTCGCCGTCGCCCTGGTCTTCGCCCGGCGCGCCAGCCACCTGCTCTGGGCGCTGCTCGCGGCCGCGGGCGTGGCGCTGCTGACCCTGCTCGGCGAGGGCGACGGCGGCGGATCGCTCGACCCGGTCGGCCTGCTGTACGCCTTCGGGGCGGCCGCCTGCTACGCCCTGTACATCCTGTTCACCGACAAGGTCGGCGCGGCCTTCCAGGGCTTCCAGGGCCTGGCGGTGTCGATGACGGTCGGCGCGCTGACGCTGGCGCCGTTCGGGCTCGGCCAGGCCTGGCACGGGCTGACCGCGCCCGAGGCCTCGCCGGTGGCGCTGCTCGCCGCGGTGGCCGGGGTGTCGCTGCTGCTGCCGGTGATCCCGTACGCGCTGGAGATGACCGCGCTGCGACGGATGCCGCAGCGGGTGTTCAGCGTGCTGGTCAGCCTGGAGCCGGCGGTCAGCGCGCTGGTCGGGCTGGTGGTGCTGGGCCAGCTGCTGGGCGCGCCGCAGCTGGCCGGGATCGGGTGCGTGGTCGCGGCCAGCGTGGGGGCCACGCTGACCGGGCGACGGTAGCCAGCGCCGGTTTGGCCCCCCAGGACACCTTGGTGCCCTGGGGGCCTGGGTGCCCTGGGGACCCGGCGGCGTTACGGCCTTACGGCGTTACGGCGCTACGGCGTTACGGCGCTACGGCGTTACGGCGCTACGGCGCTACGGCGTTACGGCGTTACGGCGTTACGGCCAGAGCAGGGTGCGCGACCACTCCGGGGAGCTGACCGGACCGGTGCGGGTGTAGCGCAGCCGGGTGTGCCGGCGCTGGGCGTCGCCCTGCCAGAACTCCACCTCGTGCGCCCACAGGGTGTAGACCGCGTGCCCGGGCGCGACCGCGTCCGGATGCGCCTCCAGCCGGCGACGGGCGACCGCCTCCGCCTCGTCGTACTCGGCGACCGAGCCCAGCGGCTCGCTCTGCCGCCCGACCAGCGCGCCGACCCGGGCGGCGGGCGAGCGGGTGGCGAACTCGGCGGCGGCGACCAGGTCGGCGGCCCGCTCGACGGTGCCGCGCACCCGGACCTGGCGGCCCAGCTGCGGCCAGTAGACGGTCAGCGCGGCGGCCGGGTGCTCGGCGAGCTGGCGGCCCTTGGGGCTGTCGGCGGCCGCCGAGAAGTTCCAGCCGGTGCCGGCCGCGTCGACGTCGCGCAGCACCAGCACCCGGGCGTCCGGCATGCCGTCCGCGTCGACGGTCGAGAGGGTGAAGGCCTGCGGGTCCAGCACCCCGGCGTGCAGCGCGGTGGCGAGCCAGTCCACGAACAGCGGGCCGGGCTCGGCGGGGGCGGCCTGGTGGTCGAAGGACGGCAGCGGGCGGGCCATCGGCGGGCGGCCGAGCAGTAGTTCGGGGACGGACCTGGGCCCGGAGCGGTGCTCGTGGAGCGGCTCGGCCGACGGCTCCGGGCGCGCGTCCGCCGCCGGCTCCGCCCCGGCCTCCGGTGCGGGCCTGGCCTCGTCCGGGCCGGTCAGGCCCTCCTCCTCCGCCGCCATCGCGCGCCCTTCCTTCCGATTGCCGCGGTCGCAGCCCCGGCCGGGCCGGTCCGTCCGGGCCCGGGCACGTGGGTGCGCTGTCGGAGCGCAACCGTACCGCCGTAGGCCGACGGCTCCGGGCGCGGGCCCTCGGTGGACGGATCCGGGCCGGTCGGCGGGGGATTCCGGGGATGCCCGGCGGGGTGCTCCGACGGCGATGCGCGGCGGGGAGATCCGGCGAGGAGGCCCGGCGGGGACGTCCTGTGGGGACGCCCGGGCCGACAGCCGAGGAACCCGGGACCTGCGCCGGACACACTCGTGGGCGGTGCCGATGGTGGCACCGCCCACGAGACCGGTTTCGCGGTGACCCTTTCCGCCTGCCGGTCGTTGCGCTGTTCCCTCTGGTGGTGATGCGTCGGTGGTTCGGTGTCCGCTCCGGCCGTTCCGTTCCGGTCCGGGCCTGTCGGCGGGTGCTCAGCTCACCCGCGTCCACCCACGTCCGGCGCCCCCGCCTTCCGTGGTGCCCGGTGCCGTCACTCGGCCGTGCGGCCGGTCAGTCGGCCGGTCAGTTGAAGGTCGGGGCGACGACGACGTTGACGTCCTTGTTGCCCTGGCCTCCCTGGACGGTGCCGGTGTTGTCCTTCACCGCGATGGTGTTGTCCTGGTTCGTGGCGCCGGAGCCGGCGGCGGTCTGCTGGGTGGAGACGTAGTTGCCGTCGACCCCGCCGAACACGTTGCCGGTGCCGGTGTCGGAGACCGCCCCGGCGTTGGAGGCGCCCTCGGCGCCCGCGCCGTTGTCGGCGGCGGCAGCCCCGGCACCGGCCAGCAGCAGGCCGGCCGCGAGCGGGCCGGCGAGTAGGAGCCCGGCTGTTCGACGGGGGTGGGTGCGAGCCATGAATGCCTCCGGGAAGCTGCTTGTCGCGCAATGGTCGATCAAGGTGCGCAAGGTTCGTCGACCGGACGAACACCTGCGGGCTGCGACGCCGGAAGACAGACTTCCGCAACAAATCGACAAAGCGCTAGCTCACACGGCGAATTTCGCCCGTTTGCGTGATATCCACCCGGGCCGCGCATGACGGCCGGGAAAACGGAAAACGCGGCGAGATACCCCGTCCGAGCTGGGACTTCACCCGTACGGCCGCTGCTCGATGGTCGGTCCGGGGGACGGCGCGGCACCACCACGCGATCCGCTGGGCGCACCACCCTGGCGCGTGCGAACCGCACGCACGCCCCCGGAAAAGTTCGGTCACCCTCCCATGTCGACTTTCCTGGTCATGAAAAGGCCGTCGGATGTCACACCACGACGGCAGGGGTTCGGACGTGCGGTCCCCGCCGAAATACTTCAGTGAAAATCAGATCATCTTGCCGGGATTCAGAATTCCCAGCGGATCGAAGACCGCCTTCAGCTGCCGTTGCAGGTCCAACGCCACCGGGCCCAGCTCACGGGCCAGCCAGTCCCGCTTCAGCAGCCCCACACCGTGCTCCCCGGTGATCGTGCCGCCCAGCTCCAGCCCGAGCGCCATGATCTCGTCGAAGGAGCGCTGGGCCCGGGCCGTCTCCTCCTCGTCCGAGGCGTCGAAGATGACGATCGGGTGGGTGTTGCCGTCCCCCGCGTGACTGACCACCCCGATGGTCAGCCCGTGCCGCTCGGCGATCACCGCGACGCCGTTCAGCATCTCCGCCAGCCGGGAGCGCGGCACCGCCACGTCGTCGATCATCGTGGTGCCCAGCCGGTCCAGCGCGGGCAGCGCCATCCGCCGGGCGGCCAGCAGCAGATCGGACTCCGCCTCGTCCTCGGCCGGCACCACCTCCGTCGCCCCGGCCTCCCGGCACAGCCGCGCGACCCGGGCCAGCTCGGCCACCCGGTCCGGCCCGTCGAAGGCCACCAGCAGCAGCGCCTGGGTGGACTCCGGCAGCCCCATCCGCCCCAACTCGTTGACGGCCCGCACCGAGACCGCGTCCATCAGCTCCATCAGCGACGGGGTCAGACCCCGAGCCATCACCTCGCAGACCGCCGCCCCGGCCGTGTCCGCGCTCGGGAACTCCGCCGCCAGCGCCAGCTGCGGGGCGGGCGCCGGCCGGAGCGACAGAACCGCCCGGACCACCACCCCGAGCGTCCCCTCCGAGCCGACGAACAGCCTGGTCAGGTCGTACCCGGCCACACCCTTCGCCGTCCGGCGGCCGGTGGACAGCAGCCGCCCGTCCGCCAGCACCACGTCCAGCCCGAGCACGTACTCGCTGGTGACGCCGTACTTCACGCAGCAGAGCCCACCGGCCCCGGTACCGATGTTGCCGCCGATCGTGCAGGACTCCCAGCTCGACGGATCCGGCGGATACGAGAGGCCCAACTCCTCGACAGCCCTGGACAGTTCGGCGTTCACCACACCGGGCTCGACCACCGCGATCCGGTTCACCGGGTCGATCTCCAGGATCCGGTTCAGCTTCACCAGCGACAGCACGACGCAGCCGTCCACCGCGTTCGCCGCACCCGACAGCCCGGTCCGGGCGCCCTGCGGCACCACCGGGACGCGCAGCTCGGTCGCGGTGCGCAGCACGTGCCGCACCTGCTCGACCGTCTCCGGGAACACCACCACCGCGGGCTGCCCGGCCGCGCAGAAGCCCGCCATGTCGTGGCGGTACGCGGCGGTCACGTCCGGGTCCACCACGACGGCCCCGTCCGGGAGGCCCTGCACCAGTCGGTCCGTCAGATCACTCATCGCCGCCTCCACTCGCCGCCCGACCGCCTCCACCTCCGCACTCTGCCCGGACGGCAGGGGGCGGGCAAGTGGGCCACGGGAAGGGGCGGGGAGCGGGACGGGCGGCAAGGGCCGCCGTACGGGGAGGTGCCGGCCGGATCCCGGGGCCGGCACGGCGACCGGTCGGCTCAGGCCCGGCGGAGGGTCGGGGTGGCCAGGGCGGTGAGGCCGGCGGCGGCGGTGGCGAGCGCGCAGAGGAGCGTGGGCGGGGCGGCGCCCGCCGCGTCCGCGAGCAGGCCCAGCAGGGCGTTCGAGAGCACCAGGGCCAGGCTCTGCACGAGCGTCAGCAGGGCCTGGACCCGCGAGAGATGGGTCGGCGGCGCGCCGGTCAGCACCAGCGGGCCGAGGTGGCAGGCGAAGAGCCCCGAGCCCAGGCCCGCCACCGTACTGCCGGCCACCGCCGCCACCGGCCCCGCGGCCAGGGCCAGCAGCGCGATCCCCGCCGACGCCGTACAGAGCCCGGCGGCCGCCCCCACGCCGGCCCCGGGCAGCGCGCCCCGCCGGGCGACCAGGACGGCCACCGCCAGCACCCCGGCCGCCTGCCCGCCGCTCACCAGTCCCGCCGTCCCGGCCGACCAGCCGTGCGCCCGGGCGAGCAGCGGGCCGAGCAGCGACACCACCGGCAGCAGCGCCCCGGCCGCCGCACCGGTGAGCAGCAGCGCGGCCCGCAGCAGCGGGTCGGCCAGGGCGAGCCGGACGCCGGACGCGGCCTCGCTCAGCAGGCCGGCCCGCGGACCGGACGACCCGTCCGCCCCGGGGCGGACCCGCAGCAGGACCAGCAGCACGACCCCGAAGCTCACCGCGTCCGCGAGCGCCGCGCCGGGCAGCCCGCCGGCCGCGACCAGCAGGCCGCCGAGCGGCGCCCCGAGCAGGACGGCGCCCTGCCCGCCGGCCTGCCGCAGGGCGAGCGCCCGGGGCAGCCGGTCGGCGGGCACCAGCCGGCGCGGCATCGAACCGCTCGCCGGGAGGTGGAAGGCGTCGACCGTCCCGATCACGGCCGCCGCCGCGACCAGGAGCCAGAGCGGAGTGCCCCGGTCGGCCGCGACCAGCGCCAGCGCGGCGGTCGCGGCCAGCATCACCGTGTCCCCGACGAGCATCACCCGACGGGCACCGAACCGGTCCGCGACCGCGCCGCCCAGCAGGACCAGCGCGGTGCGCGGCACCGTGACCGCCGTCAGGACCAGCCCGGCCGCGCCGCCGCCGTGCGCGGAGGCGGCCCAGCCGAGGGCGAAGTACAGCGCGGCGTCGCCCAGCACTCCGGCCTGGACCCCGGCCAGCCAGAGCAGGTACGTCCGGGGCAGCGCGGCCCGCGAACCGACGGCGGCGGTGGCAGCGGCAGTGGTCATGCCGGGTGACGCTAGGACCCTCGACCGGGTCGAGGGCAAGCCCGGCTACCCACGGACCACCGGCTCCTGGAGCTCGGTGACCCACCCCGCCGGATTCTCCGGGCACTCCAGGTACAGCTCCCGGGCGTAGCCGGCCGAGCGGTAGCCGTTCTCCTCGATGAAGCGGGCCAGCTCCTGGCCCGCGCCCAGGACCTCGTCCATCGGGCCGCGGTGCACGATCGTCGCCGCCTCCCCGATCGGCGGCAGGTCGACCACCTCGAAGTCGTGCGCGCCCGCCCGCACCGACGGGCCGACCGGGACGGCGGCCCCGACCAGCACCGAGCCGTTGCCCTCCGGGGCGTCCTGGTAGTGGGCGACGGACGGGCCGGCCGCCTCGATCCCGGCCCCGGCCAGCCGCCGGCACAGCTCGGCGAACAGCGGCCCGATCACCGGCCCGATGTCCTCCGGCTCGTAACTCGCGGCCACACCGGTCAGTTGGGCCACCCGGACGGACGGCACCGGCTTCACCACGACATCCCGCACGGACATGGTCCCCTCGCTCTCGATCGTCCGGAGCCTCGCCTCCACCCGGGCCAGCCGCAGCTCGTCGGCCGCGATCGCCGCGGCGAGCTGGGCCCGCCGCAGCCGCAGCATCCCGCGCAGCTCGGCCGCGTCCACCCGCTCGTCCAGGACGGCCCGCACCTGCTGCAGGGTGAACCCGAGCTCCTTGAGCGCGATCACCCGGTTGAGCCGGGCCAGTTGGGACGCCTCGTAGAAGCGGTAGCCGCTGACCGGGTCCACCCGGGCGGGCCGCAGCAGCCCGATCGCGTCGTAGTGGCGCAGCATCCGCACCGACACCCGGCCGTGGCTGGCGAAGTCTCCGATGTTCAACATGGTGCGACCACTCCACCCCCTGCCACCGTGTCAGGGTCAACCCCCGCCCCGCCCGTGGCCCGGGAAACACCGAGGGCGGGTGCCGAGTGGTCTCGGCACCCGCCCTGAGCAGGTGGTTCTCCTACCGGCGGAGAGCGTGGGATTCGAACCCACGGTACGGGGTCACCGCACGACAGTTTTCAAGACTGTTCCCTTAGGCCGCTCGGGCAGCTCTCCAGGCGGAGGTCAGCCTAACGGGTCCGGCGGGGTTCGGTGCACACGTTTCGGTGCGGGCGGGGGTTACGGCTGGTCGCCCTCGCGCTGGCCGAGAGTGACCTTGGTGTTGAGGGTCTGGCCGTTGCGGGTGTACTCGACGTCGACGGTCTCGCCGGGCTTGTGCGTCCAGATCCGGCTGACCAGGGCGGGGCCGTTGTCGATCGGGACGCCGCCGAGCTTGGTGATGACGTCGCCCGGCTTGAGGCCGGCCTTGTCGGCCGCGCCGCCGGGGGTGACGGCGGGCTGGCCCTGGATGTCCTTGGTCTGGATCTGCGCGCCGTCGCCCTTGTAGTCGTCGTTGCGCAGCACGTCGAGCTTGGCGTAGACCGGCTTGCCGGTCTTGATCAGGGTGTCCGCGACCCACTTGGCCTGGTTGATCGGGATGGCGAAGCCCAGGCCGATGCTGCCGGCCCGGCCGTTGGCGGAGGCGTTGGACTGGATCGCCGAGTTGATGCCGATCACCGCGCCGCCGGAGTCGAGCAGCGGGCCGCCGGAGTTGCCGGGGTTGATGGAGGCGTCGGTCTGCAGGGCGTTCATGTACGAGGCCTGCGAGCCGGTGTCGTCGCCGGAGGCCACCGGGCGGTCCTTGGCGCTGATGATGCCGCTGGTGACGGTGGACTCCAGGCCGTACGGCGCACCGATCGCGACGGTGGCGTCGCCGACGTTGACCTTGTCGGAGTCGGCCAGCGGCAGCGGGGCCAGCTTGCTCTTGGGCGGGTTGTCGATCTTGACCACGGCGACGTCGTAGCCCTCGGCGTGGCCGAGCACCGAGGCGCTGTAGGAGCTGCCGTCGGCGAACTTGACGGTCAGTTTGCCGCCGCTGAGGGTCGGCGCGACGACGTGGTTGTTGGTGAGGATGTGGCCCTCGGTGTCGAAGACGAAGCCGGTGCCGGTGCCCGATTCGCCGTTGCCCTGCGCCTTGATGGTGACGACGCTGGGCAGCGCCTTCTGCGCGATGGCGGCGATCGAGCCGGGGACGGGCTCGTTCTTCTGGGTGTCGCTGGCCTGGACGGTGGTGCTGCGGTGGTCGTTCGCGGAGCTCCTGCGGTCGGAACTGTCGGAGACGGACACGCCGAGCGCGCCGCCGGCCACACCGGCGACCAGCGCGACGGCCGCGATCAGGGCGACCAGGCCGCCGCGCTTCTTGCGCGGGCCGCCGGGGCCGCCCGGACCGCCGGGGTACTCCGCCGGGTAGCCGAGCGGGCCGGCCGGGCCGCCGGGGTAGCCGGCGCCGCCGGAGGTGGAGTCGTGGGTGGGGCCCCAGCCGCCGAGCGGCTGGCCGGCCCCGAAGGGGTGGTGGCCGTGCGCGGCGGGGGCGGCCGGAGCGGCGCCGTACCCCTCGTGCGCGCCGGCGGCGGGGACTCCGTGGGTCGGGGTGGCGTACGGGTTGCCGGCCGGCGGCAGGGCCGGGGCGGCGGGTGCGGCGGCCACCGGGGCGGGCGGAACGGGCGGCAGGACCGGCGGCGGCGCGTCGATGTAGCCGGTGGCCGGGTCGACGGCCGGCTCCTCGACGGCGAGTACGGCGGGCTCGGCGGGTGCGGCGGGTGCCACGGGCTCGGCGGGTGCCTCCGGTGCGGGCACCTTGGTGAAGGCGACGGTGGGCTTGTGCCCACCCCCGGCCGGGACCTCCTCGGCCGGAACGGCGTCGGCGGACGGCGCCGCCTCGGCGGCGGCGGCCTCGACCGCGCCCGCCTCCGGCTCGGGCACCCGCCGGAACGCCATGGTCGGGTTGTGCCCGCCCTGAGCGGGGCCCGCGGCAGCGGACTCGGCCGCCCCCGGCCCGGCGGGCTGCTCCCCCTGCGGCCCGGTGGGCCCAACCTCGCGCTCGGTGCTCACGGACGACCTCCATAGCTGGCAGAACCAAGGACCATAGTTTTTCGCACTGTCGATTCGTTTGCCGTAAGGACCCCTCTGAAGAACTCATAAGAATCCTTAGCCGGCACCGACACCGGCACTGGCGTCAGCACCCGCACCGGCACCCGCGTCGGCACCGACCCCGGCGCTGACACCGGCTCCGGCACCCCTACCGACGGCCGGGGCTCCCCTCCCCGTCGGGCGTCCGCGATGCGGACCGCCCCGCCCTCGGCCTTGGGCGTCGGCACCCGCGCCGGTTAGCCTGGCGCTCCAAACTGACACGCGGGAGCTTGGACCCACCAGGCTGAGAGTGCGCATGTCGACCGTACGCCACACGAGTGACGGACGTTCGAGGGGGCGCTGACCGCCGGAACCTGTCCGGGTAATGCCGGCGTAGGGAGTATCGGCCATGCCGCCTGCTTCGCCATCCTCTTCTTCGGGTACGAACGCCTCCGACTCCGGCGCGAACGCCCCCACACCGGACGCGACCGCCCTCCTGGAACGCGCCGAGCACGTCGAAGCGCCCCTGGTCCTGGACACCGAACCGCCGCGCACGCTGCGCTTCCGGGACCACTTCGCGCTCTGGATGAACCTGGGCGTCAGCCTGATCGGCTTCTCCACCGCCGCCACCGTGCTCGGCGCCCCCGGCAGCGAGCTGTCGCTGGCCGCCGCGGTGACCGCGATCACGATCGGTACGGCGGTCGGCACCGCGATGCTCGCCGTGGCCGCGCTGATCGGCGCCCGCACCGGCGCCCCCGCGATGGCGAACCTGCGCGGGCTGTTCGGCACCCGGCTGTCGTACCTGCCGACGGTGCTGAACATCGTGCAGTGCATCGGCTGGGGCGTCTTCGAGCTGCTGACCATCTCGGCGGGCGCGCAGACCGTCGCGCACACCACCGGCTACCGCTGGCTGTTCGTCCTGCTCGCGGGCGCGCTGACCACCGCGCTGACCATCTGGCCGCTGGGCTCGATCGCGGTGCTGCGCCGCTTCGTGGCCGGGGCGGTCGCGGTGGCGATGGTGTACTTCACCGTCCAGCTTGGCCGCCAGGGCGTGCCGGACCCGGGCGCGGGCAACTGGCACGGCTTCCTCGGCGCCACCGACGCGATGATCGCGGTGTCGGTCTCCTTCGTCCCGCTGGCCGCCGACTACACCCGGCACTCGCGCACCCCGCGATCGGCGTTCTGGGGCAGCTTCTCCGGCTACACGGTCGCCCAGGTCTGGTGCTACGTGCTCGGCCTGATGGCGCTGCTGCAGTCGGACGGCGACCCGAACCGGATCTTCGACTCCTTCCTCGGGGTCTGGGCCGGCTGGCTGTTCCTGCTGGTGCTGGTGCTGCGCGAGACCGACCAGTCCTTCGCCAACGTGTACTCGACCGCGATGTCGGTGCAGAACCTGCTGCCGAAGGTGGACCGCCGGGTGCTCTCCGGCGCGATCGGCGTGCTGATCACCGTGCTGGCGCTGCAGATCGACGAGTTCACCGACACCTACTACGGCTTCCTCGGCCTGATCGGCTCGGTGTTCGTACCGCTGCTGGCGGTGCTCGTGGTGGACTACTTCCTCGGCGCCGGCCGGCGCGGCTGGAACCTCTCCGCCGACGCGCCGTCCCGCTGGCTGATGCTGCTGCCGTGGGCCCTGGGCTTCGCGGTCTACCAGTTCATCGCGCCGACCAAGGTCGCGGGCTGGTGGACGGACTTCTGGACCTCCGCCCAGGAGGCGCTGCACTTCACCCCGCAGGAGTGGACCTCGGCCTCGCTGTTCGCCTTCCTGGTGCCGGCCCTGGCCACCTGGGCGCTCACCCCGCTCGGCCGCCGCGCCGTCCGGGGCTGACGGAGCCGGAGGGAGCGGGGCCCGAGCGGGCCCCGCAGGTGCGCAGACGGCCCCACAGGTTGGGGCCGTCTTTGTCCGCGCTTCACCTCCGCCGCCTATCGTTGGGCCTGTGACCAGCCCAGACCTGTCCTCGGCGGCGGCGCGCACCGTGCCGCCCGTCCAGGTGATCGCCCACCGCGGTTCCTCCCACGCCCTGCCCGAGCACACCCTCGCGGCCTACCGGCGCGCGCTCGACGAGGGCGCGGACGCACTGGAGTGCGACGTCCGGGTCACCGCCGACGGCGCGCTGGTCTGCGTGCACGACCGCCGGATCGGCCGGGTCTCCAACGGCCGGGGCACCGTTTCGGCCATGACCCTCGCCGAGCTGGAGGCGTACGACTTCGGCGCCTGGAAGACCGGCCGCCCCAGCACCGACCCGGAGCTGCGCGGCGTGCTGCGGCTGGAGCGGCTGCTGGAGCTGGTGGTGGAGTGCGGCCGCCCGGTGGACCTGGCGATCGAGACCAAGCACCCGGTGCGCTTCCGCGGCCGGGTGGAGGCCGAGCTGCTGCGGACCCTGGAGCGGTTCAAGATCGGCGCCGTCCGGGAGGGCGACCGCCCGTCCGCCCGGATCATGAGCTTCTCCTCGGTCGCGCTGAACCGGGTGGCCGCCGCCGCGCCGCGGTACCGGCGGGTCTTCCTGTTCGAGCGGACCCTGCCGCTGCTCGGCCGGCTGCGCGAGGGCTCGCCGCTGCCGGGCGGGGCGCGGATCGCCGGCCCGGGCATCGAGCTGGTGCGGGCCCGCCCGCAGCTGGTGACCCGGCTGCGCGAGCTCGGCCACGAGGTGCACGTGTGGACGGTGGACGAGCCGGCCGACGTCGAGCTCTGCCTGGAGCTCGGGGTGTCCGCGATCATCACCAACCGGCCCGCGGAGGTACTGGCGCAACTCGGCCGGTGATCCGTCGGCGCACCGAAGGCCGTACTCCTCCGAACCCCTCCGATCCGATCACTCTGGTCGGCAGTCAAACCTTCCTCGCGCGAAATTGCCGGAATTCTTGCATCCGGGCGACGGAGGGTGAGCGCGGAATGACCTGATGTCGACCGTCGGTCGCCGCACTCGAAATGGGCTCGCGGGATCGTCCGGTGCTCGTTTCCGACGCATTACCAAGGGGCATCTCTCCCTCGGCATACGCTGAAGGAGGTCCGGGGGTGGCGTTGATGGTGGCGCGTGAAGTGCCGACTTCATCGACCATGGCAGTGCCGCACGGCCCAGCGAGTGTCGGGGTCGCACGGCGCCGACTGCGTCGAGATCTGGGTGACCGGCAGGTACCCGAACCGGTCATCGATGATGCTGTTCTGATCCTTTCCGAGCTGTTGAGCAACGCCTGTCGGTACGCCCGTCCGCTCGGCCCGCTGCCGGCCCTGGGCCGCAGCGCCCGGGCCGAGGTGCTCGGGCAGGTGCTGGTCGGCGTCCCCTCCGGGGCGAACGCCGCGCAGGGCGCCCGGGAGCCCGCCGAGGGTCCGGCCGAGCCGGCCGGCGGGGTGCTGGTCCGCTGGCAGATGCACGCCGACGGGGTGCTCACCCTGGAGGTCACGGACGGCGGGGCGGCCACCCGGCCGCTGCCCGCGAGTCCCTCGCTGACCTCGCGCGGCGGCCGCGGCCTGAGCATCGTCGACCAGCTGGCCAGCGACTGGGGCGTGCGCGACGCCCCCGGCGAGGTCACGGTCTGGGCGGCGCTGCCCGCCCGGGCCCGGCACGCCCGGCGCACCGGGGGCGATGCCCGTAGCGCGTGAGCCGGGCTCGGGGAATGTGTCGTTAGGCTTCCCGGGACACAGGACCACCGTTCCCGGGAGAGCCGCAGCATGGGCAAGAAGGCCGCCAAGAAGGCGCCGCAGCGCCAGTCCACCACCGCCGTCACGGGCGAGATCCCCGTGGTCGGGGCCCGCGAGGACTGCCCCTGCGGCTCGGGCCGCCGGTACAAGGCGTGTCACGGCCGGGAGGCCTCGCACGCGGTGCAGGAGCTGGTGCACCGCCCGTTCGAGGGCCTGCCGGGCGAGGCCGACTGGGTGGCCCTGCGCGAGCTGGTGCCCGCCGCCACGGTGCCGCTGACGCTGGCCGCCGGGGTGGCCGACGGCGCGACCGGTGACGTCCCGTCGGTGACCCTGGCCACCGTGCTGCCGCTGGCCTGGCCGGCCCTGCGCCGCCAGGACGGCTCGATCCTGCTCGGCCTGCAGACCCAGTCCGCCTCCGGCGACCTCAGCCGCGACCTCGCGGACGCCCTGGAGCTGGCCCTGGCCACCGAGCCGGGCAGCCCGGTGCCGGCCCGCCGGACCGTCCCGGGCGGGCGCCGCCTGCAGGACCTGCTGGACACCACCGCCGCGTTCACGCCCGCCGTGCACACCGGCTTCGAGTTCTGGCTGGAGGACGCCGAGGCCGCCACCGGCGAGGTCGCCGCCTCCCTGGAGCGCGCCAACGCCTCGGCCATCCCGACCGAGAAGCTCGCGAGCGTGGACTCCGCGTACTGGTGCGGCACCCCGGACAAGAACCACCTGCGCTGGGTGATGACCGTGCCCGAGGAGAAGCTGCTGGACGCGCTGGCCCGGCTGAACACGGCCGGCGAGGCCTCGCTCGGCCCGGACACCCGCCTGGTCGGCTCCTTCCGCGCGCACGGCCTGACCGTCCCGGTGTGGGACCTCCCGCTCGCGATGACCGCCGCCGACTGCGAGAAGCCGGCCGCCGAGTTCGCCGAGCGGCTCGCCGCGGTGCTCGCCGACGCGGCCCCGCTGACCGCCGAGGAGCGGCGCACCCGCGCGAACCTGGTGAACCGTCAGGTCACCTTGAACTAAAGGGCGCAGGATCCGCGTGATACGCGTCACATTGTCGCGGTGAACGCGCAATTTCCGGGCGTGGAGGGCGTCTTGGAAATTGGCGCGGGCGCGGATCCTTGTTACTGTCTAAAGAGTCCGGCCGCTGGTGCATCCCCCGTCGCCAGCGGCCGGATCTTTTCTTTTTCCGGAGTGCCCCGCTCGGAGCCCCCGGACGGGCCCGGGCCGAGACCCGGGAGAAGCCCGGATCCGGGCCCGGCGGACGGTGTCGACAGCCCGTCCCGCTCCGGTGGCCCTCAGTAGGCCGAACGCCCGCTGTCCAGCCGGACCGTCGCCTCCACCAACTCCCCCAGCAGCGGCCCGACCTGCGGCAGCCAGACCCCGCCGCCGACGCCCGGTCGCGGCGCGAGCACCCAGCGCACCCTCCCCCAGCCTCCGGCCGAGGGCACCCCGACGGCCGCGCCGCCGGGCGGCAGCGGCAGGAAGCCGCCCGCCCCGTGGTAGCGCAACGAGCCGGGCACCCAAGGGAGTTGGGCGAGCATCTCGCCGAGCACGTCCAGCGAGTACGGGGCCACCAGCAGCGCGTAGCGGCCCGGCATCGCCAGCACCGGGCCGAGCGGCAGCCGCAGCGCGCCCAGGTAGACCAGCGCCCGGGCGCCGGCCGCCGCGGGCAGGCTGACCGCCGAGACCGTGGAGCCGGTGGCGGCCAGCACCGGCGCGTCCGGGCTCTGCCGCTCCCACCACCAGCGCACCATCCGGGCGTCCGTGGTGGCGGCCAGCAGCGAGGGGTCGTGCGGGTGCGCGCCGGGGACGGTGCAGTCCAGGTCGCCGCAGGAGCAGCGGCCGTCGCGCAGCACGGCGCCCGGCACCACGGGCCAACGGTGGTCGACGGCGGCCGTCAGGGCCGCGGCCAGCCGGGCGGAACGATCCTCCGACCGGTCTTTCGGGTTCTCACGCATGGCGCTCGTTCCTTTCCCTGACCGCTCGGTTCGCTCCGCTCCGCCGGCGTCCGTCGGGATCCTCCGCGCGGACCCGCCGCGGCACGGACCCGGGCGGCGCGGCGCGGGGCGGGCGGCAGGGCGGACGGCGCGGCACGACGTGGAGCAGGTGTGGAGTACGACGTGAAAGGGCCGCGCAGGGCACAGCCCTTGGAACGAGAATCCCGTACGCGACCGGATGGACGCCGCCCGGGCGCGCTTGGTTCCACCGTACGAGTGAGAGAGTTCCGGCCGACCCGGCTCACGGGCGGCACGGACATACGATCCGGACGGCCGCCCGGGCCGTCCTCCCGGTTCTGCCCGCTCGCGGCCCGCTCCATGCCTCCGGGCCGAGTGGCGCGCGCACCAACCCCGCGCGCCCCCCGACCGGGTCGCGATCGATGTGGAACGGGCCACCGCGTCGTCCTGGATCTGGACATGCCCCGAATGGCCTGTGTAGAAGTGGTGGCATTGCTGTCGATCAATGACGAGTAGTAGCGAATCGAGGCGAAACACGCCCTTTGGCCGTGCTCGCTCCACATTGGCCGTACCTGGGGGTTTCGCATGGCACGTAGCACCGCGTCAGGAGTGACGGCATGAACGAGTCCCACCCGTCGACGGCCCTCCCGACGACGACCGCCGAGCCTGGCGAACCCGGCTGCGCGGGCGGGCTCACCGTCCTCGACCTGCCGGACCTCCCCGGCCCCGTCAACGCCCCGGACGGCACGGCGGACGGCCGCACGGCGCCCTCCGCCGCGCTGCAGGACCGTTTGGCCGGACGCCTGTCCGATATCACCAGCCTGCACGAGCACACCGAACGGCTCGCCCGCGCCCGCGGCCTGGCCGCCACCCTGGACACCGTCCTCGCCTCCGGCGCCGCCCTGCTCGGCGCCCGGCGCGGCATGCTGGTCACCCGGCGGCCCGGCGGCGGACCCGGACAGCCGGTCGGCCACGGCCTCGACCGCGCCAGCCTCGGCGCCCTGGAGACCGTCCCGACCGAGCAGAGCCTGCTGGCCCGGCTGCTGCGCGAACGGGACCGGCCCGCCCAGCTGCACTCCCACGACCTCGCCGAGGACCCGGCCACCGGCGCCCGGCTGCGCGAACTCGCCGTCCACCTCGGCCTCGGCGGCGCCTACGGCCTGCCGCTCGCCACCGAGGAGGACGGCCCGCTCGCCGCCGCCCTCTGGTTCTACGACGAGCCCGCCGAACCGACCGACTGCCAGCGCGAACTGGCCCGCCACTACTGCGAGATCGCCGCCCCGCTGCTCGCCAAGCAGCTGGAGGCGGACCGGATCTCGCGCACCACCGAGGCGCTGCGCCGCGGCCTGCTGCCGGACCGGCTCCCCCGGGCCGCCGGGCTGCGGCTGGCCGCCCGGCTCGTCCCCGCCGGGCTGGAGCGCTCCACCGGCAGCGACTGGTACGACGCGATCCCGCTGCCCGACGGCACCATCGGCCTCACCGTCGGCTCCGTCTCCGGCGACGGCCCCGGCGCGGGCCCCGGCTCCGCCCCCGGCGCGGCCGCCGCGATGGGCCGGGTCCGGGCCGCACTGCGGGCGTACGCGGTGCTGGAGGGCGAGGACCCGGTCTCCGTCCTGGGGGACCTGGAGCTGCTGCTCAAGACCACCGAACCGACCCGCACCGCCACCGCCGTCTACGCCTGGATCGAGCCCGAGGAGCGCCGGATCACCCTGGCCGGCGCCGGGCACTGCCCGCCCGTCCTGGTCGGCCGGCACGGCGCCGAGTTCGTGGAGACCTCGCTCTCCGCCCCGCTCGGCATGCTGGCCTGCTGGGAGGCCCCCGGGGTGGAGTTCGTCGCCGAGCGCGGCGACACCCTGCTGCTCTACACCGAGGGCCTGGCCCGCCGCTGCGGCCCGACCCTGCACGCCGGGCAGGCCAACCTGCGCCGGGCCGCCGCCGACGCCCCGCGCGACGTGCGGATCGACCCGGACCGGCTCTGCGCCCACCTGCTGGCCGTCTGCCCGGACCCGGACGCCGGGGGCACGGCCACCGACGACCTGATGCTGCTGGCGGCCCGCTTCGAGTGACGGTTCGGGCCCGGAACGAACGGGCGGCCGGGCGTCCGTACCATGGACGGACGCACGGCCGCCCGCGCGTGTCGCGATCCGACACCTCCCCCAGGGGCGGCGGTACCACCCCCCAAGGAGGCGTTGCACGTGACCGAGGACCGTACCCCCGCGGTGGCCGAGAACCCCGAGGCCGAGGGCGGCGAGGAGCCTGAGCAGCACAAGGGCCGCAAGAACGGTCTCTACGGCGACATCTCCGACGAGCTGGCCGCCTCGATGAAGTCCGGCTGGGCCGACACCGAGCTGCACGGCCTCGCCCCCGTCGCCCAGGCCCCGTACGCGGCCGAGCGCCGCGCCGCGCTGTCCGCCGCCTACCCGGGCGAGCGCCTGGTCGTCCCGGCCGGCAACCTGCGGGTCCGCTCCAACGACACCGACTACGCGTTCCGCGCCGCCAGCGAGTACGTCCACCTCACCGGCGACCAGACCGAGGACGCGGTGCTGGTCGGCGAGCCGACCGGCGCGACCGGCCACGACTTCGTGCTCTACCTGCTGCCCCGCTCGAACCGCGAGAACGGCGAGTTCTGGCTGGACGGCTACGGCGAGCTGTGGGTCGGCCGCCGGCACAGCCTGGCCGAGCAGGAGCAGCTGCTCGGGCTGCCCGCCCGCGACGTGCGCAAGGCCGCCGAGGAGCTGGCCGCGAAGGCCGCCGACTCCGCCGTGCCGACCCGCATCGTCCGCGGCTACGACGCCGGCCTGGAGGCCGCGCTCGCCGACGCCCTGGACGCCGACAAGGACGCCGGGCTCAAGGAGTTCCTGAGCGGCCTGCGGCTGGTCAAGGACGCGTGGGAGATCGGCGAGCTGCGCGCCGCCTGCGACGCCACCGTCAAGGGCTTCACCGACGTGGTCCGCGAGCTGGGCCAGGCCGTCGCCACCTCGGAGCGCTGGATCGAGGGCACCTTCTGGCGCCGCGCCCGGGTTGAGGGCAACGACGTCGGCTACGGCACCATCGCCGCGGCCGGCCCGCACGCCACCACCCTGCACTGGGTGCGCAACGACGGTGACGTGCGCCCGGGCGAGCTGCTGCTGCTGGACGCGGGCGTGGAGACCAGCACCCTCTACACCGCGGACGTCACCCGCAGCCTGCCGATCAACGGCAGCTTCACCGAGGTCCAGCGCCGGATCTACGACGCGGTGTACGACGCCCAGGAGGCCGGCATCGCCGCGGTGAAGCCCGGCGCCCGGTTCCGCGACTTCCACGAGGCCTCGCAGCGCGTGCTCGCCGAGCGGCTGCTCGCCTGGGGCCTGCTGGACGCCTCGGTGTACGACGTCGAGAAGGTCCTGGAGCTGGGCCTCCAGCGCCGCTGGACCCTGCACGGCACCGGCCACATGCTCGGCCTGGACGTCCACGACTGCGCCCACTCGCGCCGCGAGGAGCACGTCGACGCGCTGCTGGTCCCCGGCATGGTGCTGACCGTCGAGCCCGGCCTGTACTTCCAGCAGGACGACCTGACCGTGCCGGAGGAGTACCGCGGCATCGGCGTCCGGATCGAGGACGACATCCTGGTCACCGCCGACGGCAACGAGAACCTCTCGGCCGGCCTGCCCCGCAGCGCCGAGGACGTCGAAGCCTGGATGGCCTCGCTCGCCTGAGCCTCCGCACGACGGCCGTGACGCGGCCACGGTGAAGGGCCCGGCCTCCCGAGCAGTGGGAGGCCGGGCCCTTCGGTTCCGGTGCGGGCGTCCGTCACCGGCGGCCCTGGGGGTCGAAGACGGGCCGGCGGGCGGCCTGGTGACCGTTCGCCTGGGCGCCCACCTGGACCTCCACGTCGTACTGCGGGGCCTTCTTCATCGTGATCCGGAAGGAGTACTCGGCCGAGTCGCCCCTCCGGTTGACCTCCAGCCCGGTCGGGGCGACCGCGGTCAGACCGTCGCAGGCCTCGCGCAGCTCGACCGGCTTCCACGCGCCGCCGGCCATGACCTCCAGCGTGACGTCGTCCGGGGTCAGCCACGAGGCGCTCGACACGGCCACCACGGGGTGCAGGTCCGCGGTGCCCTGCGGCGCGTCGACCACGAAGCCGAAGTCGGCGGGAGTCGTCCCGACCTTGGGGCTCGACGTGGTCACGCCGCTCACCACCGGGCTCTTGTGGTCGACGACCGTGGCGTTCAGCTCGGCCTTCGCGATGCCCTGGTAGTCCGTGGAGTTCGGCACGGGGGCGTCCGCCTCGATCGTGATCCGCCCCGGCCGGTTGGCCGTGGACAGCCGCATCCGGTACTCGATGGTCCGGCTCTCACCGGCGGCCAGCGTGAAGGCCCCGTCCTTCCGGTTGATCACGTAGTCCATCCCGGTGCCCTGGCTGAGCTCCAGCTTCTTCCAGCCCGAGGCGTCCTTGCGCTCCAGGGTGCCGTCCGCCGTCGCGATGATCCGGCTGCAGGGCGCGCCTTCGTACTGCTGGGTGGCCACCACCGGGGCGACGCTGCGGGTGCCGGTGGCGTCGTTGTTCTTCCAGGTCACGGAGAAGGACACCAGGCCGTTGAGCTCGATCTGCCCGCCCTCGTCCAGGCCGCCGAAGGTGATGCCGATCCCGCTTCCGCCGGACACGGCGGGGCCGGCCTTCGGCGCGGCGGGCTTGGCCGCGGGCTTGACGGCGGGCTTGGCCGGCGCCTTCGCGACGGGCCTGGCCTCGGCCTTGGCAGCCCCGGCCGCGGGCGCCGCGGCGGCCGGGGCGCCGGTGGTCGGCGCGGCCTCGGTGGTCGGCGCGGCCGGGGCGGGGACGGTCGGGACGGCGCCCGCGCCGGGGGTGGCCGACGAGGTGGCCGCGGGGGTGGAGGCGGGAGCGGAGGCGGCGACGGACGCCTCGCCGTTCGTCGGGCCGCAGGCCGCGATTCCCACGGCGGTGACGACGGCCAGCGGGACGATCTTCGCAATACGGGCGATAACGGACGCGTTCATGTGACAGTCCCCCCAAGGACATGGTGATGGTGGTGATCGAATGAGCGGGCGCCTACTGTCGCGCCCCGAGGAACCGGCCCGAGCCCCCCGGCTCCGCCGGCTCGCTCTCCCCGCCTCTCACCCTGATAGACGTCCATCCCGCCGGGGGGTTGCAGGCCGGTTCGAAGAATTTTTCCCGGCCCCTCCCCGGAACGCCGAAAGGCGCCGCGACCGGGGGAAACCCGGTCACGGCGCCTCAACTGCCAGCTTGGAACGGCTACTTCACGACCGTCACCGGGACGATCAGCTCCTTCACGGAGGTCAGCGGCGCGGAACCGTCGTACGGCAGCACCGCCTGGACGGACACCGGCATCGTGCCGGGCCCGTCCAGCTTGTCGAGGGCCATCCGGTACGTCACCGTCCTGGACTCTCCCGGCGCGAGCGAGAACTGGGCCTGCTGGCCCACCATGGCGTAGTCCATGCCGCCGCCGATCGCGAGCGGGATCTCCTTCCAGACGCCGCCGTCCTGGCGCTCCAGCTTGCCCTTGTTCATCGTGACCATCTCGCTCGGCGGCGTCCCGGCGTACTCCTTCGTGTAGACCAGCGGCTGGAGCTTGTCGTAGGTCTTCTGGCCGGTGTTCCGGTACGTCACCGTGAAGGTCACCGGGGTGCCGTTGGTGGACACCTTCTGCCCGGCGCCGATGCCGCCGTCGACCGTGATCGCGATGTCCTTCGCGCCCTTGTCGGACGCGGTCAGGGACGGTGACTTGTGGCCGCTCACGTCCAGGCTGTTGACGATCGCCGTCAGGCCCGACTGGTAGTCGCTCTTGAGCCCGTTCGCCACCACGAAGACCTGGTCCAGGCCCATCCCCCACAGCTGGGCGGTGAAGGTGTCCCCGGGCTTGCAGGTGACGTTCCACTGGGTCTTGTCGATCGTCTTGCCGGCCACGGTGGACTTGGTCCGCACGGGTGCGCCGACCGAGGAGTAGCCGTTGTCCGGGAAGTAGGGCCGGCCCCAGATCGGGCAGTTCGGCTGGTGGCCCCAGCCGCTGTCGGCGACCAGGTCGTCCGTCGTCGGCCAGGCGCCGCCCTCGAGTTCGTCCGGGGAGTTGTAGGCCACGACCAGGACGCCGTACGGCTCGCACCTGGCCGGCGCCCAGCCCTGCTGCGGCTCCGTCGGCGCGCCCGGACTCAGGACGCAGACCCGGTCGGCCGAGACCGGCACGGCCTTCCAGCCCGCCGGCACCTTGAACTTGACGCCCCGCAGGCTGGACGAGCTCGCCGGGCCGCTCGCGGTGCCGGGGGCGGAGGTCGCGGTGGTCGGGACGCCGTCGGCGAGCGGGACCTCCGTCTCGGCCTCGCCGGTGGGCGTGCCCGGATCGGTGGGGGCGGCCGTCGGGCTGGGGTCGCCGGTCGGCTCGGGCGTCGGGCTCGGCGAGCTGGTCAGGGTGGCGGCCGGGGGCGGGACCTCGTCCTGGGCGACCGGCTCGCCGTGGAAGGTGAGCACGCCGAGCGCCATGGCGGCGGCCAGGCCGAGCGGCACGGTGACGGCGTACACCGGGCGCAGCCGGCGGATCCGGTTCTTCGGGGGAGCGGCCGGGCGCAGGCTGGCGGCCGTGACGAGGGAGGCCCGGGCCGTCATCGCCTCGCGGAGCAGCCGTTCCGTCGGTGTCTCGGCCGGCCCGTCGCCGTCGCCGCCGGTGCGGCGGGGGAGCTTGTCGGTCATCGAACCTTCTCCAGGTGCTTTTCCAAGGCGTCCAGAGCGCGGCTGGCGGTGGACTTCACGGCACCCCGGGACAGTCCCAGGGTCTCGGCTATCTGCGCCTCCGACAGGTCGGACCAGTAGCGCAGCACCAGCACCTCACGCTGGCGGGGAGTCAACTCCTGCAGGGCAACCAGCACCCGGCGGTGCTCGTCGTTGAGCACCGCGTGGTCCTCGGCGGACGGGGCGTCGGCCACGTGCGGCGGCACGTACTCGCGGGCGGTCTTGCGGCGGCGCAGCATCGAGCGGGCGCCGTTGACCACCGAGGTGCGCAGGTAGCCGAGCGCGTTGTCGAGGTCGTCCAGCTCCTCGCCGTAGCGCTGGTAGAGCTGGGTGAAGGCGTCCTGGACGACGTCCTCGGCCAGGTCCTGGTGGTCGACCAGCATGACCGCCATCCGGACCAGGCCGAGCCGGTGGGCGTGGTACAGGTCGGTCAGGGTGGGCCGGTCCTCGGCGGGCTTGCGACCGCCGCGCAGCAGCCGGAAGCCGGAACGGCGCTGCTTCGCCTCCTGCTCGGTGGCGGCGCCGGCGAGCGGCTCGCCGGCCTCCTGCGCGCCGAACAGCGCGGTGACGACTCCACGGATGGAGAAGCCCCGCCCCCCTGCCTGCGCGGCGGTCGGCCCGATGGCCATGGACATGCGCGTTTCCGCTTTCCCCCGGGACGGTGACGGCGGCCGCCGTTCCGTCAGGTCACCTGATCAAGATCGTGATCGGGGGGATCATCCCAGCCGCCCTCTGCCGGGTTCCCTCCGCCCCCGTATCAAAGGACGTGTGACGGGGGTGAAGGTTGCAGGTGGGTTCGAAGAAAATTCCGAAGGGGTCGGGACGGCTACACTCACCGGCATTCCGCCACCCGTGAGCAGGGGGTTCGCATGGCCGAGCAGCACGCCGAGGACCGGACCGGTGCCGCCCCGCGGCCGGTGCCCGTCGCCATCGGCCGGCGCCCGGAGCCCGTGCACGACGTCGCGGTGTACGCCTTCCCGGGCATGGCGCCGTTCGAACTCGGCGTGGTGGTCGAGGTGTTCGGACTG
Source organism: Kitasatospora sp. NPDC001261 (assembly GCF_042896795.1). Lineage (NCBI taxonomy): Bacteria > Bacillati > Actinomycetota > Actinomycetes > Kitasatosporales > Streptomycetaceae > Kitasatospora > Kitasatospora sp. NPDC001261. The sequence continues at coordinate 25,485 of NZ_JBIAXP010000050.1, forward strand.
GCGCGGCCCGAGCTGGCCGGACTGCTGGCGGCGCCCTGGTACGGGCTGAAGGTCTGCGCCGACCGGCCCGGGACGCCGCTGGAGGCGGTGGGCGGCTTCGCGCTGACCGCCCGGCACGGGCTGGACGAGCTGGCCGCGGCCGACACGGTGGTGGTCCCCGGGGTGTCGAACCCGTTCGGCGGCGTCTCCCCCGACCTGGTCGAGGCGCTGCGCACCGCGCACGGGCGCGGCGCCCGGATCGTGTCGATCTGCTCGGGCGCCTTCGCACCGGCCGCCGCCGGACTGCTGGACGGCCGGGAGGCGACCACCCACTGGCGGTACGCCGAACTGCTCCAGCAGCGGTACCCGGCGGTGCGGGTCAACCCGGACGTGCTGTACGTGGACAACGGCGACGTGCTGACCAGCGCGGGCAGCGCGGCCGGCATCGACCTCTGCCTGCACCTGGTCCGCCGGGACCACGGCGCCAAGGTGGCCAACGCGGTGGCCCGCCGCTTCGTGGTGGCGCCGCACCGGGACGGCGGGCAGGCCCAGTTCGTCGAGGCGGCGGTCCGCCCGGTCGAGGAGGAGGACGACGGGATCGCCCGCAGCATGCGGTGGGCGCTGGACCACCTGTCGTCCCCGCTGACCATCTCGCAGCTGGCCCGCGCCGCCCGGATGTCGGACCGCTCGTACCTGCGGCACTTCACCGCCCGCACCGGGACCAGCCCGATGCGCTGGGTCGTCACCCAGCGCATCGCGACCAGTCTGGCGCTGCTGGAGTCGCCGGAGGGGACGGTGGAGGAGATCGCCGCGGCGGTCGGCTTCGAGAGCGCCGCGACCTTCCGCCACCACTTCGGCCGGGTGATGCGCACCTCGCCGACCGCCTACCGGCGCTCCTTCGGGCGCGGGGTGGCCTGAGCGCGCGGTCTACTGCCCCCCGCGCTCCTCCGCGCGCTTCTCCTCGGCCTTCTCCTCGCGCCGGTCCGCGTTGGCGACGATGGCGTCGTGCAGCCACTGGGCCAGGCCCGGCGCGATCTTCTCGTAGGTGTCGGTCCAGCGCGGGTCCGAGACGTACAGGCAGGCCAGGCCGCGGTGGATGGTGTACGTGCAGTCGTAGAAGTTCTGGCGGATGTGCTGCCGGTGCTCCTCCGCGAGGCCGGTGGCCACCGTGCCGTCGGCGGGCTCGCCGGCGGTGACCGCCCCGGCCAGGCGCTCGTTGAGCGCGGTCATCTCGACCTGGATGCGCTGCCAGTCGGCCTTGGAGTAGCCGCCGGTGCGGCGCTGCGACTCGGCCCAGGCCGCGGTGTCGCCCCAGCGCTGCTCGGCCTCCTGCTCCCAGTCCTCCTGGTAGCCCTCGCCGAAGACCTCGAACTTCTCCTCCGGGGTCAGCTGAATGCCCATTCTCCGTGCCTCCATGGCGTGTTCGACGGCTGAGGCGAGCTCCTGGAGGTGACCGATCCGGTCGGTGAGCAACCGGTGCTGCCGCCGGAGGTGCTCGGTCGGGCTGACCGAGTCGTCGTCCAGGATCGCCGCGATCTCGTCCAGGGGGAACCCGAGCTCCCGGTAGAAGAGGACCTGCTGCAGCCGGTCGAGGTCGGCGTCCACGTACCGGCGGTAGCCGGACCGGGTCCGGCCGGCCGGGGACAGCAGGCCGATCTCGTCGTAGTGGTGCAGGGTGCGGACGGTCACCTTGGCGATCTTCGCCACGGCGCCGACCGAGTAGCCCTCACTGGTCATCGGGTTCCTCCCTGGTGCTGACCACCACCCTCGGCTCTCACGTCGCGTGAGGGTCAAGCCGTGGACGGGGACGGGCCCCTGCCGTCAGACCCCGGCGCCGGCCAGCGCCCGCTCGCGCCGCCGGCCGCCCCGACCGCCCCGGCGGCCGGTGCCGCCGCTCCCGCCGTCGCCCGGTGCGCCGGGCCGCTGCCGCCGGGACCGCTGGGTGGGCCAGAACAGCACGTACCCGGCGGAGACCACCACGAAGGCGAGCCGGACGAAGCCGCGGGCCGCGTCGGACGGGAGCAACAGCGTGCCGCCGTACAGCGCGGCCAGCGCGATCCAGCTCCACCACGGGACGAGCCGCTTCTGCCCGACGGCGTCCCAGAGCAGGGTGCCGAGCAGGATCGAGGCCGTGTAGTACGTGTAGACGCTCGGGTCGAGCAGGATGCGGGCGTCCGCGCCCAGCAGCACCACGGCCGGCCAGCGGCCGCGCCAGACGGCGACGCAGCCGAGCCCGATGCCGAGCGCGAACTGGGTCGGCCGGTCCCACCAGGGGGTGGCCGGGTCGGTGACCCCGAACCAGCGCAGCGCGGAGGCGGGCTGGTTCGGGATGGTGAACTTGGCGGCCGCCATGGTGTCCAGGTTGCCCAGGTAGAACGGCAGCCAGGCGATCGCCACCAGGGCGCAGAACCAGAGCGCGGTGCGCAGCCAGGCGGGCCGGGGCAGCGCCAGGATCAGCGGGGCGAAGGCGATCGCCCAGGGCTTGGAGTCCACCGCCAGCGCCAGGAAGACCGCGACCTGGACGGGCTTGCCGCGGGCCAGGGCGTGCGCGGCGAGGGTGGTGAAGAACAGCGCGAGGACGTCGTCCAGGTGCGCGAAGCGGACCGAGACCTCGACCCACATCGGGATGAACGCCAGCCCGGCGATCAGCAGCCGCTGCTGCAGCCGCCGGTGGTTGGTCCCGGTGCCGAGGTAGTACAGGGCCGCGGTGCGGCCGACCACGACCAGCATCACCAGGCCCAGCCCGGCGCTCACCGCCTCGGCGATCAGCTCGCCGGTGTGCGGTGCGAACGGGGCGGTGAGCCGGGCCGCGGCCAGGCTGACCGGGCCGATCTGGAGCTCCGGGTGGTGGGCGTAGAGCGACAGGCCGCCGTCGGGCTGGCCGCTGAAGAGCAACTGCTCGCCCTGGCGCAGGTAGTGCCAGGAGAAGCCGCCGCTGGGCTCGACCAGGAGGAACCAGAGCACCGTCCAGGCGGTCAGCAGGACGTGGTGCCTCCGGAGCGGCAGCCCGGCTATCCGCCCGGTCGTCGCCTCGTAGTCGGTGGTGGTCCGTGCCGTGCGTGCTACCCGCACCTGTCCTCTCCCCGCCGTTCCGCCCCCCTCCGGCCGGACATCCTATGTGACGGAGGAGAACCGTCCGGACCGCCCGCGGGACGGCCCTGGTCGGCCCCCGGAACGGCCCGTGCCGCCCGCGGATCCGTCCGAGGGGACGGTGCGGGCGGCACGGGGGTGTTCCGGATCAGTGCGCTTCGGGTCGGCGCGCCTCGGGTCGGCGCGCTCGCGTCAGCGCGCTTCGCCTCAGCCCTGCTGGGCGGACTTGCGACGGCGCAGCACCACGAGGGTGCCGACACCGGCCACCAGGACGGCGCCGCCGGTGGCCGCGATGGCGGTGGTGTTGCTACCGCCACCGGTCTGGGCCAGGGCCTTGTCGCTGCCGTCCGCGGCGGCCTTGGCCTTGTCGACGGCGGCCGGGGTCAGCGGCGGCGGGGTGATGACCGGGGGCTCCACCGGGAAGTCGATCGGGCCCGAGGTGTCGCCGCTGCTCTCGACCGGGGCCGGGGCGGTGGCCGAGTCGGAGGGCTCACCGGTGGCCGGAGTGGTCGGCTTCTCGGTGGGCTTCTCGGTCGGGGTGTCGGTCGGCTTGCCGGTAGGCGTCTCGGTCGGCTTCTCGGTCGGCTTCTCGGTCGGCGTGACGGTCGCGGTGGCCGACGGCGAGCCGCTCGCGGTCGGGCTGGGCTTGCCCGTCTGGGACTGGGTCGGCGTCGGGCTGGGCTTGCCGGTGTGCGTCGGGGTCGGCTTGCCGCCCGGCGCCTTGATGGTGAAGCCCACGCCGCCGTCGCAGCTGAGGTGGCCGTTGTCGACCGGCTGGTGGGTGGAGTCGTCGAGCTGGGCGGCGAAGACGACCGGGACGACGCCGGCCCGGCCGAGCGGGGCGCCGTCGGTGAAGGACGCCCGGACCTTGATCGGGACGTTCTTGCCGCGGTTCACCCCGAGCAGGTCGTCGGCGACCGGGTTGCCGGACGAGTCGAGGGTGCCGAGCATCATCAGGACGGAGCTGTTCTTCTCGCCGCTCTGGTCGGGGGCGACCACGGCGGTCTGCCACTCGCCGCCGGGGAGCCGGTACTGGACCTTGAGGTCCTTCGCCTGGAGCGAGCCCGCCTTGTTCTTGAACTTGAGCAGCGGGATGAAGACGAAGTCGTGCTTCGTCCGGTTGTCGATCTTGAAGGTGAACTCGCGGGCGTCGCCGCCGGCGATGAAGGTGCCGGGCACGCCGTTCAGCGAGAGGTCGAGGCTCGCGCGCGACGCCTTGTCGGCCTGCGAGGCGACGGCGGACGGGGTGCCGGTGGCACCGACGGCCATGGCGCCCTGGGCGCCGGCCAGGACGAGCGAGGACGCGAGCGCGGCGGCCCCGGCAAGGGCAAGACTGCGACGTATGGACAAGGGAGACCTCACGGAAGTGTCCGGGCGAGGCCCGGGCGCGAGGGGGCGGCCGAAGAACGCCGCGGACCCCCCGCGAAAGCTGAAAGTGCGACGGAGAGTACCGAACGACGGGACCGGTCCGGAAGGCGGGTGGCACACTGCGGTCCGGGCCCGGGAGAGGGCTGCCCGATTCGTCCAACTCTGGCCGTCCGTACGCCTTTTGCGCTCGACCAGGGCGGCGGCCGGATGACGGGTACACGCCCGGAGGGGGGTACCGCACGACCCCCGGCGGCGGGCGGCGCGTGCGCGCGGCACCCGGCCCGCCGGGGGTCGGTCCGTGAGGGGGGTCGGCCGTGCGGAACCGGCCGCGAGGGTTCTGCCCCGAGGGGCCGGCCCGGAAGGCCGGCCCGGAGGATCAGCCCGCGAAGAAGGACTTGGCCGCGATCACCGCGCGCTCGTCCGCCAGCGCCTCGCCCGGGCGGGTGCCGTGGCCCAGCAGCACCCCGCCCCAGCGCATCCCCATGTAGTCGGCGGTCAGCCGGAGGGTGCCGATCAGCGGCTCGGCGTTGTCGTCGTCCTCGGTGGCGAGGGCGGTCACGCCCCAGATGGTGCCGCCGCGCATCCCCTCGCGGAACTCCACGCCGGGCACCCGGAACCAGGCCGACCAGTAGTCGAGGTAGAGCTTGGCGCTGGTCGGCAGCGCGTACCAGTACAGCGGCGCGACGAAGACCAGGTCGGTGGCCGCCAGGGTGGCGTCCAGCAGCGTCCGCTCGTGGCCGGCCGGCTCGGGGTACGTGCCGTCGCCGGTGTGCCGCAGGTCCCGGAAGGGCGGCAGCGGGTGCTCGTCCAGCCGCAGCCACTGCTGCTCGGCGCCGGCCGGCAGGCTCGACTCGGCGGCCAGCCGGGCGAGCCGGGCCGAGTTGCCGTCGGGGCGCGCGCTGGCGTCGAGGAACAGGAAACGGCGCGGCGTCTCGGCGCCGGGCGGCTGATCACCCATCAGGACTCCTCCGTGGTACGTACGGTGCGGACGCAGGAGTGAGCAGCCGTCGGACGCCGGTTTATTCCGCGCCCGCGCCAACCGCCGGGCGGCAGCCGGGGATTGGCGGGCGCGGGTCCGGTCCGGCAGCCCGGCCCGGGGGCCGGCGGGCGGAGGTCAGTCGGGCAGCCCGGCCCGGCGGCGGGCGACCTCGGCGACCGCCGCCCAGTCCTTGTCCCCGTCGCCGTGGGCCAGCGCGTCCAGGAAGGCGTCCCGCAGGACGCTGCCGATCGGCAGCGGCACGTTGCGCGCGGCCCCCGCGTCCAGCGCGAGGCCGATGTCCTTGAGGCCGAGCGGCAGCCGGAACCCGGCCGGCTCGTACCGGCGTTCGGCCACCATCGCGCCGTAGCCGGTGTGGATCGGTCCGGGGAAGAGCGTGCCGGTGAGCAGGTCGACCAGGTCGGTCGGCCGGATCCCGTGCGCCTCGGCCAGGCTGCACGCCTCGGCCATCGACTCGATCGCGCAGGCGATCAGGAAGTTGGTGCTGATCTTGACGGTGTTGGCCTGCCGGGGGCTCTCGCCGAAGTGCCAGGTGCGCTCGCCCATCGCGGCGAACAGCGGCTCGGCCCGCTCCAGCAGCTCGGGCGCGCCCGCGACCAGGATGTTCAGCCGCCCCGCCGCCGCGACCGGCGGCCGGCCGAGGACGGGGGCGGCGACGTAGCCGACGCCGTGCTCGGCGTGCAGCGCCTCGGCCCGCTCGGCGAGGGCGAGCGAGACGGTGGCCATGTTGACGTGCAGGGTCGCCCCGGCGCCGGCCAGCAGCGCGGGGTCGAGCAGCAGCCGCTCGACCGCCGCGTCGTTGGCGAGCATGGAGACCACCGTGTCGGCGGCGAACACCTCGGCGAGCGAGCCGGCCGCCTCCGCGCCCTCGGCCACCATGGCGGCCACCGGCTCGGGCGAGCGGTTCCAGACCCGTACGGTGTGGCCGGCCCGCAGCAGGCTGCCGGCCATGCCGCGCCCCATCGCACCCAGCCCCACGAAGCCGATCGTCCGCCCGGTCATCCGCGCACTCCCGTCGCCGCCGCACCGCTCGTATGCGGCCGACTGTACGTCAGAAGTCCTGCGGTACCCGCCGGTCGGCACGGAAGCACACCCGGAGCCGGGCCGCTCCTCAGGCGCAGGCGCGGGCCCGGGACGGCAGCCGGGTGCGGTCGGCGGCCGCGCCGCGCTCCAGCTCGGCGACCACCCGGGTGCGCAGCAGCTCGTACTGGGCCTGGAGCCGGCCGGGGCGGGCCGGGCGGGCGACCGGTCGGCCGCGGCCGACCAGCTCGTCCGGCCCGAACTGCTCGCGGGTGAGGTCGATCTCGAAGCCGGTGGCGAAACGGTTCCACCAGTGGAGGTCCGTCCGCACCCCGTCGACGTACACCTCGCCCATCATGAGCTCGCCGCCGAGCAGGTCGTGCACCACCATCGCCGTCACCCCGCACTGACCACGGGCGGGATTGTCGGGACGCCAGTGGGCCAGATCCTCGGGCGCACAGGTGTCGACGCCCCAGGAGGAGCGGATCGCGCGTTCGATGTCGTTGAGGGTCCACGCCGTCATACCGGGAAGCCTGCCACGCGCCACTGACAGCGGCACCGGCTTTTCGAAGGGTCATCCCGTGTTCTGCGGCTACCCTTCCGGCGTTCACCCGAACGAGACCCCGGCCCGGCGGGCCCGGCCCCGGGCGCGGGGCGGGCCGGCCGGGCCCCCGGTCACTTCGCCAGCTCGGCGACGCCCGCCTGCGCGAACTGCTCGTCCAGGTCGCCGCTGGGCGCGCCCGCGACGCCGACGGCCGCGATCGGGGCGCCCTTCGACTGGATCGGGGCGCCGCCGGCCAGGAACAGGGTGCCCGGGATGTCCTTCAGGTTCGGGGCCTGGGCCAGGCGCTTGGCCAGCTCCGAGGTCGGGGCGTTCCAGGACACCGCGGTGAAGGCCTTGCGCTCGGCCGAGACCGGGGCCTGCGGGCCGGCGCCGTCGCCCTTCAGCAGCACCCGGGTGACGCCGTCGCGGTCGACGACCGCGACCGACACGTGCTGGCCGGCCTTGGTGGCCGCGTCCAGGGCGGCCTGGGCGGCGCGGGTGGCAGCGTCGATGGTCAGGCCGCTGCTCGGGGCCAGGTTCTTGTTCTGGGTGTCGGCCTTCGCCGCGGCCGGGACGGCCGGGGTGTCGGTGGACTCGGCGCTGGCCGAGACGGCGCCCACGGTGGCGGCGGCGAGCGCGGCGGCGGCGACGGTGCCGGTCAGCACGCGGGTGCGGACGGAGGTCTTCTTCATGGTCCAGCTCCTCAGCGGATCTGCGGGGTGGGGTCGGGTGAGGTGGGGCGGGGTGGGGGAGTTCGGGGGCCGCCGGGCCGTTGGGGGGATCGCCCGGCGGCGTGCTTCGATCCTCCGGCCGGGGAAGGGGCCGCCGCATCGGCGGTCCGGCGCGGGCGTCCGGGCATGATGGGGGACGGCGGCGTCAACCGATCGGCTGATGCGGCCCCGGGCCGGACGGGTCACCATCGAGGGATCGGTGCGGGTCGGTGCGGATCGGGACGGGCCCGTACGGACCGGTACGGCCGGTACGGGCAGGCGCCGACCGCGCACGCACCACCCGTTCAGCCAGGAGCCACCCGTGCAGCAGCCCCGCCCGACCGCCGGCCGCCCCGCCGCGGACCGCACCGGCGCCGGCGGCGCACTCGGCCACGACGCCGGCGATCCGGACGCGGGCCGGCTCGCGCTGCTGCTGGACTCCGCCTTCCTGCTGCTGCTCGCCGCCTCGCTCAGCCGCTACCTCACCCACCACTCCGGCACCGCGCAGGCGCCCTGGGTGATCGGGCTGAGCGCGGCCCTCGCCGTCGCCCAGCCGGCCGGGTCCTGGCTCGCCCACCGCCGTCCGACCGCCCCGGACCGGCACCGCCGCTGGGCGCTGGCCCTGGTGGTGGCGCTCTGGGTGGTGCTGGTGCTGCTCGCGCCGAGCTTCGCCTGGTGCGCCGTGCCGCTGATCTACACCGGGCTGCGGGTGCTGCCCGCGAAGGCGGCCATCCCGCTGGTCGGCGCGCTGACCCTGCTGGTGGTGACCGCCGAGGTCCGGCTGCCCGGCGGCGCCGACGCCACCCTCGTCCTGCTGCCGGCCGCGGTGGCCGGACTCGCCACCGGCGTCTTCCTCTTCATGGCCCGGCAGGCCGCCCGGCAGCGCGCGCTGATCGCCGACCTGGTCCGCACCCGGCGCGAACTCGCCGCCACCGAACGGCGGGAGGGCACCCTGGCCGAGCGCGAGCGGCTGGCGATGGAGATCCACGACACCCTGGCACAGGGCCTGTCCAGCCAGCAGATGCTGCTCCAGGCCGCCGAGCGCACCTGGGACACCCACCCGGCGACCGCCCGCACCCACGTCCGCACCGCCGCCTCGGTGGCCGCCCGGAACCTGGCCGAGGCCCGCCGCTTCGTCCACGACCTCGCCCCGGCGGAGCTGTCCGACGGCCGCACCCTCGACCGGGCGCTGCGGGCGCTGGCCGAGCGGGAGTCCGCCGAGAGCGGGCTGCCGGTCCGCTTCCACCTGGACGGCGCGCCCGTGCCGTTGCCCGCCGCCGCGCAGGCCGCGCTGCTGCGGATCGCCCAGGGCGCGCTGGCCAACGTCCGCGAGCACGCCGGGGCGTCGACGGCCGCGATCACGCTGTCCTTCCTCGGTGACCAGGCCGTGCTGGACATCGCCGACGACGGGCAGGGCTTCGACCCGGGCGCGGCCGGGGGCGGTGCGGGTGTCGGCGCCGGGGGCGGGGGCGGGGGCGGGGGCGGGGGCGGCCGTGGGTACGGCCTGCCGGCGATGCGGGCCCGGCTGCGGCAGCTGGGTGGCAGGCTGACCGTGGAGAGCGCGCCCGGCGAGGGCACCGTCGTCTCCGCCGCGATCCCCCTGGACGACCGATGAGCCCGGAACACCGGTCCCCCGAAGCACAGATGAGCCCGGACGAGCGATGACCCTGGAGCACCGATGAGCACGACTCCCGGCCGGACCACTCCCGTCCGGACCGCTCCCGTCCGGCTGCTGGTCTGCGACGACCACGCCGTGGTGCGGGCCGGACTGCTGGCGCTGCTCGCGAGCGCCGGCGACATCGAGGTGGTCGGCGAGGCCAGCACCGGGGAGGAGGCCGTCGCGCTGGCCGCCCGGCTGGCCCCGCAGGTCGTCCTGATGGACCTCCAACTCGGCGACGGCATCGACGGGGTGGAGGCCACCCGGCGGATCACCGCCACCCCGGACGGGCCGCACGTCCTGGTGCTCACCACCTACGACACCGACGCCGACATCACCCGGGCGATCGCCGCCGGCGCCACCGGCTACCTGCTGAAGGCCGAGCGGCCCGAGGAGCTGTTCGCCGCCGTGCACGCGGCCGCGCAGGGCCGCACGGTGCTCTCGCCGCCGGTCGCCTCCCGGGTGATGGCGCAGATGCGGGCGCCCTCGCCGCAGCTCACCGAGCGCGAGCTGGACATCCTCGGACAGCTGGCGCAGGGGCTGGGCAACCGGGAGATCGCCCGGGCGCTGTTCATCAGCGAGGCCACGGTGAAGACCCACCTCGGCCGGATCTACGACAAGTTGGGCGTGGACACCCGGTCGGGCGCGGTGGCGGTGGCGAAGGAACGCCGGCTGCTGCGCTGAGCCCGCCCGCTCTCCCCTCCCCCGGCCGCTTCCCTGGCCGCTTCTCCGTCCGCTTCTCCGGCTGCTTCCCCGGCCGCTTCTCCGGCTGCGCTGGGCGCCCGTCCGGTGTCACAGCGTGCTGCCACGATGCTCGGAATGTCGGATTCCATCGCGGCGTCCAGCACTACGTGTCCGCGCCCGGCGTCGGGCGGCTCGGGCGGCGGACACCCCGATGGGACGACAAACCGCTGGTCCCGGGCCTTTCCGACCGCCGCGGAGCACTCCGTCACGATGTGGATGTTTTGTGGATTCCGCTATTGACAAACCAACCACGCGGTTTGTTAGTTTGAGATCAACGACGTCCCCGGAGGTGGGGGCTCGCCGGGCCTGTGCGGACCGCTCTCGCCGGAGGGGGGTGTGGCCAGGGGGGAACGGCGGGTTTGCCGGGGTGTCGGGGGGAGCGGCAACGCCGAAGCCGCGCGACGAGGCGGCGTGGAGCGAGTCCGGGGGGACTCGCTCCACGCCTCCCCCGGTCCCCAGCGCCCCTGGTTGGACCAGCACCCTCGGCCGGCCAGTGTCCCCGGCTAGACCCAATGCCAGTGACTTTGATGGCTTTGGCTCGTTGGGTGTGGTGTGGCGAGGGTGGGGCAGGTCAAGTCGCCTGCGGGTGAGCGGTTGTCGGAC
>NZ_JBIAXP010000051.1:0-35999 GCF_042896795.1 Kitasatospora sp. NPDC001261
CAGGTCGGGCCGGAAAGTCGCTGTCCGTCATCGGCTCCGCACGGATAGGAATGGGCGGGACGCGGACGCGCCGCGTCACCGAGAGGAGCCGCCCCTCGTAGTCGATGCCGCCGGCCGGACGGATCCGGGGCCTGCGGGCCGAGAACCTTTCCCTCGACGGGGGACCGCAGCCGCTCCCGGTCACACCGGGGGTGACCGGAACGGACCCGCACGCCGGACCATTACCGGGGTTCGATCACGACCGAACTGTGGAAGGTCCCGTTCATCGAGCTGTAGATGCACCTTCCGGACTCGGTCGTCACCGAGACGCCGATCGACTTCGCATGCAGATTCACAGCACTCGAGCGGAATGCCGTGTACTTCACCTGGAAGAGGCCGCTTCCCGTCTGGGTCACGCTCTTGTTGTCCGAGCACCACCAGTTGATCTTGTCGCCCCCCGCGGAAGGCATTGACGACTCGTCGACATAGTCGATCAGCGCCACGCCACCCTTCCCAAAAACGACCTTGTCGGTGATCGGATTCCCGTCGTCGTCGGTCGGCTGCACGGTGACCGTCACGCCGATCTCGTCGGGCTTGTTGGAGGCGTATATCGCACCCCGCTGCTCGCCGGTCTCAAGCACTACTGAGAGCTTCGATACGGACGTCCATTTCGATGCCATGCGCTTCTCTTTCGACGTGAGGTGTAGTGAGGTTCGATCTGGCGGAAGGTCTGACGCGAGCGGTGCGGCACTCGGGGACGGGACGTCAAATTTCTCGGAGTATCCCGCGATTGGGCGCAGAGAAGCCTTTCCCACTGCAGGGCGCTCGCCGGACCCCGATGAAGGTCTAGGATTCCTTCGGAAAATTTTTGTCGCCGCGACGAGATCCGTGCGACGGTGGCTCAGCTTCCAGAATGCAAATCGCTTCTCCGGAACGACTGCTTCCCAGTCGATCGTAATCGGGCGGCCACGGCAACGCATGCTCTCGACAGGGGCGATCGGCTCGTGGCCCAGAACGGTGCCGCAGCGACGCCAACAGCGCAGCCCACCATCCTGACCAACCGGTTCGGGCCTTCCATTAAGATCCCCCGACGGTGACGAGATCATCTCGTCCGGCTCGTTCCGACCGATGGGTCGGCCGCCGCCGCTGCCGCGTCCGTCGCCGGCCCATCGGCGCCTGCCGCTGGAGACACCGAAGGCGACCCCGGCATCGACGCGGGAAACGATCTTTGGAGAGCCGGGAAGGCCCACGTCGCCGAGGAAGCGTCACTGCAGGTCAACAGATTCTGTCGGTTGGCCAAGGACCGCCCCGGGTCGGCCTCACCCTCCATGTACCGTCTGTGTCCTGTCGCACCGAAGGTTGAGCGATCTCACCGAAGGTTGACGAGTGGCCGCTTGTTGCGCTGGGTCTTGACGATGGTCCTGCGGCGTGCCGATCGGTGACGAGGTCGGTCTGAGCCGGGCCCCGAGATCGCGGACTCGCGTGCGGGGCCGGAGGCGGTGCAAATCGCCGTCTGTTGTCCTCCAGCCCCGGCCGTCCCCGTTCTAGTGCCGTATCAGGCAACGTTTGCCCTGGCAACGACCGCGCGTAGGCGCCGATCGCTGGCATGGCGGTTTCGCCAGATGATGTAGCGGCGGATCATGCTGCTCTGTTCCTTGTGGCTGGTGTGGTCGGTGCCGTCGAGGGCGAAATAGCGCAGGGCGGTGAACTGGGCCTCGATCCGGTTGAGCCAGGAGCTGTTGGTCGGGGTGTATGCGATTTCCACGTTGTTCGCCTCGGCCCACGTCCCGACCCGCTGGCAGCGTTTTGTGGTCAGGTGCGGTGAGTAGTTGTCGCAGACGATCGCGATGCGCACGTCCGCGGGGTGCAGCGAGCGCAGGTAGCGGCAGAACTCCAGGAACTTGGAGCGGTTCTTGGTCTTCTTGACGTGCCCGTAGAGCTGGTCCTTGGCCAGGTCGTAGGCGGCAAACAGATGCCGGACCCCGTGCGGGCGGGTATAGGTCGCCCGCCTGCGCGGGCGGGGATCGCGGTCGGGATCCTTGTGCCGGCCGCCGCGTTCGGCCCACTGTCGGCCCGGGTGCGGCTGGAGGTTGAGCGGTCCGAACTCGTCCAGGCAGTAGATGACTTCGGGCTCGCCGTCCTCAGGTATGACCTCACCGTCGGCGATCGCGTACAGGTGCTCGACCCTCGCCTTCTTCGAGGCGTAGTCCGGGTCGCGGGAGGTCTTCCAGGTCTTCACGTGTTGAAACGAGACGCCCGCCTCGCGGAGCAGGACCCGAAGTCCCTCGTGGCTGATGTCGTCGACCACCCCCTCGGCGACCAGGAAGTCCGCCAGCTTGGCCAGGCTCCAAATCGAGAACGGCAGGCCGTGCTCGGCCGGCTTCGACTTGGCGATCTTCTTGATCTCCCGGCGCTCGGGCAGCGTGAACGTCCTCGGTCGTCCGCCCCGGTACTTCGGGTAGAGCGAGTCGAAGCCGTCCGCGTTGAAGTTGTGGATCACATCCCGGACCCGGTCCGCGCTGGTGAACGACACCTCCGCGATCTTCGCAACCGGCATACCCTGGGCGGAGAGCAGCACCATCTGGGCGCGCCGCCAGGTCACCACGGAGCCCGTGCCTCTGCGGACTATCCGCAGTAACCGCTGGCCCTCGTCGTCATCGATCTCGCGAACACGCACTCGTTCTGCCACCCGCATAGCTTGGCGGCCGATGCCGCCGGAAGCGTCAGGTTCAGGAGGGATCACCAGAGTCGGCTGCCGCGAGCGCCTTGCCTTCAACTCCAGACCGAGTGACACCGTCGACTGCCACACAGATACCAAAGACACGATCGTGGCTGGTCCAGCCGTTGACGCGGCCACGGTTATTGCTGATCTGCACCCGCTTCCTGGCGAGGTCCACGGACGACACCAAGTGCAAGTAGACCGTCCCGGCGACACGGGCGAGGACGATGTCTCCGACCTCCACCTTCGACGGGTCGACCGGGGCAACGATCACCTGCTGCCGACTACGTATCAGCGGGACCATCGAGGAGCCGCTGGGCCGGAACGTCACGGTGGCCCCGCCAGCAACCCTGCCTGCCACTGCATCCAATGCACCCACCCGATGATCGTGGCAGATTCCCCTGCATCACCCCACCGATTTACTCCTCCGCGCTCCATCAGCGAGGCGAACGTTGCCTGATGCGGCACTAGTTCACATCTCGCCTGACCTGGGAACTTGTTCCTCCAAAGTCGGACACTCGTGTGCGGGTTTCCGGCAAGGATCTCGACAAGCCCCCCCTAGGACATCAGGGGATAGAGCACAGCTCTCCTAAAGCCGGCTTCGCCAACTCGAGTCCTCGCTGGAACATGGCAAATACTGTCAGCGACGGTTAAGTATGGTTCTGGATCAATTTCGTGATCCAGAACCGCAGACCAAAGAGTCCGAACCAACAGACAGTACGACGGCGGCCCAGCCCGCGAGGGCTGAGCCACTGTCCAAAGCCGTCCGTGACGCCGGTCAGAGGAGCGCGGCGAGGTCACGCAGCAATGCAGCCTTCGGCTTGGCGATGGTGATCGTCTGCACGATCTCACCACCCTGGGAGACGTGCATTGTGGGCAGCGACAGCACGTCGTACTTCAAGGTCGTCTCGGGTTCGCACCGGCGTCGAGCTTGGCGATGGTGATCTTGTCGCCGTACTCGGCCGCCACCTGCTCCAGGAGGGGAGCAATCTGGCGGCACGGGCCGCACCAGGTGGCCCAGAAGTCGACCAGCACGGGCTTGTCGCTGCCCAGCACCTCGGCGGTGAACGTCTCGTCGGTCACGGTAACGGTGGCGCCAGCCACAACGGTCTCCTCACATGTCACAAGCTCAGGCAGGGTCGTGCGCAGGACGGTTCACGGGCCGGGCTTCCCTGCCCGGCCGAAGCCACGGTGTCAGGCCACAGGCTCCAGCTCGCCCTGGTCCTCGTCGAGGTCATCGGAGGCGACGTCAGCGAGGGCGGCCAGGTAGCGCTCGGCATCCAGAGCGGAGGAGCAGCCGGTGCCGGTGGCGGTGACGGCCTGGCGGTAGGTGTGGTCCACGACGTCACCGGCACCGAACACGCCGTCGACGTTGGTCCGGGTCGAGGGGGCGTCGACCTTGAGGTAGCCGTCGGCGTCGAGGTTCAGCTGGCCCTTGAAGAGCTCGGTGCGCGGGTCGTGGCCGATCGCGATGAACAGGCCGGTGACGGCCAGCTCGCGGGTCTCGCCGGTGGTGGTGTCGCGCAGGGTGACGCCGGTCAGCTTCGGGTCGCCGTGGATGGCCTCGACCGCGCTGTCCCACTCGAAGCGGATCTTCGGGTCGGCGAAGGCGCGCTCCTGCATCGCCTTGGAGGCGCGCAGGCTGTCCCGGCGGTGGATGATCGTGACGCTCTTGGCGAAGCGGGAGAGGAAGGTCGCCTCCTCCAGCGCGGTGTCGCCGCCGCCGACCACCGCGATGTCCTGGTCGCGGAAGAAGAAGCCGTCACAGGTCGCGCACCAGGAGACGCCCCGGCCGGAGAGCTTGTCCTCGTTCGGCAGGCCGAGCTTGCGGTGCTGGGAGCCGGTGGTGACGATCACGGCGCGCGCCCGGTGCACATTGCCCTCGGAGTCGGTGACGGTCTTGACGTCACCGGTGAGGTCGACCGCGACGATGTCGTCGGGGATCTGTACGGCGTGGTGTTCAACCTGGTCCCGCTCCTCATGGAGCGCAGCGCCGTCTCAACCGCGGCCGCCTGGGCGCTCGGGTTCGGCTGCCTCGGGTCAAACCCTCGGCCGAACCCTCTGCGCCACCCTCGCCCGCTGCACCGGCGTCACCACTCGCACGGTCGTCCTCATCGGCGCCGGAGGAGCCACAACCGCACTCCTCGCAGCCGTCCCCGGCCCGACCGTTCTGCTCCTCGCCATCGCGATCCTCGCCGGCACCGTCCGCGGCAACCTCACCCTGCTCCAGGCCACCGCCGTCTCCGACCGCTGGGGAACCGCCTCGTACGGCCGACTCAGCGCCCTCCTCGCCGCGCCGGCCACCATCGCCGGCGCCCTGGCTCCCTGGGCAACCACGGCGCTCACCCCGGCACTCGGCGGCGGACACCCGGCACTCTTCCTCACCCTGACCGTCATCGCGGCAACCGCTGCGGCTGTCGCAGCAGCAGCTCGGCCGAGCACGCAGGCGGCCTGACATCGAGACGAAGTCTCCGCACGTGCACTTGGCGCCGTGCTCCTGCACGCGGACCCACGCATCACGCACACGACCGATGCTCTCCAGCGCGACGATCGCCATCTCGGAAAGGCGCGGGATACGGTTCACCACTAACCGGACGAGACGGGCGGCTTCTCGTCCGACAAGAAGCGCTGTGGCCAGCCAGCCGACAATCTGCACGGCTTCGGCTCCTCTATATCCAGGCAGGCAGGCGCGAACGCGCCCATGTCTGCGTCGAATCAGGTAGCCGAGAGCCCGCCCGACGTCACAGGGTCTCGCAGTATTCAGTTGTCCCCGGCCAGCCCCACGGTCCGAAGCGGTTCGATTGACGCAATCGGCGGGCGTTCTCCGGACGTCGGATCAGAGTCAGCGCAGCCAACAGCGGAGGGCGGTAGCCAGCCACACCTCACTACACATCGTAGCGACTCGATGCCAGATAGCGAGAACCCGCTACCGCCCAGCACCCTGATATGCCCAGAAGCTCAGATATGCCTCGGGACCGGCTGGCCGCCAGCCAGCAAAACCGGAATACACAAGTCCTCTTCTTGATTGGTCTCTCCGTACGATCACACGAGGGGGATGGGTGGCCGATCTGAAGGTGTTCCGGCGGGGTACCGACGGCCGCGACATCGAGGTCCGCGGTTCGACGGTGGCACAGGAGAAGGAGCTTCAGCAGCGGGTCGAGGGGTCGCTGGAGGAGATGCTCGGGGTGCGCTTCTTGGCGACGAAGTACCCGACGGGGCCGTGGCACCGGGGGGAGATCGACACGCTGGGCCTCGACGAGAACGGCGTGCCGGTGATCATCGAGTTCAAGCGCGGCCGCGACTCCGGGGTGATCACGCAGGCGACGTCCTACCTCGTCTGGCTTCTGGCGCACCGGCACGAGTTCGAGGCGCTGGTTCGCAGACGCCTGGGTAACGAGGTGGTGGAGACGATCGACTGGCGACGACCCCGGGTGATCTGTGTCGCGGCCGAGTTCTCGCGTCACGACCGGGCCGCGGCTTCGCTTCACCAGCGGAGCCATCGCCTGGACCTGGTGCGCTACCGGGTCTTCGGGCCGGACCTGCTGACGTTGCAGCTGGTCGAGACGGTCCCGGGCTTCACCGCTTCCTCGTCTCCGGTACCGGCCGAGCCAGCTGGCGAGGTGCATGCCGAGCCGGAGGCGGTCGCGGTGCCAGTGGAAGCGTCGCAGGTGGAGGTGCCTGGACGTCTACAGGAGCTGTACGGCGAGCTGGACGAGGTGCTGGCAGCGGCGGGTGAGCTGGAGGTTGTGCTGCTGAAGCACTACATCGCCTACCGGCGGATCCTGAACGTGGCCTCGGTCGTGTTCCGCCCGGGGCACGGGGCGCTGCTGGTCTACCTGCGTTTGGGCCCGGACTCGGTGGAGCTGGAGGAGGGCTTCACGCGGGACGTGCGTAACGTCGGGCACCTGGGGACGGGTGATCTGGAGGTGCGGATCGCTTCGTCGGCGGACCTCGAGAAGGCGGTGCCGTTGATCCGGCGGGCGGTCATGGAGTCCTGACCGGCGGAAACGGGCGGCTGGAGCGTGGTGCTCCAGCCGCCCTTTCGCGTCTGTGGGCCATTGGCCTGGTGGTTCTCATGGTCAGGCCTCCGGTCCGGCGAGGGCGAAGTCGTCCTGGGTCAGCTCTGCTCGCAGGCGCTGTTCGGCGATCTCGGCGTAGTGCGGGGAGAGTTCAACGCCGACGAAGCGCCGGCCCTCGCGCAGGGCAGCAACGCCGGTGGAGCCACTGCCGGTGAAGGGGTCGAGGACGGTGCCGCCTTCGGGGCAGATCTGGACGAGCTGCTGCATGATCTCCAGCGGCTTCTGGGTGATGTGGACGCGGTCCTTGCGTGGCTGGCTGGCGATGAAGTGGCCGGGCAGGTAGAGGTTGCGGCTGTTGTCGAGGGTGCCCTTGACGCCCCAGGTGATGAACTCGGCGGACTGTTTGAAGCCGCCCTTCCGCGGTCGGCTTGCGGGCTTGATCCAGGGGATGGTGCCCTGCCAGGTCCAGCCGGCCATCTGGAGGGCGTCGCTGGTGGTGGGCTCCTGCCTCCAGTCGGAGAAGACCATGGCGACCGCGTGCTCGGTGCTCGCCCGGTAGGCCTCGGTGAGGAGTTCGGTGAGCCAGGCGCGGTAGGAGCGCTGGTCGCGGTTCTCGCCGGGGAAGGTCTGGAGGTCGTGGGCGGAGCCGCTGGTGACGTACTTGGCGCGGGCGTCGCGGCTGGTGCGCTCGGAGCTGGTGCGGCCGCCGCTGTTGTACGGCGGGTCGGTGATGACCGCGTTGACGGACTCGTCGGGGAGGTTCTTCAGCACGGTGAGGGCGTCGCCTCGGTGGAGGGTGAAGTCGTTCACGGGGGCCTTCCTCGGGCAGGGGTTTACCGGCTCCGGGCGGCGCGCCGTGGCAGCCGCCGGGAGCGGTGGTGCAGGGGACGGTAGCCGCGATCGGCAGCCGTGCCTAACGGACAGCACGAGGACGTCGAGGCTGGTCGGGGCTCGTTTGGCGCGGCCGGAGTTCGCGTCTACTGTCTCGCCATGCCAACCGGGCAGCGGGCCAAGTCGGCCCGAACCGGGGCGCATTGGCCCGCGCTGTCCCGCCCAGGCGAGACCGCGCGACGGAGTGCGCGAATCTTCCCTACGCCCGAGGGGTGCCTCGTGTTCCAGCTGAGATTACGAGCGCGGCCGGCTGCCGCGCGTGACCCGAGACCGGCGTCCGGGAGCTACCAACTCCCCTGACCCGGACCCGCCCTGAACGGCGGTTTCACCACCGGTGCGGTGCCGGCGACTTCTTCGCACGAGGAGCCGGCACCGCACTCTCCTACAAACCCCGCAAGGAGCCGCTGCGATGCAGCATGCCCTGGCACACCCATGCCCTCATCCGCCTCCGCCGTTGGCCCGGTTCCGGTTCGGTGATCGGCGGGCACCGTGAAGAAGGCGGTCGGCGCACTCGTCGGGGCCGTCGCCTGCGGCCCGCTGATGCTGGCCCTGCCGGTGGTGATCGCCGGCGCGGGCAACGCCTCGGCGACGTCCACCTCGTGTCCGCCCGGCGGCGGTCCGCAGAGTGTGGACAGCTCGGCCGTCGCGGCACAGGTCGAGGCGATCCTGAAGGGCTCCAGCCCGCTCAGCGCCCCGAGCGTGGCGGGGCTGAGCAAGCCCGACGAGCAGATCCCCAACGCGAAGACCATCCAGGCCACCGGCGTCGCCTTGCACATCCCCGTCCGCGGGCAGGTCGTCGCGCTCGCAACGGCGATACAGGAGAGCGAACTTCGCAACATCCGCTATGGCGACCGGGATTCGCTGGGACTGTTCCAGCAGCGGCCCTCGCAGGGCTGGGGCACGCCGGAGCAGATCATGCAGCCGGTGTACGCCTCGACGAAGTTCTACGCGGCACTGCAGGAGGTCAACGGTTGGGAGTCGATGACCGTCACCCAGGCCGCCCAGGCGGTGCAGCGCTCCGGCTTCCCCAACGCCTACGCGAAGTGGCAGCCCTTGGCGGAGGCCCTGCAGAAGGCCATCGCCCCGCTGCTCTCCCCCGCCACCGGCACCTCGCCCACCCCAGCGCCGACGCCGACGACGGGCAGCACCCCAAGCCCGTCGCCCAGCAGTGGGGGCTGCGGTACGCCGACGGCGGGTGGTGACGGCACCGACTTCGGGACGATCCCGCCCGGTTCGCTGCCGGCCGGATACAACATCCCGACGGACGCGTCGCAGCCGGTGCAGACCGCGATCCGCTGGGCGCTCGGACAGTTGGGCACCCCGTACCAGTGGGGCGGCGCGTGCGCGAACTCGCACGGCGCGGACCCGATGGGCAGGTGTGACTGCTCCTCCCTGATGCAGGTGGCCTACCGAACCGGCGGGGTCTCGCTGGAGCGGACCACCTACGACCAGGTCAAGCAGGGCACCGCCGTCTCGGCGGACGCGCTCAAGCCCGGTGACCTGCTGTTCACCCGGGGCACCGCGGCCGTGCCGGAGCACGTCGGGATGTTCATCGGCTCGGGGCTGATCGTGCACGCCCCGAAGACCGGCGACGTGGTCAAGATCTCGACTCTCGCCTCGTGGCGAGCGGAGATCCTCGCGGCCCGCCGGGTCGTCTGACCCGCACTCTCCTCCCCTCCCCCCTCCACCCCCTTTTTCTCCGGGCTGCCTTGGCATGCCTTGAATCGAACTGGAGTTCCCCTTGTATTTCGCGGACGCCGTCGTGCAGCTCGCCTACGACCCCGGCATCACCCCCAACGAGGGCGGCCTTCCTGGCCTTTCGGTCCTCAAGCAGGTGATGGGCTCGCTGAACCTCTTCGGCATCATCGCGGTCGTCGGCGCCCTGGCCGTGAGCGCCGGAGTATGGGCTTGGGGCCACCACAGCGGTGGACACCAGGCCGAGGCCAACGGCAAGAAGGGCGTGCTCGTCTCGGCCGGCGCCGCCCTGCTGCTGGGCGCCGCGAACGGCGTCGTGTCGTTCTTCTCGACGCTCGGAAGCCAGGTCAAGTAATGCAGAAACGTTCATTCCATGCCGCCCGCAGCGGGGTGTCCGGCGGCGCGCTGGTGCGCCGCCGGGCGCTGCTGGGCACGGCCGTCCTGGTGGTGCTCGTCGTCTGCTCCGGGATCCTGGCCTACGTCACCCGGGACGGCCGGAGCTCCCCCGAACATGCTGCTGCGGCCAGCTTGCCCGCGCCGGGCCCGTCGGGTTCGGTTTCGCCGGGCACGCGCTCGGCCGCGCTTCCCGGGCCGCCGTCGACGCACGACCCGATCGCGTTCGCGAAGGCCGCCGCAGTGGCGCTGTGGTCATACGACACCCGCTCGTCCTCCCAGCCCGAGCTGGTGGCCTCCCTTCACCGGTGGCTGACCGACGAGGGCCAGTACGCCGACGCGGACTCGGTCGACCGGCTGGTCCCGTCGCCCCTGCTCTGGGGGCGGATGGCCGACTCCGGGCAGTTCGCCACGGCGACCGCGGCGGAGGCGCACTTCCCGGAGTCGTTCACCCGGGCGCTGCAGGCGGATCCGGGGGCGATCTCGCAGGCGTACGTCTACGCCGTGACGGTCTCCGGGAAGCAGTCGATCTCCTGGAACGGTGCCCCGGCCGGCGGCGCCGAGGACCGCTCCGCCACGCTCGCCGTCCAGTGCCGTCCTGACCGCCCGTGTGCTCTGGCCGGTGTGCTGCCGGCCGTGGCGCCCTGAGCCCGGGAGGTACTCGTGGACATCTGCAACCTCCCGATGATCGCCCAGGTCTGCACCGTCGTCGACGGCATGAACTTCGTCAGCGACCCGGGCAAGAGCATCACCGACGGCATCGGCGCGTGGATCGCCAAGTCGATGGGTGAGCTGGCGGCCAGCGCCGTCGACCTGTGCGCGAAGGCGGTCGACGAGACCACCGCGATCGACCTGTCAGCGCCGTGGTTCAGGGACAACTACCAGCTGATCTTGCCGATCGGGCTGATCCTGACTGTGGGCACCTTCTGCGCGCAGCTGATCCTGGCCGCCTGGCGCCGGGACGAGCGGGCGCTGGCCAAGGCGGCGTGGGGCACGATGACCGGTGTGCTGTTCGCCTTCGGGGCGATCAGCTTCACCGCGGTAGCAGTGACGACGGTCGACGCCTTGTCGGCCGGGTTGTTCCAAGCGGCGCACACGAGCGTTGCCGACGCGGTCAGGCGCATGATCAAGGTGACCCAGTTCGGGGCCATGTTCCCGCTCGGCTGGGCGATTCCCGCCCTGGTCGCGGTTGGCAGCGCGATCGGGGCGTTCCTCTACTGGTGCGTGATGGTCGCGCGCAAGGTCGGCGTCCTGGTGCTGGTGGCGCTCGCGGCGTTCGCGGGTGCCGGCGGCGGCTGGGAGGTCGCCAAGCGCTGGCGGCGCGGCTGGATCGAGGCCACCGCCACCCTGATCGTCAGCAAGCTGCTGATGACGGTGGTATTCCTCGTCGGCGTCTCCGCGCTCGGCAAGACGGACGCCAAGGACGGGATCGCCGCGCTGTCCGACGCCCTGGCCGGCGTCGTGATCATGGTCATGGTGTTGCTGTGCCCGTACGCCGTCTACAAGTTCGTCCACTGGGCGACGGACGGCGGTGGCCACGACGACGTGCACCGCACCGGCATGGCTGGGATGGCGACCGTGGCCGGGGCGGCGAAGACCGCCGGTTCCCTGGCCATGCAGTCCGGCATGGGGATGCCGGCGCCACAGGGACCGCCCCAGGTTCCCGGGGTCGGCGACGGCGGTGCTGCCTCCGGCATCGACCCGACCGGCCGGATCAGCGCGGACGGCATCGACGCCGGCCCCGCGCAGCAGCCGACGAAGTTCCGCTTCGGCGAGGACCCGAACGCCGGCGGCGACCGCGGCCGCGCCCTGGTCACCCGGCCCGGCATCCCGTCGCTGATTACCCGGGCGTCCGCCGGAGGCGGCGCCGAGCGGTCGAAGTCCGACGGCGGCGAGGCAGCCCCGGCCCCGGCCGCCCCGCGTGTCCAGGGTGCCAACCTGGCAGACTCCGTCGCTCCGTCCGCTGTCGGGAGCTCTCCGGCTTCCGGTACGGCCTCGGCCCCGAGCGTTCCCGCTCCTCCGGCACCGGTCGGCCCCGCCGTTCCCCCGCTGCCGGCACCGGCTGCTGGTAGTCCGGGCCCGACTGGAGGCCCGGATCCGGGACGCTTCGTCTACCCGAACCGGACCGCCGAGCCCGGGTCCTGACCAGCATCCTCCTTCCCCGGGGTGGGCGGCCCAGCGCCGCCCGCCCCGGGCCCACCATCCCCGAAGGAGCCCCGCGATGACGTCCAGAAGAGCGCCGCGCCCCCGCCCGCCGCCCGCACGCGCCTCCCTGGAACCCCGATGTCCTCCACTCCGAAGTCCGACGCCACCCCCGCGTCCGTCAAGTTCCCCCACCGCTCCAAGCGCGGCATCCTGCTCGGCCTCAGCGCCCCGCAGCTGGTCGCCTCCGCCGCCACCGGCCTGCTGCTGCTCGCCGTCCTCACCACCCGCGGCGTCACCGGCGCCCTCCAGCTCATACCTGTCTGGGCCACGGTCGCCGCCGCCGTGTTCGTCCGCTACCGCGGTCGCACCCTCGCCGACTGGGCGCCGGTCGCCGCCCGCTACGCGCTGCGCCGCCTGCGGGGCCAGCTGCTCTGGCTCACTCGCCCCTCCTCCCGTCCGGTGCGCGAGGGCCTGCTGCACCTTCCTGGCAGCGCGGCCAGCCTGCGCGTGGTCACCGCCCCGGACCGCCGCTACGGCGCCGTCCACGACCCGCACGCCAGCACCCTCACCGCGATCGTCAAGGTGAGCAGCCGCGCCTACGCCCTGCTCGACCCCGGCACCCAGAACGCCAACGTCAACGGCTGGGGCCGTGCGCTCGCGGCCCTCGCCCGCACCGGCCAGGTCGCCCGCATCCAGGTCATCGAGCGCACCGTCCCCGACTCGGGCGACTCGCTGCGCCGCTACTGGGAGGAGCACGGCCGCCCCGACGCCCCGCTGGCCGGCGCCCTCTACGGCGAGCTGATCCAGAACGCCGGTCCGGCCGCGGCCCCGCACGAGGCCTACGTCGCCATCGCCCTCGACTTCAAGGGCGCCCGGCGGCTCATCTCCCAGGCCGGCGGCGGACTCATCGGTGCCTTCGCCGTCCTCGCCCAGCTGACGAGCTCGTTCGAGCAGTCCGCCCGCACTGCCGGCCTCAACCCCACCGGCTGGCTGTCCGCCACCGAGATCGCCGCCGTCGCCCGCACCGCCTACGACCCCAAGTCCCGCGCCGCCCTCGACCGCTGGTCCGAGGACGGGCGCCCCGGCGCTGCCCCGGCCGCTGCCGGACCGGTGGTCGTGGTGGAGAAGGCCGACCACATCTCGACCGACTCCGCCCACCACTCCACCTACTGGGTGGAGAACTGGCCGCGCACCGAGGTCAACCCCGGGTTCCTCCACCAGGTGCTGTTCGCCTCCGGGGTGCGCCGCACCGTCTCCCTGTCCTACGAGCCGCAGGACCTCGACTCGGCGATGCGCGACGTGCGCCGCAAGAAGGCCTCCGTGATCGCCGACTCCGCCGAGCGCGCCCGCAAGGGCCAGGTCTCCAGCGAGGCCGACTCCGTGGAGTACCAGGACATCCAGAACCGCGAGCGCCAGCTGATCGCCGGCCACGCCGACGTCGCCCTCACCGGGCTGCTGACCGTCTCCGCCGACACCGAGGACGAACTGCGCTCCGCCTGCGCCGTGGTGGAGACCGCCGCCGTGGGCGCCCAGCTCGACCTGCGCCCGCTCACCTGGCAGCAGGGCGAAGCGTTCACCGCCTCCGCCCTGCCGTTCGCCCTCGCCGCCTGACGCCGGCCCTTCCGTCTTCCGAAAGAGCACCCGATGCCGGCCACCCCCGTCTCCGCGCAGGACTTCGTCCCGTACGCGACCGCCGCGATCGACTTCCACCGCGCGCTCAACATCCCCACCGGCCCGCTGGTCGCTTCCCGCGCCGAACTCGACTCCCTGCACGAGCACTTGGTCTCGCTGCACGGCCTGCTCGACGCGCATACCCAGCGCACCAGCCCGCTACTGCCCGGGGAGGGCGACCACCTGAAGGCCGCCCGCACCCGGCTGTGGCAGGCCGCCGACCACCTCCATGCCGCCTACCACTGCTCTCCCCGGTCCGGCAGCGGTGAGGTCCCGACCCGCGACGCCTGCCGCACCCGTCTACCCGAGGGCGCGCCCGAACTGACCATCTGCCGCCGCCACCAGCAGACCGCCCACCTGGTGCGCCGCCGCGCCACCCCCGCCGACCTGCACTCCCCGTTCACCGGCCTCGTCCGCCACTGACTTCCGAAACCCGTGATCATGTCCAGGAACCGCGCCACCGCCTCCCCGCTCTTCGTCCCGCGCAAGACCACCCGCGCCCAGCAGCGCGCCGCCCGCGCCGAGTTCGCCGAGGCCCGCACCAAGGCCCGCTCCGCCCAGGCCCCCACCCGACGCCGCGAACACGAGGGGCCCGACCCCGACCTGCGACCCACCTACCCCGCCTCCGGGCGCCCGGGTCCCGCCTCCGCCCGCGGCGGCAAGCTCCGCCTACCCAAGCACCGCCTGACCACCGCCGTCGCCGGCGGCGCCTACCCCTTCCTGGCGGAGGCCGGCCTCGGCGCCGAGGGCACCTTCATCGGCCGCGACCTCCACGCCGAAGGCTCCTTCTGCTTCGACCCCTTCGCGCTCTACAACTCCGGTCGAATAGAAGGGTTCACGAACCCAAACGCGATCCTGTGCGGCGTCATCGGCATGGGCAAGAGCGCGCTCGCCAAGTCCATCGCCACCCGCTCCATCGCCCACGGCTACAAGATCTACGTACCGAGCGATCCGAAGGGCGAGTGGACCGGGCTGGCCCAGGCCCTCGGCGGGCAGACCATCGCCCTCGGCCCCGGCCTCCCCGGACGGTTGAACCCGCTGGACGCGCCGCAGCGGCCCGCGGAGGTGAGCGAGGAGGACTGGAGCACCGAGGTCCGCAAGCGCCGTCTGCTCCTGCTGGCGAGCCTCGCGGCCACCGTGCTCAAGCGCGACCTGCTGCCGATGGAACACACCGGCCTCGACGTCGCCCTGGACCTGGTCGTCGCCGACGCCGACGCTGCCGGCACGGTGCCGCTGCTCGGCGACATCGCCCACGTCCTCGGCCGCCCCGAACGCCTCGACGCCGCCCTCGGCAACCAGGGAGGCAGCCTCGGCCACGCGACCGACGACCTCGCGCACGCCCTGCGCCGCCTGGTCCACGGCGACCTGAGCGGCATGTTCGACGCCCCGTCCACCGTCACGTTCGACCCGAACGCGCCGATGCTCTCCATCGACCTGTCCCGTCTGGGCAGCAGCGGCGACGACACCGCCCTCGTCCTGGCGATGACCTGCGCGAGCGCCTGGATGGAGGCCGCTCTCACCGACCCCGCCGGCGGCAGGAGGTGGGTGGTTTACGACGAGGCGTGGCGGATCATGCGCCACGTCGGCCTGTTGGAGCGCATGCAGCAGCAGTGGAAGCTCTCTCGCGGGCTGGGAATCGCAAACCTGCTGATCCTGCACCGCCTGTCCGACCTGCTGTCCGCGGGCGACGCCGGATCGCGCGGTCGCGTCCTCGCCGAAGGTCTCCTGGCCGACTGCTCGACCCGGATCATCTACCGCCAGGAACCCGACCAGATCCCCGCCGCCATAGCCCTGCTCGGCCTCACCGGCGTCGAAGCCCAAGCCATCGCCGCCCTCACCCGCGGCCGGGGCCTGTGGAAGGTCGCCGCCCTCTCCTTCATCGTGCAGCACCTCCTCCACCCCAGCGAGAAGCAGCTGTACGACACCGACTTCCGCATGGCCGCCTGACCGCCCCTGCCCTTCGAGAATCCTGAACTCGCTTGCCCAGCAACGACGTCGAGTCCTACCTCGACCACACCAACCTCACAGCGGCCGACTTCACGGCGTTCGAGCAACTGCTGGCCGCCCAACGCGACCGCCGCCCGTACACCGATTCCGACTGGCGCCTCGTGCTCAGCTCCAGCGCCCGCGACGGCGACGGGCGGTGGGAATCCACCTACGCGCTGTTCCGCCCCGGCGCTGCCTTCGGCAGCCCGTCGGTGGACGACGAGACGTACATGCGGGTGTACTTCGACGAGGACGGCCGGGCCCTGCCCGACCATCCGCACGCCCCCGGGTCCCTCCCGCCCTTCGCCGCCGAGCTGGCAGAGCACCTGCCCGGCTGGACCGTCCAGGCCAGCCCGCTCGCCCCCGGCCGGAATCTCGCCGAACTCCGCAGCCAGGCCTGGGGCTGGGGACGGCTGCCCTGGAACACCGCCTCCGCCCCGCACACCGCCCTCATCCTCACCGGCCCGGACGGTGAACGCCTCCTCGCCGTGCGGACCAGCGCGGACGCCCCGCTCCTCGTCGGCGCTGCCCGGCCCGACAACGTGCCCGCCTACGACCCCAGGGCAGTGCACCTGCCCACGCCCGTCGCCTTCCCCGCCGGCGCACCGCCGGCCGCCGTGGCGGCCGAGCTCACCACCACCCTGGGGCCGCGCTGCCAGCAGGCCGCCTGGCAGGCCCGCGCGAGCGCCGCCACCCACGCCGTCGAGGCCCTGCGCCGCCTGAGCACCGCCTACATCCCGGCCCCTGGCGACCCCTGGGGCCACGGCGAGATCGGCTCCTTCGACTCCCAGGAGGACCGCAACCGCGCCGCCTGGCCGTACACCGAGACGCTCATCGACCAGGGCCCGTACCTCGTGGCCGGCATCCGTTCCGCAGCGACGATCGAGGACCACCTCGACCCCGCCATCGGCCCCGACCTGCGACAGCTCCACGTCACCGAGACCGCGCTCGACAGGCTCCGAGAGGTCCGGGACGGCTGGCGCGCCGACATGGCCGCGATCACCGGAGACCGCGCCGCCGCCGAGCGAGCGCGGGACCGCGCCGAGGACCTGCGCAATCAGGAGGCGTGGCAGTGTGCCGCGCCGCTCACGAACGGCCCGCTTCCCGCGCTGGCAGCACACGTCGCACCAAGGATCGGTTCGCCCGAGCCGAACCGCGAACAGCAGGTCAAGGCCGCACTCGCGCGCACCGGCCCGGTTCACGGCCACAGCGCCGCAGCGGCAACGTCACCGGTCCCGCCGACGCCGGGTGCACTCCGGTGCGCGCGGTGAGCGTCTAGCACGGCTTCGCAGCCGGACCAACTCCCCGGTCTTCGGCATCATCAGCTCCCCGCCCCGCTGCGGCCCGTCCGCGTACCCCGCAGGAGCACGCCATGCAACCCGACCAGCTGACCGTCCTGTTCGCCGAGAACGGCTTCGGCGTCACCGCCCACGTCTACGGCCCGGACACCCCGCCCGGCCGCGACACCACCGGTCCTGGCCGGCACTACGCCCACGTCACCCGACCCCTCGCGCAGCGGGGCCTTGAGACCCGGGTCGACTTCGGAGCGGACGACCATGTCGTCGTCGCGCAGCTGCACGACGGCACCTTCCTGTCGATCTCACCCCCACCGGACGGCGGACACCCCGAAGTCCCCGGTTTCCCGGACGCGTGGCTCGTGAGCCGGTACGCCCCGGGCAACGCCGAGCTGCCCGAAGTCCTCTACGACAGCAGGCCTGGCGGGCCCGACGCCCGCAAGCGGGGGAACGTGCCCGAGCTTCTCGCCGCCGTCGACGAGTACCTCGACGGCCTGGGCGTGCCGTCCCGCCAACAGGTCCAGGCCGTACGTGCCGGCGCCGAGTCCGCCCTCCACCGCGCCGGGTTCATCCCCGTCGTCCGTGTCCACGAGACCCATCACCGGCTTCCCGTCGCCATGGTCGACCCCGGCGAGCGCCGGAGCGCCGTGACGCGGGCCGTCGACCACCTGCGCGCCACGGGCTACCGCTTCACCTGCCCGGCGGACCTGATCGACCACAGCCTTTCGCCGACGCTGCCCCCGTCCCGGTCGCTGGCCCAGGTCGGCGAGGCCGTCTCGGCAGCCGGGCACACCCGCGAGGTGGCCGACGCGCTGAGCGAACTGACCGCTCCCGGCGACGGCGTCCTCGACCAGGTCGTCGGCGTGCTCCACGAAAGCGCCTCCTGGTGGGAGGGCCTGGGCGGCGCTTCCGATCCGCACTACGCCGCCCGTCTGCGCCACATCGCGGACATGGCGGACGGCTACGTGCGGGAGATCCGGGCGATGCGCGGCGACCTCGCCGACCGGCACGCCGCTCATCCCAGCCGCGCCCGGCCCGCACCCCGGGTCCCGGCCGGCCTCGACACCCGGGTGCTCGCCGCCGTCGCCACCTCCCCCACCGCCGTACGCACCCTCACTGGTCACCCGGCCGAAGCCGTCCTCGCCGCACCGGCCGCCGTCCGCTCCGCGGGTCCGCGCCGCTGAACCCCTGCCCGGGAAGGACAACCGCCGTGCCCCGCCGCCGCAGACCGCGTTCCGCCCACCGCTCCCACCGTCCGACCACCAAAGCGGAGCCCCACCGTGTCTGCCGCCGAACCCACCCAGCTTCCCCACGTCGCCATCGGGCACCACCCGAACCACGGCATCGTCGCCTCCCTGCCCACCCAGTCCCCGGCCGCCCAGTGGATGCTGGAGCGCCTCGACTTCGAGCGCCTCCCCGGCCACCCCACCCTCTACACGCTCACCGACCAGCACCGCGAAGCCCCCGAGCGCGCCGCCTGGGCGGCCAAGCTCCTCACCGGCGCCGGCTACCGCGTCAACACCGACATGGCCCTGGCCCCCGTGAACTCCGGCAGGCAGGAACAAACACAGGCGCGGACGGCCACGGCCGAGCCGACGCCCAGCCACCAGCCGGACAGCGGTCCGGACGTCGCCATCGCCGAGCACCCGACCCTGGGCATCGTCGCCGCCATCAACGACCACCTGCCCTTCACTCCGGGCATCTACCTGGATACCGACGGCTGGCGCTACCACAGGGACCTGGACGTCTACTTCCCACCGGCCGGATCCCGGGCGGACTCGCTCGACGTCGTGGCGCACACCGTCACGGGACTGCGGCGCGGCAACTTCCAGGTCGCCCTGGAGCCCCGGCTCGCCGAGGACGTCGCCGCTCACCGCGCGGCGGTCCGACAGGCGTTCGCCACGCACAGGTCCCGCATCGACGAGGCCGCACTCAACAGTCCGGCCCACCAGCCCGCTCCTGCCGCCGCTGCCGGCCCGCTCGGCGGCAACCGGCCGCCCGCGGCCGTCGACCCGCGCATCGCCTTCGCCCGCGCGCGCTGACCAACCCCGCTCCCCCTACCGCCTTGAGGAAACCCCCGTGTCTGCTGCCGCCACTCCCTCCGACAACACCCCGTTCCGCCGTACCGGCCCCTTCTCTGTGCTCCCGCATCTCCCCCAGGAACCGGACGTGGTCTTCGCCGTCCACCCCAAGCTGGGCATCGTCGCCGCTCTCTGCGACCACCTGCCCGACGAGCCGGCCGAGATCCTCATCAAGGCCGGATGGCGTCACCTGGCGGACCTCGACATCTACCGCGCACCCTCCGACGGCCCCGACGCCGTAGCCGAGGCCACCATCCGCCTCCGGCAGGGCCGGTACACCGTCGCCGTCGAGCCCGCCCTCCCGGACACCGTCCTCACCTGTGCCACCACCTGTGACCGCCACCGCTGACCGGCCAGCACCACAACGAACAAGGAACCAACGAACATGGCAGTGAAGAAGATCTGGATGATCACCCACGCGTGCGGACACGGGGCCAAGCGCGACCTCGGCGCCCGCCCGGCCGACCGGCGAGCCGGCTTCGCCGACTGGCTCGCGAAGCAGGACTGCACCGACTGCTGGCGTGCCGCCCAGGACAGCGACGAGACGGGCAAGGCGGAGTGGCTGGGGACCAAGCGCGCCGCCGAACAGGCTGATTCGGAAGCCTGGTCCCAGCAGTACCGGATGCCACCGCTGGAGGGCACCGACCGCGGCATCGCCTGGGGCATCCGGTGCCGCCACCAGGTCCTCGCCGCCGCCTACACCACCCTCGTCCTCGACGCCGGCCTGCCGGAGCCGCAATGGGAGCAGATCGAGGACCAGGCCCGCACGATCACCCGCGCCGGCTGGTGGATCGACCAGCGCACTTCCGAACCCGGCGACCTGCCCGAGCTTCTCGACGCGGCCGTGGACACCGACCGGCCGACCGAGAACCCCTTCGTGTGACCCCCCGGTGCTCTGCTCCCGGGCAGAGCACCAGCCGCCAACTCCCCTGCTGAACCGCGAGTGGGCCGGCAGCGACAAGACCCCTGACGAGATCGTCGCGGCGCACGGCGTTCCCCCAAGCGCCTCTGGAGAAGATCTCCCTGGGATGCCCTAGCCGCTTCTGCCCCGGGAGATTCGCGGCGACGACGGGCACTCGGCCCCGGCACCCCTGCCTGACAGCACCCGCAAGCGGCAGGGTCGATCATGCGCTCGCCGCCGCGGCAGTCCGCTCGTCGCGTTTCGCGCAGCCCTCGCACGACGGTGGCGGGTGAGGGGCCCCTGTCCTTCCTTCGTGCCGGTGGTGATGACGAGGTGTTCGGCGAGTCGCGCAGGCTCATCCCCTGGTCGCACATGTGGAGGGCGTGGGGATCTTGGACTCGTCGGCAAGGGAAGGGGCCGTGCCGACGGGAGGGGGTCAGGTGCTGCCCCGGCCGGTGGTGTTGTCCCACAGGAAGGTTCCGGCGACGATGTCTCGCAGTCCGGCCACGTTACGCAGGGCACCCGGCACCGGCGAGGGCGCCCGGCCAGGGTCGGCGGCGTGGCGTTCCAGCCGTTCGAACCGCTCGTAGCGGTCGCGCAGCATGCCCGCCAGTCGATGGAGGGCTGCGCCACGAGTGAGGCCCTCGGCAGTCTCCAGGACCAGGAGCAGGTTGTTCGCGAGGTCACCACGTGCCTTCTCCCGGTCGGCCGATACCACGTCGTTGTTGATCGCGACGATCTCGGCCCCGATCCGGCGCAGCTGTGACACGTAGGGCATGTGCGCGACCAGGTCGTCGACCTCGTCGCCGTTGACCCGTTCCAGGAGGTCGTCGACGACGAGGGTCGAGGTGGTGCTCACGCGCCGGTGCAGACAGCTCTGCGCGTCCGGGGCCAGGGCGCGGCAGCGGTCGACGACCTCGGCGTACTGCCCGGCGAGGTAGCCCTTCCAGTGGTGCGCGGCGCGTGCGCGCCAGGCCGGGGACATGCCGGTGATGCTGCGGCGGAAGAGGTCGGCGAACGCGTGGACGACGGGGGGCTGCCCCGGGCCGACGACGGGGACGGGCCGGTCCAGGATCGCGGTCATCTCGCCGAGGAGTTGGGCTGAGCGGGCGGTGTCGCGGCCCAGTTCACCGTCGAAGAGGTCGTCGAAGGGTGCGAAGTACCAGCCCATCAGATCCGAGGCGAGGTCGAGTCCCTCCGCGGTGGCGTCGGGGTAGCACAGTCCGGCCAGTTCGCTGATCTTCCAGTCCCGCAGCTGGCGGTCGTTCGCCTGGCGGTCCTCTGCCAGGCCGAAGTGGTACATCCACGCGGAGGTGTGCTCGCGGGCCCGGTCCACGTGCGGGCTCATCCGCGCCGGCCACGGACAG
Source organism: Kitasatospora sp. NPDC001261 (assembly GCF_042896795.1). Lineage (NCBI taxonomy): Bacteria > Bacillati > Actinomycetota > Actinomycetes > Kitasatosporales > Streptomycetaceae > Kitasatospora > Kitasatospora sp. NPDC001261. The sequence continues at coordinate 21,143 of NZ_JBIAXP010000051.1, forward strand.
CCGAGCCCCGGTCCCGGGATCGGTCTCCGGGCGGCGGACGGGCGAGCAGCCGACGTCCCCAAACCCGTCGGGCCGGGGGCCGTCCACACCCGCCCAGCTCCAACTGGACCATTGGCCGGTTCCGCCAGAGAGTTGTCATCCACCATGAACGCCTCCCAACACCGCGACCTTGTCGACAGGGCATCCCCCGTGAGGCGGACTGGGGCTCACCAGGCAGGCAGCGACACGTTGCCCATGGCCGTCATACTGCCCAGCCGCCCCGTCTCGCTTCTCCTGACACGCCGAGCACCAGGCTTACCTGTCCTGCGCTGCCGGCGCTCCTCTAGCCCCGTCCCCACACCTGTGCGCCAGGAAGGGCGCTGGGCCCGGCTGCACCACGACGAGTACTTTGCCTGTTTCGCCCGCGAGAAGCACAGCCGCGAAACCACGGCGCCTTGCAGCCCTGACGCCCGTGCGGCTCCCTCGGGGCCCGGCCGCCCGACGTCTACACCCGATCTCCGTCCTGGCCAAACCGCCGAATCCGCGGATTCTCTCTCTGCCAGCCCGCCGGGCTCCGCTGCCCGTCCGAGAGGGGACGCCGTGATCGTCCACCTGCAACGTGCCGCCACCACGGCCGCGCTGATCCCCACCCTGTACGGCCTGGACGACCTCCGCGGCCAGCTGCGTCCCAGGCTGATCGGTGCCGACTACCGCGGTGCCGACAAGCAACTGCCGCTGTTCGGCGATCCGCAGGAGGTCCTCGGCGGCGGCGTGCTGGACGCCCCGGCCCTGCGGATCGGCTCCCGGGCGCCCGAACTCCCGGTGTGGATGTGCTCGGTGCGCTCCGACCCCCTACAGCCGGACCTGAGCGACGCCCAGTGGGCCGACGTCTCCCGGCGCCTGGTCACCGCGACCGGGCTCGCCCCCACCGGCGACCCGAACGGCTGCCGGTGGGCCGCGATCCGCAACGACGACCGGTCGGTGCACGTCGTCGCCACTGTCGTACGCGAGGACGGATACATCCACAGCACCTACCGGGACCCCTTCCACGTGCAGGCCAAGTGCACCCGCATCGCCGCCGAACTCGGCTACCTCACCCGTACCGTCACCACTTCCAAGGACCACCGGATGCCCGCCATCACCATCGACGCCGGGCCCAGCGGCAGCGTCGTCGCCACCGGTACCAGCGACGACCTCTCGGCTGCCCTGCTCCGCCACGCCGGGTTCAAGCAGATCGACGACTGGCACGGCCGCCGCCACCGGCTGCCCACCACGACGCCCCGCCCCGAAGCGGCCGCCTGCGCCACCCATGCCGCCGAGATGCTGCGCGCCGCCCGCTACAAGGTCGACCTCGACCCCCGGCTCGACGTCCAGCCGCTCGCCACCGTCGGCCAGCAGATCCTCGATCTCAGCGATGAGCTGCGCGGCAGCACCGACTTCGCCGAGCTCGCCGGCGTGCTCGACCGACTCCTCGACCCGGACGACGGGATGCTCGTGCGCCTCCAGGAGGCCTTCGAGACCGCCTCCGAACAGATCACCGATCTCGACCCCGACCAGGTCGAACTCTCCGACCGATTCGGGTCCTCGTCCGACCAACTCGTCGAGGTCCAGGCCGAACTGGACGGGGCCGTCGACGAGGTCCGGCGCGCCGGATCCCGCGCGCCGGGCGCCACCGACGGCAGGGGCACCGACGACCTGCGAACCCGCGCAGCCCTCGCCCGCAGCACCACCCCCGGCATGTCCACCGCAGCCGCCCCCACCCGGCTGCCGCCTGCATCAGCTACATCGGCCCGACCCGCCGCCCGAGCCCGCTGAATCGTTCCGCCAGCCAAGCCCCGTGGAGAGCACCGTGATCCGCACCAGAGCCGAGCGCGCCCCGCCCACCGCCCGCTCGTACCTCCCTGGACCTCCTCTTGCCTGCCCCTCGCACAAGCACACCGTCGACCACCACCGGCACGGACGCGCTGCTCTACCTCCTGTTCGGTGTCCTCGGCGCTGCCCTCGCCTTCGGCTCCCTCGCCTGGCTGACCGGCAACCTCACCAACGCCCTGGCCGGCTCCGGCCCCTGGGCATCGTTCAACGCCACCAACGCCCTGCTGCACCCCGACCGGCTGTGGCCCCACCTCGGCCCCGCCGCCCTCCTGGTCGGCGCCCGCCTCGTCCCCGGCGTGCTCACCCTCGCCTCCACCGTCACCGTGCTCGCCCTATGGCTCCGCCACCGCGCCGGGACGAAGAGTGGTCTGGCCCGGGCAGCGGACATCGCACCACTGCTGGACGAGGAAGTCACGGACAAGGCCCGCAGCCTGCGCCCGAGCCTGAAGGACGAGAAGGAGGTCGCGCCGGCCGACCGCGGTATCCCCATCGGCACGCTCTCCCCGGGCAAGGCCGAGGTCCGCGCGAGCTGGGAGGACGTGATGGTCGCGATCATGGCGCCGCGCTCCGGCAAGACGAGCGGCATCGCGATCCCCGCGATCCTCGCCGCGCCCGGGCCCGTGCTGTTGACCTCGAACAAAGCCGCCAACGACGCCTACACGGCGTGCGTGGACGCCCGGGCGAAGGTCGGCAAGGTCTGGACGCTCGACCCGCAGCAGATCGCGCACCACCCACGCGAGATGTGGTGGGACATTCTCGCCGACGCCCGCGACCTCGCCGGCGCCAAGCGCTTGGCCGGGCACTTCGTCACGGCGAGCGTGGACGAGTCCAGCGGCTCCGACTTCTGGTCCACTGCCGCGAGCAACACGCTGGGGGCCCTGTTCCTGGCTGCCGCGAGCCACCGCCGCCCGATCACCGACGTGCTGGCCTGGCTCGCCTCGCCTTCCGACCGCACCCCCGTCGACCTGCTCGGCGACGCCGGCCACCACGCGGTCGCCGCCCAGCTCCAGGGCACCGTCACCGGGGCCACCGAGACCAGGGATGGGATTTTTGAGACGGCGCGGCAGTACGCCAGCTGCCTGCTGGACCCGGAGATCGCCGCCTGGGTCACCCCCACCAAGGGCGTACCGGAGTTCAAGCCGTTCGACTTCGCCTCCTCCCGCGACACGCTGTTCCTGCTCAGTAAGGACGGCGGCGGCTCCGCCAGCGCGATCATCGCGGCGGCGGCCGACGCGGTGATGCGCGCCGCTGTCATCGTCGCCGAACGCAACGGCGGCCGGCTCGACCCGCCCGCGCTGTGCGTGTTAGATGAGGCCGCGAACGTCTGCAAAATTTCTGACCTCCCGGACCTCTATTCCCACCTCGGCAGCCGAGGCGTCATCCCGATCACCATCCTCCAGAGTTACCGGCAGGGCCAGCGCTGCTGGGGCGAGGCCGGCATGGATGCCCTCTGGTCCGCGGCCACCGTCAAGGTCATCGGCAGCGGCATCGACGACGCTGACTTCGCGGACAAGCTGTCGCGGCAGATCGGCGAGCACGATGTGCAGACCGTCTCCGTCTCCAACTCCAACAGCGGCAAGTCGACTTCGGTGTCGATGCGCACCGAGCGCATCCTGCCGCCCGACGAGATCCGCGCGCTCCCCAAGGGCAAGATCCTGCTCTTCGCGACCGGCATGCGGGTTGCGATGCTCGACCTCAAGCCCTGGTACAAGGAGCGCTCGGCCAAGGAGTTCGGCCCGGCTTCCTCCCGCGCCACCAAGGCCATCACCGAGCGCGCGCTCGCCAAGGCCGCCCACAGCCGCGACGACTTCACCCTCTCTGCCTGAGCACCCCGCCCGACGGCGCCGGTCGACAGCGCCCCCAGTCGGCGCCGCACGTCCTTCCCCACCTCGCCTCAATTCCCCTTGCTCTCCGGGAGTTCTGCATGTCCGATCCGAACGCCGTCAAGCGCCCGCGCGTATCGGCTCCGCTGTCTGGGGCGCCGGTGTTCTGGCGCGGGGGCCACTGGTGGCTGGTTACCGGGGCCGGTTCCCTTCTCGCCTCCGACCCGGTGTTCACGGGTGAGCTGGACCGGTTCGCCGCTGCCAGGGCCGCCGCCGACCGCGAGGTCGCCCATCTGCGGGCCGAGGGCGACGGGGCAGCGTGATGGACCCGCTGCTCACGGGGGAGCAGGCCGTGCTCGGCGCGGTGCTGCTCGATCCGCGCCAGCTCGATCGCCTGGGCTGGCTGGAGCCGCGCGACTTCTACCGCCCGGCCCACCAAGCCCTGTTCGGCGCTCTGCGCACCCTCGGTGGTGCCGGGCACCCCGCGCTCGCCGCCGAGGGTGCCGTGCCGCTGGCCTGGTTGAACGACAGCCTCGCCGAAGCCGGTCGGCACGTCCAAGGTCTCACCGCCTCCTACCTGCATGCCCTGATCGCGGCCTGTCCGCGCCCGGCCAACGCGCCGGTCTACGGCCGGATGGTGCTCGAAGGCTCCATCCACCGCACCGTCGCCGAGCATGCCGCCCGCCTGCTCGCGGTCGCTGAGGAGGGCGCCCGGCAGCACGAGGCCAACGGCACGGTCGCCCAATCCGACGTCCTGGTGGGCGTCCTGGTCGACCTCGCCCGGCGTTGGGGAACCCCGCCGAGGCCGCAGGGCCCTGCCGTGCCGCCGGCCGTCGTCGCTGCCGCACCTGCGGCGGGCCAGATCGAGGACGAGCGGTTCCTGCTCGCGCTGCTCGTCCACCAGGACGGGGCGATCGGCGAGGTGTTCGGCTGGCTGCGGCCCGGCGACTTCGCCGACCGGGGCCATGGCCACCTCTACCGCTGCCTCGGGGCGCTCCACCACCGGGGGGAGCCGATCGACCCGGTCACCGCGCTGTGGGAAGTGCAGCGGCGGGGCCTGCTCGCCGACGGCACCCTCACCGGCGAACGCCTCTCCGCCGTGCTCGGCAACGGCGCGGCCGGCTCGGCCGAGTGGCTCGGCGAGCAGCTCCTGCGCGGCTCCCTCAACCGCACCGCGGCCGTCGCAGCCCGGCAGATCGCCGCTCAGGCCGACGGCGACCGGCTCGCCCCCGGTCAGCTCATCGGCCAGTCGCTGCATGCGCTCGGCCCGGTCGATCAGGTGCGGGAGCGCTGGCGCACGGCCACCTCCCCGCCGGACTCGCAACCGCGGCCGCGCGCCGACCAGACCGCCCGCGTCAGCGCCGCGCTCGCCCGCAGCCCCGCCCGAGCCGCCGGCCGCACGATGCCCGGTGCCGCCTCCGCCCGAATCCCGTGCGTGGTCACTGCCCCCACTGTCCCCACCCGCCCCCACCGGAGCTCCTCGTGAACACCCCCGTCAGCGAATCCCTCGCCCTGCAGTCCCTAGCCCTTCGCGTCGAAGCACAGGAGGCGAAGCTGCCCGCCGTGACCAGCCCGCCGGCCCGGCTCGCCGAAGCTTCCTCCGTCGGTCGGCAGATCACCGAACTCGGCCACCTGATCGCCGAGATCGGTCAGGCCATCGAAGCGCGGGTGGCCGTGGAGCCCGTCCCCGAGCACGTTCTGCGCACGGCCTGGACCTACGGCAAGGTCGCCGACCGGATAGGCCAGACCGTCTCCGCCCTAGATGAATGAGTCCGATGTCCTCAGTGGTCATAGGCGATGAGTGAGCGCTTGATCGCGGCGCCGGTGTTCCAGTTGTGCCAGATCGCGGCGGCGAGGGCGAGTAGGCGCTGACCGGTGCGGGCGAAGACGCCGGCCTCGGTTCGTGCGCCGTGCTGTTCGAGGCTGAGCTGGCCCTTGAGAGTGTCGATGACCGCCTCGATCCATTGGCGGACGCGGGCGAGCCTGCCGAATCGGGCAGGCTCGCCCTTGCGGTCGGGCCGGACCAGGTGCGCGCCGAGCCCGTCAGTGACGAAGGCCTCGAACGCGGCTCCGGCGAAGCCCTTGTCGCCGAGGATCACCTGCCCCTGGCGCACGAGGTGCCGGTCACGGCCGAGCATGGCCTCCATGACCTCGCGCTCGCCGAGTTTCGGGTTGGCCAGGCACCAGCTGACCGGCATGCCCTCGGCCGTGGTCAACAGGTAGAGCCGCAGGCCCCAGAAGAAGCGGGAGTGACTGGCGCAGTAGCCGTACCCGGCGGTGCCGGCCAGGGCCGAGCGCTTGACCGTCTCACGGGATGCCGCGCAGGGCAGCGGTGTGGAGTCGATCAGCCGCAGGTCGTCGTGCCAGGTCGGCACTTGCCGGGCCAGTGCCCCGACGACCTGCGGGATGAGCGGGCCGGCCGCGTTCAGACGCTTGTTGTAGCCGGACTGCCCCGGCAGGTACGGGAACAGGTGCCGCAGACGACCGCTCGCGAAGCGGTGCCAGTGCCTCACCGAGGGGAAGCCGAGCAGCACCTGCGCCACGGCCAGGCACAGCAGTTCCGCATCCGAGAGCCTCGGAGGTCGCCCGATCCGGTGACGAGGGGCCACGTGATCGTCGATGAACACGTACAGTGCCGTCAGAAGGGTGTCCAGGTTCGTCTTCACAAACCAACCAACGGGCACCCTTCGTCATGGTCGCGGCCAGCCCAGCAATCGGACTCACTCATCTAGGGGCGGCCACCGACCAGCTCGCGACCGTCTCCCACCTCGGTCCTCTGCGCGGCCGACGCGACGTCGACCAGGCCCTGGCGACCTCCGGCCAGGTCATCGAGGAAGCGGTCACGACCGCTCACAGCGAGCTGGCGGAGGCCCGGCGGTCCATCCGGACGACGGTCTCGATCATCGATGCACAGCAGACTCGGGTCGAAGCCGCCCGGGCCCGCTCGACCGGCGCCCTCCCCGGGTCCGCGCCGTTCACGCGGGCTGCCGCCGTGGCCGCGCCCGTGTCCCTGTCCCTTGTGCGCTCGCGCTGAACCGCCCCCAACACCGCCTCCAGGAACCACCCGTGAACGCACCCATCGACGAACCGCTCGCCCTCCGCACCCGGGCAAGCGCCCTGCTGCAGCAGGAAGCACTGCTGCCTTCCATCACCGGACCCGCCGACGTGCCGGACGCCGTGCAGGTCGGCCAGCGGATAGCTGCGCTCGGCACGTTCATCCGGGAACTGGGGGACGAGTTCTCCGCCTGGGCCGCCAAGCAGCCCGCACACGGCGATACGATCCGCGCCGCTTCGGTGTACGCCGAAGCCGTCGGCAGTCTCGGCGAAGCCTCCGCCGCTCTCGGCCAGGTCGCGCGGCAGCTTGGCTTCCTCGGCGAAACCGCCGAAGCCCGTCGTCTCCCCTGGACCCGGGAGGCCCGCAAGGACGCGGTCCGGGTGATCGAGTACGCCGTCGAAACCGCCCGCGACGAACTCCGCCACGGCGCCCGGACCCTGGCCCAGACCGCCCGGCACCTCTCGGCCCCGTCCGACGACCTTCGCCGGCAAGCCGCGCTGGGCCGGTCGGCCACCACCGTCCCGCCTGCTCCGGCGGACCTGGGCGGCCCGGCACCAGCGCCGACCGCACCTGCCGCTCTCGCCGTGCGGAGCCGGCGGTGACGCCAACGCCCCCGGTCGCTGGCCGCGGCCCGCTGGTCGGGAGCCTGTTTCCCCCAACAGGCCCTCCAGGAAATGGAGTTGATGGACCACCCTTCCCTCCTTGTCTGCACTGCCGTGCCTGGTGAGGGGCTTCTACCTCTTCTTCCCGGCCGTACTAAATCCCGGATTCCGCGGACTCTTCTCTCCGCAGCCGCACCGAGCCGAGGGGGCTGTCATGCCTGCGCATGCCCCGGTCCGGCGCGCCCGCGCGCCGCCGGCCGTACGACCGAAGGACCTTCTCCTTGAGCACCACCATCGCCTGCGGCCCTGCCCAGGACAGCGGATACCGCGCTGTCCTGGGTTCGCCGTACGTCGCCCGCCTGCTGGGCGGCACCCTGATCGGCCGCCTGCCCACCGGCATGGCACCGATCGCGATCCTACTGCTGGTGCGCGCCGAGCACGGCCCGCTCGCCCTGGCCGGGGCCCTCGGTGCCCTGTACGGCCTCGCCTCCGCGCTCGGGCAGCCGCTGCTTGGACGCCTGGTCGACCGCCACGGCCAGACCAAGGTCCTCGTCGCCGCCACGGCCACGGCGAGCACGGCGTTCCTGCTGCTGCCGTGCACCGGTCCGATGCGCCACCCGGTGCTCGCCGCACTCACCGTGCTGGTGGCGGGGCTGGCGACGCCGCCGCTGGAGGCAGGTCTTCGGGCGCTGTGGCCGGTGCTGCTGCCCGACGCCGGGCACCAGCGCACCGCGCTCTCGCTGGACAGCAGCACCCAGGGCACGGTCTTCATCGCGGGTCCACTACTGGCCACCGGCTTCGCGGCCGGCGCCGGAGCGACCACCGCGCTGGTGGCGACCGCGGCGCTCGGCCTGCTCGGCACCGGCCTGGTCGTCACCGCCCGCCCCTCCCGCGCCTGGACGCCGGCGGAGTTCACCGAGGTCGTGCACTGGACGGGTCCGCTGCGCGTGCCGGGTCTTCGGGTGCTGTTCGCCGCGCTGATCGGCACCGGCGTCGCGCTCGGCGCGGTCAACGTCCTGGCGCTGTCCGCCGCCGAGCGCCACCACGCCGGGTGGCTGGCCGGGGTGATGCCGGCCGCGCTGTCCATCGGCAGCATGCTCGGCGGCCTCGCCTACGGCCGCCACGCCTGGCCCGGCGCCCCCGCCAAGCACCTGGTCGCAGCCTCGATCGGCTTCGCGGCCAGCTGGCTGCCGCTGCTGCCCGACCCCGCGCCCGCCGTCGCCGTCCTGGGCGCCGTGCTGCCCGGCACCTTCCTCGCGCCGCTGCTGACCGCCGCGTTCCTCACCGTCGACCGCCTCGCCCCCGAGGGGGAAGCGACCGAGGCGTTCGCCTGGCTGATCGCCTGCATCGGCGTCGGCCAGGCCGCCGGCACCGCCCTGGCCTCCCTCGCGGACACGGCCGGCCCGCTGCTCGTCGCCGCCGTCCCGCTCGCCGGGGCCGCCTTCGCGCTGTGGCTGCTGCGCCGCTTCAACGACCGCCTCTCCTCCTGACCTCCGCGCTCACCTCGAAGGACACCGCCGTGAACACCACCCTCTTCGCCGCAACTCCCGCCACCCGCATGCACGTGGTCTGGGACTGGAACGGAACGGTCAAGGACGACCTCGACGACCACGTCTTCGCGTTGAACGCGACCCTGCCCGCCCTCGGCGGCGCCCCGGTCGACCGGGAGACCTACCGCGCCAAGCACACCGTGCCGATCCCCCGCTTCTACGCCCGCCTGCTCGGCCGCGAGATCACCGAGCAGGAGTGGATCTCCAGCGACACCGCCTTCCTCGCCCACCTGCGCGCCCAGCCGGTGCGCGTGCGCGAGGGTGCCGCCGAGTTGATGACTGCCCTGCGTGAGGCCGGCCACACCCAGTCCCTCCTGTCGCTGTGCCCGCACGACACCCTCGTGCGCGAGGTCGAACAGGCCGACATCGGCCACTTCTTCATCCGGATCGACGGCCGCACCGGGCCCTCCGGCGGCACCAAGGCCGCACCGCTCACCGCCCACCTCGAAGCCCTCGGCCTCGCCGAGCAGCCGCACCGGGTTCTGCTGGTCGGCGACGCCGTCGACGATGCCGACGCTGCCCACGCCAACGGCGCCCACGCGGTGCTGCACACCGGCGGGCTGCACCACCCCGCCAAGCTCGCCGCCACCGGCCACCCGCTCACCGACACCCTTGCCGACGCCGTCGTCCTCGGCCTGCGCCTCGTACAGGGCCGTGGCATGCAACTGGCCTGCGCCTAGCACCGATCGGCGGCCGGACCAAGCCGCCGTTCCTGCGGACCATCTCCCTCAACGACCGCATCACCGGAGCCCTGCCGTGACCCGAAGAAGACCTTCCGACCCCGACCTCCCCGTCCGTCCGAACCTCCTGGATGTGCCATGTCCGAGTCCGATCCGCTGCCGGGCGCCTCCGAGTCCGAGCCGATCCGCATCCCCGACGAGGACCTCGACGACCTCGTCAGCGCCCTGAACCGCACCATGGCCGAGGTCCGCCAGCACGGCGTGATCCTTGACCGTCTCGGCTCCGAACCCGACGACGAGACGGGGTCCGGCTCCATCGAGCCGGACCTCGGCAGCGAGGACGCGCCCGAGGCCGCTCCGCCGCTGTTCATCCTCGCGATGGGCGGCGCCCAGTACGCCGCCGAGCTGGCCGAGCTCTCGTTCTGGGTCACCCACATCCTGCTGCCCGTCTACGGCCGGGAGATCGGCTCCACCCGCCCGTGGTGCGCGAGGTGGCCCGAGCACCCCGAAGCCGTCGCCCGCCTCCACGCGCTGTGGCTGGCCTGGCAGCAGCTGACCGCCGCCGAGGCCGGCCAGGGCGGCCCTTCGACGTGGCATCGCGACCACCTCGACCACGCCATCGCTCAACTCCGCTCCCCGGACGGTCCGTTCGCCGCGTGCACCACGAGCCCCTCCCGGCCGGCCCACCGCGTCCTGTCGACCCCCGACCAGCTGGGACTCGCCGCATGAAGGACACCGACTTCCGGCTCGACGACCTCGAACCCGCCGACGAGCACACCGCCGAACTGTACGAGTCCACTTGGGTCAGCGACTTCAAGACGATCTCCCAGCACGATGTGGGCGACCGCAGTTTCATCGTCGCCTTCGATGCCTCGGCCACCTGGGGCTACCCCAACATGCCCAACATCGCCTCCTTCGATCTCGTGCGCGACAGCAGCCAGGCGACCTTCAGCATGCACAGGTCCGAGCACGCCACCTTCGCGTTCGCGCAGAACTGGCTCGTCAACCGCGGCTGCCCTCCGGACGCGCTCACTCCGACCATCGACGTCCCGAAGCCCGCCGACGAGCTGACCGTCCAGGTCGAGGACCGCATCCGACGCTCGGGCGAGAGCCTTGCGGTCGTCGACTACCAGGTCATCGACGGGTCCGACGTCGAGGGCTGGAGCATCGTCGTCGACCGCCAGGACAAGGAGCTGCCCGTCCGGCTGTTCCTGGAAACCCTCCAGCCCGACCAGTACACCTACACGGTGCGCGAGGGGGCGTTCGCCAACCTCGCCGCCGCCGAGAGCTGGCTGGAGCAGCGCTCCACTCCGCTGCCCGACGCGCCGGAGTACCGCCTCGATGCGGCGGCCCTGCGTACCCGCGCCGCCCTCGCCCGCAGCACCACCGCCCCGGCCGCCGTCACCGCCGCCGACGTTCTGGCCGCCGCGCCCGCAGCCGCCGCGCGGCCCGATCGGGGGCGGTCGCTGTGACCCGCGCGAAGTTCGGCTTCTCCGCCCACCCCGACGCCATCGCCGACCTGCGCCAACTCCCCGACGCCGTCCGCGACCAGGCGCTGCTGCACCTGCAGGACCTCGTACACGGCGAGCGCGTCGCCAAGCGCCTCGACGGCCGGCTGGAGGGCTGCCACAAGATCTACCTCGGCGTCGGCGACCAGTGGGCCAGCCACCGCCTGGTCGTGCAGTTCCGCGACGCCCCGCCGGCCTCGAAGCACACACGCGAGGTCCACCTCGTCGCCGCCGGCCCGCGGCTGGACTACGCGGTCTACCGCTCCGCCCAGAGCCGCCTGGGCCGCACCGGGGTCAACCTCCCCGCGGGCCTCAGCCCCGCCGAGGAGGCCCGGGTGCGCGCCGCCCGCGCCCGCTCCACGCGCCCGGCACCGGCGGCTGCCCCCGGCGCCGCCTACAGCACGGCCTCTCCCGGCTACTCCCCCACCCCCGCTTCCCGAAAGGCCCGATGATGGCCACCGTCCCCGCCCACGCCGAACTCGCCACCTGGCTCGTCGAGGCCGCCGAAGCCGTCTCCGGCATCGTCACCACCCAGCACTCAACGCCGCTCTCCCGCTCCTACCTCCACCCCGTCCTCGGCCCGCTCGCCGCCGGGCCCGAGGTGCTCACGGCCCTCGCGGACCGCATGGAGGACCTGCTCGACGAGGAGCTGCCGACCGCCCCGGCCACCCTGTTCACCCTGGCCTCCTACGCCTCCGCCCTGGGCTGGCTCACCGAGTCGCTCTCCGAACTGACGCAGACCGTCGACACCCTGGCCACCATGGCCGGTCTTCCACCGCGCCCCGGTGCCGCGCCCACCGTCCCCGGGGAGCTGGAGGGCTTCGACCTGTCCGGCTACACCCCGAGCGACCGGGAGACGGTCACCACCCTGGCGGCCGAAGCCGCGCTCCCGCCCGGCCTCTACCTCCAGGTCCTGGGCCGGGCCGAGGGCGCTGCGTCGGACTTCACCGAAGCGTGCATGGAGATCGTCGGCGCCCTGACCGAGGACGCCCACGAGCTCCTCAAGGAGTCGGTCAGCTTCGTGCGCCTGGGCGGCAACGGCCCCGACAGCCTGCCCACCCTGGTCCGCTCCCTCATCGCCCGGATGGAGACGACCGAGTGAACCCGCACGACCAACTGGCGAAGCCCGCCGCGCACCGCGTCTACGAGCGGCTCGGTGTGGACGACGTCTGGACCCTGTTGCGGCGCCACCCCGAGGAGAGCCCTGAGGCCAGCCTCGCCTGGTACCTCGCCGCGTCCGCCACCGCCGTCGACGGCGTCCACCGCGAGCTGGCCGCCGCCGCGAAGACGGCCGTCGAGACGCTGTCGCCGGTCGCGCGCGGACAGTACGCCGGGCAGTCCACACACGACGGCATCCTCCGGGAGTCCGGCCTGCGGATCGACCTGCTCGCCGCCCGGCGGGAAGCGGCCTTCACCCAGTTCGCCGCCTCGCTGACCTCCTACGCCCGATGCACCGGTGCCGACCGGACGGCGACGACCGACGCGCAGTCCCGGCAGCAGCCCAGCCCCCGGCAGTCCCACGCCGGTCCGGCCCTCTGGGACGACGAACACGACACCGCACGCAGGGCGTTGCGCGACGTGCAGCTCGGGGATCTGTGGATGCGCGAGAACGTGCTCGGCGGCAAGGAGGTCATCCACGGCAACGGCCTTGGGGCGCCGGTCGAGGCCGAGACCGTCGAGCCGCTGGTCGCCGCCGGCCTGATCGAGGCCTGTACCGCAACGGACGCCGCCCAGGTGGGGCACATGCTCTCGCCCCCGGCGGACCGGAAGGCGCCGGAAGCCGCCCACGCCGCCCGCCAGGGCGAGGCCGCCGCCCTCTATCGCGGCGTGGCCCCCACCGCTGCCAATCCCGCCACCCCCGCACCGCTTGCCGCTTCCCCGGCGAGGACCTCGTCCTCCGCCCGCACGCGCTGACCAGGAGTCCCCCGACCATGCCCGCCCAGTCGACCACCACCATGACCACCTCCGACGCGGCACGCGTGGAGAGCGTCCTGCGCCAGCTGGCCCCGAAGTGGACCACGCACTTCGTCCACACGATCGCCAAGTACGGCCCGGAGATGCGCGTGCGCGACATCGCCCACCACCATCCTGCCGTCAACCAGCCGTACGTCAGCCGGCGCCTCTCCGCCATGGCGGACGCCGGGCTGGTGGACCGCGACGCCACCTTCGACCGCTGGGCGCCGTACAGGCTCAGCGCCGGCGCGCGGACGCTCGGCCCGCTCTACCGCGCGGTCACCCAGTGGTCCTCCGAACACCATGACCACGCACCTCAGGGCCGGGCCGACCGGATCGAGGACGCCCTGCGCCGCCTGCACCTGGTGGACACCACCGAGGTGGTCCGGCTGCTCTCGGAACACGGGAGCATGCGGGTGGTCCAACTCGGGGAGCGCATCGGGGTCTCCGAGCAGCTCATCGCCACCCGGCTCAACCGCATGCAGGCCGACGGCCTGGTCGCCCGCACCGGCTCCCGGCACGGCGCCCCCTACATCCTGACCGACGCCGGGCGCGCCCTCGCCCCCGTGTACGCCGCCGTGCAGCAGTGGGACAACCGGCACTCGGCCGCCCCGGCCGGGCGGGTGCCGGCCGCCACCCGAACCCTAGTCACCGGAGCGGACACCGTGCGGACCGCGGCGGCGCTGCGGCGAAGCCCCGCCCCCGCCAGTCTCTTCAGCCATGCCCCGGCCCCGCAGCCGCGCGTCCCCGCAGCGGTGACGGCGGCCTCCCACCCCTCCCGCGGGCGGTGACCGCCGTGAACAGCCGGCCCAGAACCTCTCCCCCTCTCCAGCTCCCCGCGTCCGCACACCGCCGCACCCGTCCCCGCCGCCGGCGGCGCGCGGGCCCGCTCCCCACCACGTTCAGGACCCTCCCAGTGCTCTCCGCCTCCCTCTTGCTCGTCCACCCGCTTCGTCTCGCCGGCCCCGGTGACCAACGGCTCATCACCGACGCGCTCGACGCCGCCCTTGGCTGGTCCCGAACCCGCACACTCGACGGCGCAATCCGCTTTACCAGCCCCTGCCGAACCGCCGTCATCACCGGCGCACCGTCTGCCGACCACCCTTGCGCCTGGACCGTCCACGGCTACCCCTCACCCGGCTCCGCCCCGCTGTGGCGCGCGTCGTTCGCTCCCGGCACGCCCGCCGAGATCACCGCCGCCTTCACGACCGTGCTCGTCCACGGCCTGCGCAGCGCCCACCGTGACTACCTGCGCGGCGGCCCTCACCACCTTCCCCGCACCCCCGCCTCCGTCCTCACCGACCGCGGCTGGCGGCCTGACCAGAGCCCCCCGGGCTTCCACGACCAGGTCGCACCCGACCTGACCGCCGTCTACCGGCACCGCGTCGGCCACCAACCCCCCGACACCGAAGCCGCCGGCCGGACCCCACCGGCCTGGAGCATGCTCGCAGGCAACCTGCGGAACCCCTCCTGGCGTGCGGACTTCACCACCGGGGTGCCCTTCTACCCCCTCGTCCGCGCCACCCTCCTCTTCAGCTCACCCGCCCCCGTGGAACGGCGACGCTGCGACATCCCCGCCCATCACCTGCCCCACCTCACCGCCCGCCCGGCACCGCTCAGTCGGCCGGCCGCGCCCGACGCCCCGTCCGCCGCCCGGCCCGCGCCCGCCGCCGCACGCCGCCGCCGCTGACCCTGGACGATCCGATGCCGTACACCACTGAGCTTGTTGTTTAACCTCGCGGGTCACTCGACCTGCTGAGATCTCCGGGATCGGGGAGCATGCGACGCGGCCGTTCCCCATGCTTCGAGATGTCGAGTCACGAAGTACGAGGGAA
>NZ_JBIAXP010000052.1:0-30368 GCF_042896795.1 Kitasatospora sp. NPDC001261
CCTCACACCCCCCCCCCCCTGCTGTTTGCCCATAAAAAAAAACACCCCCCCCCCGCCCCCCCCACCCCCGGAGCCGCCCCCGGCCCCCCACCCTCCCGAGAGCCCACACCCCCACCCCAAACCCCCACAATGGACCCATGTCGGGAGCCGAACCCACCATCACCGTCCCCACCTGGCTGACGCACAGCGTCACCGCCACCCAAGGCGAAGCCGCCCACCCCTGGCTCGCCACCCTCCCCGCCAGGACCGCCGCCCACCTCGCCGCCTGGAACCTCACCCTGGAACGGGTCCTCGACCCCGGCGGCAGCCTCAGCCTCGTCGCGTACGTCCACCGCGACGACCTCTCCCCCGCCGTCCTCAAGATCGGCTTCCCCACCCCCGAGACCGTCCACGAGCACACCGCCCTGGCCCACTGGGCCGGCCGCGGAGCCGTCCTCCTGCTCGACTCCGCCCCCGCCGAGGGCGTCCTGCTGCTCGAACGCCTCCACGGCGGGATCCCGCTGCGCTCCCTCGCCGAGCCCAAGGCCATGCTGGAGGCCACCAGCCTGCTGCACCGCCTCTGGACGGAGCTCCCCGAGGGCCACCCGTTCCCCGGGCTCTCCCAGCGGGTCGACGCCGCCGCCCGTCTCGCGGAACTCCCCCACCCCGTCGCCGCCGAGGCGCGGCCGCTGATCGCCGAGGCCCTGGACACCGCACGGGGCCTGGCCGGCTCCGCCGACGAGTCCTTCCTCCTGCACGGCGACTTCCACCACGGCAACGTCCTGGCCGCCGACCGCGCCCCCTGGCTGGCCGTCGACCCGCGCCCGCTGGCCGGCGAACGCGCCTACGACCTGGCCCGGCTGGCGCTGGACCGCGCCGACACCCTGTTCGGTTCCCCCGGCGCCCCCGCCGCCGTCCGCCGCCGCCTGGGCCGGCTCTCCGAAGCCCTCGAGGTCGACCAGGACCGCCTCCGCGGCTGGACCCTCTTCCGCGCCGTCGACCTCGCGCTCCGCGCCCTCACCGCGGACCGCCGCGAGGACGCCGAGCTCTACCTCGAGTTCGCCGACACCCTCTGACCCACCGGACCCGCCAACTCCCCCCGCCCCGACGGCAGTTACCCCCCGGCCCCCCGCAGGGGCAACGGCGCCCCCATCACCGCGTACAGCCGGTCCGTCGCCGGGAACCGCACCGCCCGCGCCAGGTCCCGGTACCCCAGCGCCCGGTAGAGCCGCCGTGCCGGCGTCTCCGCGTCGATCGCCGAGAGGATGCTCCGCTCCAGCCCCGATCCCTCGCACAGCGTCCGGATGATCCGCGAACCGACCCCCTGCCCCTGGAACTCCGGCAGCACGTGCAGTTCGGTGACGGCGAAGACCCCGTCCAGCCAGTCCCCGTACCCGCGGGCGGCCAGGTAGGGCTCGATCACCGTGCTCCACCAGTGCTCCCGCTGGTTGGGCATCCCGTACCCGAACCCGACCAGCCGCCCCCCGCTCATCGCCCCGAGCGCGATCACCCCCGGCTGCTGGGCGTGCCGCCCCACGATGTGCAGCCGTACCGCGACCTCCTCGGGCGTCAGCCCGAACGCCACCGCCTGGACCTCCAGCGCCTGCGGCGCCCAGTCCGCGAGGTCGATGGCCCCGATCGTCACCCCGGTCAGCTGATCCATGCTCCGGACGTTACTACCAGCGGCCCCGCGGCGCGGCCGAAGATCCCAACAGCGCCCCGCGCGGCCCGAACGGGCCGCTCAGAACAGCACGCTCATGAACGCCCCGACCTCCTGGAACCCCACCCGCCGGTACGCGGCCCGGGCCCGCAGGTTGAAGTCGTTGACGTACAGCGACACCACCGGCGCCACCTCCCGCAACGCGACCTCCAGGACCGCCGCCATCCCCGTCTCGGAGAGCCCCCGCCCCCGGTGCTCCGGAGCGACCCAGACCCCCTGGATCTGGCAGGCCCCCTCCGTCACCGCCCCGATCTCCGCCTTGAAGACGACCTGCCCGTCCTCGCCGAACCGCGCGAACGACCGTCCGGTGGACACGAGTTCGGCCACC
Source organism: Kitasatospora sp. NPDC001261 (assembly GCF_042896795.1). Classification (NCBI taxonomy): domain Bacteria; kingdom Bacillati; phylum Actinomycetota; class Actinomycetes; order Kitasatosporales; family Streptomycetaceae; genus Kitasatospora; species Kitasatospora sp. NPDC001261. The sequence continues at coordinate 2,028 of NZ_JBIAXP010000052.1, forward strand.
CGGGCCTGGTAGAGGAGCCCTCCGTCCCCCGCCAGCGGCGACACCCCCACCTCCTCGGTGAACATCGCCACGCAGGCCGGCATCAGGGTCTCGACCTCGTTGCGCCGCACCCTCCGCACCAGCGGGTCCGGCGCGATCTCCGCCGACGGCACCGAGGTCGCCATCAGCGGCTGGTGCGCCCGTACGTCCCGGGGCGGGCCCCAACTGCGCTCCAGCAGTGCCCAGAAGGCCGCCGTGGCCGCCGCCGGCCCGACGATCGAGGAGCAGCGCCGCCCCTGGCGGCGGGCCCGTTCCGCGAACGCCGCGACCGCTTCCGGCCCGGCGTCGACCAGGACCAGGTTCGCCCCGGCGTAGCAGAGCGCGCCCAGCACGCCGTCCCCGTCGTACCAGCCCCACATCTCCCCGCCGAGCCGCCACGGGTCCAGCCCGACGGCCTCGACCCTGGTCGCGACGAAGGCGTTGGCCACCGGGTCGCGATGGAGGATCTCCAGGGCCTCCGGCAGGTCCGGCGGCTCCAGCACGCGGGTGGTGGCCAGGGCCCGGGCGGCCTGGAAGGAGCTCGGGAGCATCACACCGCGATCGAGCATCGGGACAGCACCTCACTGAGACGACTCTGGCCGCACCCTACTCCGTGGCCCCACCCGGCTACGGCCGCGGGGCCGTCCGCGAACGGACGGCCCCGCTTCCGGAAAACACCGCGCGGACGCTCCCGCACGGTCAGGACAACCTACGGCTGTCGGAATCACGCTGCGCGGGGGCCGCTCCCCCCGCGGCCCTTCACTCCCCGGCGACCACGGTCGGCGCCCCCGCCTCGACACCCGCCGCCTGCATCTGCTCGGCGAGCTTGAGGGCCTCCTCGATCAGGGTCTCGACGATCTTCGACTCCGGAACGGTCTTGATGACCTCGCCCTTGACGAAGATCTGGCCCTTGCCGTTGCCGGAGGCGACCCCGAGGTCGGCCTCCCGGGCCTCGCCCGGGCCGTTCACGACGCAGCCCATGACGGCCACCCGCAGCGGCACCTCCATGCCCTCCAGCCCGGCGGTGACCTCCTCCGCGAGCTTGTAGACGTCCACCTGGGCGCGCCCGCAGGAGGGGCAGGAGACGATCTCCAGGCCGCGCTCGCGCAGCCCGAGCGACTCCAGGATCTGGTTGCCGACCTTGATCTCCTCGGCCGGCGGGGCGGAGAGCGAGACCCGGATGGTGTCGCCGATGCCCTCGGCCAGCAGCGCGCCGAAGGCGACCGCCGACTTGATGGTGCCCTGGAAGGCCGGCCCGGCCTCGGTCACGCCGAGGTGCAGCGGGTAGTCGCACGCGGCGGCGAGCTGACGGTAGGCGTTGATCATCACGACCGGGTCGTTGTGCTTGACCGAGATCTTGATGTCGCGGAAGTCGTGCTCCTCGAACAGCGAGCACTCCCACAGCGCCGACTCGACCAGCGCCTCCGGGGTGGCCCGGCCGTACTTCTCCAGCAGGCGCTTGTCCAGCGAGCCGGCGTTGACGCCGATCCGGATCGGCACGCCCGCGTCCTTGGCGGCCTTGGCGATCTCGCCGACCTTGTCGTCGAACTGCTTGATGTTGCCCGGGTTCACGCGCACCGCGGCGCAGCCGGCGTCGATCGCCGCGAAGACGTACTTGGGCTGGAAGTGGATGTCCGCGATGACCGGGATCTGCGACTTCTTGGCGATGATCGGCAGCGCGTCGGCGTCGTCCTGCGTGGGCACGGCGACCCGGACGATCTGGCAGCCGGACGCGGTGAGCTGGGCGATCTGCTGCAGCGTGGCGTTGATGTCGGAGGTGACCGTGGTGGTCATCGACTGCACCGAGACCGGGGCGTCGCCGCCGACCGGCACGTTGCCGACCATGATCTGCCGGGAGTAGCGGCGCTTGGCCAGCGGCTTGAGCGGCAGGGACGGAATACCGAGCGAGATCGCGGTCATGTGCGCAGGGTTCCCCGGGGTTGAGGTGTGGTCGACCGCCCGGCCGTGACACGGCCGAGGCCGGGCGCGCTGACGATCGCGCACCCGGCCTCCACGGTACGGCACCGCAACGGCGCCCAGCACACCCGTGGTACCCGAACGCCCTAACTGATCTTCACCGGGTTCACCAGGTCGGCGACCATCACCAGGAGCGTGAAGCCGATGAAGATGCTGGCCACCACGTACGCCACCGGCATCAGCCTGGCGACGTCGAACGGGCCCGGGTCGGGCCGCCTGAACAGCTGTGCGAAGCGGCGCCGGACCGCCTCCCAGGCCGCGCCGGCGATGTGCCCGCCGTCCAGCGGGAGCAGCGGCAGCATGTTGAAGAGGAAGAGCGACAGGTTGATGCCGGCCAGCAGGTTCACGAAGAACGCGATCCGCTGGGTGGCGGGCAGGTCGAGCGAGAAGACCTCGCCGCTGACCCGGGCCGCGCCGACCATGCCGACCGGGGAGTCCGGGTCGCGCGGGGCGTCGCCGACGACGGCGTTCCACAGCCCGGGGATCTTGCCCGGCAGGGCGGCCAGCGACTTCACCCCGTTCTCGGCCATGTCGTACATCCGGTCCACCGACTGCCCGAAGCCGAGCTGGACGGTTTCGCTCTTCGGGGTGAACCCGAGGAACCCGGCCTGCACGGTCTGGCCCTTCAGCGGCACGCCCTTGCCGTCGTACTTCTGCACGTCGTTGACGGCGATGGTGGGCGTGAAGGTGAGCCGCTCGCCACCGCGCTCCACGACGATCGCCACCTGCTTGCCGGCCGACTTCCGGATGTCCGCCTGGAGCTGGTCGTAGTCGCGGATCCGGTCGCCATCGAAGGAGAGCACCTTGTCGCCCTGGCGCAGCCCCACCTCGTTGGCCGGGGTCTTGGGCGCGTCGGCGGGGCAGGTGTCGGTGGGCTGGCCGGCCTTGACCACGCACTGGGCGACCGAGCCGATGGTCGGCACCGTCATCGAGACGCCGAAGCCCATCATGACGGTCAGGAAGAGCCCGAACGCCAGGACCAGGTTCATGAACGGCCCGGCGAACATCACGATCATGCGCTTCCACGGCTTGCGGGTGTAGAAGAGCCGGCTCTCGTCACCCTCCTGGAGCTCCTCGTAGGAGGCCTCGCGGGCGTCCTCGATCATGGTGCGCCAGGGCGAACTGCTGCGCTTGGTGATCCGGCCGTCCTCGCCCGGCGGGAACATCCCGATCATCCGGATGTACCCGCCGAACGGGATCGCCTTGATGCCGTACTCGGTCTCGCCCTTCCGGCGCGACCAGAGGGTCGGGCCGAAGCCGACCATGTACTGGGGCACCCGGATGCCGAACAGCTTGGCCGTGGAGAGGTGGCCGAGTTCGTGCCAGGCGATCGAGACGAGCAGCCCGATGACGAAGACCAGGATGCCGACCACCGTCAAAACCGTTGCCACCGCTGGTCCTCCGTCATGCCGCTCCGCTCATCGTCTCGTCCTACCGCAATCGGGGTCGTCGGTCGACCGTCAGCCGGCCGCCAGCTCGCGGGCCCGGGCGCGCGCCCAGTCCTCCGCGTGCAGGACGTCCTCGACCGTCAGGGAAGTTCCCGCCGCCGGAGCGCCGTCCCGCTGACCGTGCTCGGCCACGACCTTGGCAACAGTGTCCACGATTCCGGTGAAAGCGAGGCGGCCCTTCAGGAACGCCTCCACACACTCCTCGTTGGCCGCGTTGAACACCGCCGGGTTGGTACCGCCCAGGGTGCCCACCTCACGGGCCAGCTCGACCGCCGGGAAGGCCTCGTCGTCCAGCGGGAAGAACTCCCAGGTGGCGGCCCTGGTCCAGTCGCAGGCGGGGGCCGCGTCCGGCACCCGGTCCGGCCAGCCCAGGCCCAGCGCGATCGGCATCCGCATGTCCGGCGGGCTGGCCTGCGCCAGGGTCGAACCGTCGGTGAACTCCACCATCGAATGCACCACCGACTGCGGGTGGACCACGACCTCGATCCGGTCGAACGGCACGTCGTACAGCAGGTGCGCCTCGATCACCTCCAGGCCCTTGTTCACCAGGGTGGCCGAGTTGATCGTGACGACCGGGCCCATCGCCCAGGTCGGGTGCGCCAGCGCGTCCTGCGGGGTCACCCCGGCCAGCTGCTCACGGGTGCGGTTGCGGAACGGGCCGCCGCTCGCCGTGACCACCAGCTTGCGCACCTCGGCCCGGGTACCGCCGGCCAGCGCCTGGAACAGCGCCGCGTGCTCGGAGTCCACCGGCACGATCTGGCCCGGCCTCGCCACCGCCTTCACCAGCGGACCGCCGACGATCAGCGACTCCTTGTTGGCCAGCACCAGCACCCGGCCCGCCTTCAGCGCGGCCAGCGTCGGCCGCAGGCCGATCGACCCCGTGATGCCGTTCAGCACCGAGTGGCACTCCAGGGCGGCCAGCTCGGTCGCCGCGTCCGGGCCCGCCAGCACGGTCGGCAGCGCACCGCCCGCCGCCTTCGCGGCCAGCGCCTCGCGCAGCGCCGGAACGGCCGCCGGATCGGCCACCGCCACGGTGTGCACGCCCAGCCGCACCGCCTGCTCGGCCAGCAGCTCCACCCGACCGCCCGCCGCCGACAGGGCGACCACCCGGAAACGGTCCGGGTTGCGGAGCACCACGTCGATGGCCTGGGTGCCGATCGACCCGGTGGAACCCAGGATCACCAGCTCCCGGGGGCCGGAGGGGTCCGCCACGGTGGGCGTGAAACGCAGCTGCGGGTGGGCGAGCGAAGTCATGCGCCCATTGTGTCCTGTTCGCGGCACTCCCCAGGACGACTTCCGACCCTTCGGACTACCGTCGGACCATGCGTACCGTCATCGCCGGGGGCCACGGACAGATCGCGCTCCACCTGGAACGGCTGCTCGCCGCCCGCGGCGAACGCCCCGCCGGGATCATCCGCCGCCCCGAACAGGCCCAGGACCTCGTCGACGCCGGCGCCGAGCCGCTGCTGCTCGACCTGGAGGCCGCCACCGCCACCCGGCTCGCCGCACTGCTCACCGGCGCCGACGCGGTGGTCTTCGCCGCCGGCGCCGGACCGGGCAGCGGCGCCGCCCGCAAGAACACCGTCGACCGGGACGCCGCCGTGCTGCTCGCCGACGCCGCCGAACTCGCCGGGGTCCGCCGGTACCTGATGGTCTCGGCGATGGCCGCCGACGCCGAGGCCCGCTTCCCCGCCGACGAGGTCTTCGAGACCTACCTGCGGGCCAAGGGCGCCGCCGACGACGCCGTCCGGGCCCGCACCGCGCTGGACTGGACGGTGCTGCGCCCCGGACGGCTCACCGACGGCCCCGGCACCGGCCTGGTCCGGCTCGCCCCCTCCGTCGACCGCGGCGCGGTGGACCGGGCCGACGTCGCCGCCGTCCTGGCCGCCCTGCTGCGCGAACCGGGCACCGCCGGGCTGACCCTGGAGCTGGTCGCCGGGAACGCCACCGTCGAGGAGGCGGTCGCGGCCGCCGCCGGACACGACGGCTGAGCCCGCGCCGGGGCGCGAACGCGAAGAGGGCCCGGTTCGGCGAACCGGGCCCTCCCGCCTACGACGACACCGCGTCGGCCAGGGGCCTCAGCGGCCCCGGCGATCTCAGAGGTCTCAGAGGTCTCAGAGGTCGAGACCGGTCAGGACCATGACCTTCTCGACGGTGTAGTCGTCCATCGCGTACTTGACGCCCTCACGGCCGACACCGGAGTCCTTGACGCCGCCGTACGGCATCTGGTCGGCACGGTAGGACGGCGCGTCGCCGATGATCACACCGCCGACCTCCAGCTCCCGGTGGGCGCGGAAGGCGGTCTGCAGGTCGTGGGTGAACACGCCCGCCTGGAGACCGAACGCCGAGTCGTTGACGGCCGCGAAGGCCTCGTCCACGCCGTCCACCCTGTGCAGCGACAGCACCGGGCCGAACACCTCGGCCTTGGCCAGGATCGCGTCACCGGGCAGGTCGGCCAGCACGGTCGGGGCGTAGGTCGCACCCTCACGGGTACCGCCGGTGAGCACCTTGGCGCCCTTGGCGACCGCGTCCTCGACCCAGGACTCGACGCGCTTCGCGGCGTTCTCGTCGATCAGCGGGCCGACGTCGGTCGCGTCGTCGGCCGGGTCACCGGTGACCTGCGCCCTGACCTTGGCGACGACCTTCTCCGCCAGCGCGTCGTACACCGAGGCGTCGGCGATCACCCGCTGCACCGAGATGCAGGACTGGCCGCCCTGGTAGTTCGCGAACATCGCGATCCGGGTGGCCGCCCAGTCCAGGTCGGCCTCCGAGGACCAGTCGGCGAGCACCACGGCCGCGGCGTTGCCGCCGAGCTCCAGGGTGCAGTGCTTGCGCGGCACCGAGTCCATGATCTGGTAGCCGACCTTGTCCGAACCGGTGAACGAGATCACCGGCAGGCGCTCGTCCTGCACCAGGGCCGGCATCCGGTCGTTCGGCACGGTCAGGATCGACCAGGAGCCGACCGGCAGGTCGGTCTCGGCCAGGATCTCGCCCAGCACCATCGCCGACAGCGGGGTCGACGGAGCCGGCTTCAGGATGATCGGGGCGCCGACCGCGATCGCCGGGGCGACCTTGTGGGCGACCAGGTTCAGCGGGAAGTTGAACGGGGCGATCCCCAGCACCACACCGCGCGGGAAACGGCGCACCACCGCGAAACGGCCCACGCCGCCCGGGTCGGTGTCCAGCCGCATGGTCTCGCCGTTGGTGCGGCGCGCCTCCTCGGCGGCCCAGCGGAAGACCGACACCGCGCGGCCGATCTCACCGCGGGCCCACTTGATCGGCTTGCCGTTCTCGGCGCTGACCAGCTGGGCGAGCTCCTCGGTGCGCTCGGTCAGCCGCTTGGCCACGTGGTCCAGGGCGGCGGCACGCTGGTGCGCCGGGGTGGCGGCGAACACCGGCAGCGCGGCCACGGCGGCGTCCAGCGCCTCCTCGACCTGCGCCTCGGTCGGGATGCTCACCTTGCCGACCAGACGGCCGTCCCAGCTGTTGTGCACCTCGAAGTCGGCGTCACCGCTCGCCCGGCGGCCGGCGAGCCAGAAATCGTACGTGGTGGTCACCGTGGTACCGGCCCTCTCCTCGTCTGTCCTACGGCCCACGGACGTGGGACCCGGTTTTGAGGGTAGGCGCGGCGGCGCGCCGACCGGATTGGCCGACTAGGAGCGTTCGCCCCCGGGGCCACTCCACCGCGTCCTACCGGCGCCCCGCGGGCCGCCGGAACCCCACACCCCGCCGGCGCCTCACTCCTCGCCGGAGCGCAGCGCCAGCCACAGCTCCATCCGCACGTCCGTGTCGTCCAGCGACCGGCCCAACAGCTCCTCGACCCGGCGCATCCGGTAGCGCAGCGTGTGCCGGTGCACACCCAGGTCCGCCGCCGCCGCGTCCCACTGGCCGTGCCGCGACAGCCACGCCCGCAACGAGGCCACCAGATCCCCGCGGGCCGTCCGGTCGTGCTCCCGCAACGGCCGCAGCAGCCCCTCCGCGAAGGCCGTCACCGCGTCCTCGCCGAGCAGCGGCAGCAGCGACCCCGCGCCGACCTCCTCGTGGTCCACCGACCGGCGGCCACCGCGCAGCGCCACCGCCAGCGCCCGCTCCGCCTGCGCGTTCGCCGTCCCCGCCTCCTCCAGCGCGGCCGGCGCCGAGACGCCCAGCGACAGGCCCTCGTGCTCCTCCACCGCGCCCAGACAGGCCCGGTGCACCGCGCCGTTGTCCAGCGCCAGCACCATCAGCCGCGGCCCGTGCGCACCGTCCTCCCGCGCCACCAGCAGCTTCTCGCCCACCCGGGCACCCGCCTGCTCGGCCCGGTCGCCCAGCTCCCCGAGCGCCTCCGCGGCATCCGCGTTGGCCGGACCGGCCCCGGCCACCAGCACCCGTATCGTCCCCTCCGGCAGCCCCCCGAACAGCCCCACCGCCACCTGGCGGGCCGTCGCCACCTCACCGGCCAGCACCATCCGCAGCAGCGCCGCGCCCATCCGCTCCTCGGCCTGCCGCAGTTCCCGCGAACGCTCCAGGGTGAGGGTCAGCAGCGCCACCGCCGCGTTCAGCACGTACCGCTCGGTCGGCGTGATCCGGTCCTCGGTCCCGACCGCCAGGAAACCCCGGGCCCGCCGGTCCGCCCCCAGCGACTGGACCACCACGTAGTCCTCGTCCGCCGTGTCTATCCCCGGCGCGCGCCCCTGCAACGCCGCACTCGACGGCGCCGGACGCCGACGCAGCCGGTCCACCTCCGCCGCCAACCGCCCCGCCCGGCGCGCCGCCCAGTCCGGCGCCACCACCGACAGCGCACCCGACCCGTCGTACAGCGCCGCCCAGCCACCCAGCCGGGCCGCCAGCCGGCGCACCACCGCCGTCGTGCCGTCCTTGCCCAGCGCCGCCCGGGTCAGCTCCTCCTGCGCCTCGAAGCTGGTCGTCACCGCCTCGTACTGCTCCGCGGCCAGCGCCGCCGACACCACCTTGCTGATCGCGATGAACGGCGTCGGCTCCGGCACCCGCAGCAACGGCAGCCCGCGCTGCGCCGCCGCGTCCACCAGCGGCTGCGGCACCTCCGTGTGCGACAACCCCACCCCGAGCCCCAGCCCGACCACCCCCGCGTCGGCCAGCCGGTGCACGTACGCCTGCAACTGCGCCGCCGTACGGCCCAGCTTGATACCGGTGGTGAGCAGCAGCTCACCACCCTCCAGGAACGGCGTCGGGTCGTCCAGCTCACTGGTGTGCACCCAGCGGACCGGCCGCTCCAGGTGATCCGCACCGGCGAGGACCGTCAGATGGAGCGACGTGTTGCGGACGACGGAGGCGAGTGTGGGGGGCATGGCACCTTCGAAGGATCGACCTGACCGCGCCGTTGCGGCCGGGCGAGGAGAGGGACGTGGGACTGGTGAGGGTCTCTCCCCTTCATTATGGACGCCCCGGACAACCCGCACTGCCGAATCCACCTCGAAGGCGACTTCCCCCGCCGCCCGCCCTCAGCCCCTGAGGTCCACCAGCAGCGGCGGAACCTGCTCCCCCGACACCGCCGTCAACGACACCACCGCATGCCCCGCCGGCAACGCGTGCGCCAGATCCGACGGCGACCACCGCAACCGCTCCACGTCCCGCGTCGTCACCGACTCCGTCTGCGCCGTCGTCCCCGACAACGCCTTCCGCCCGACCCGGCCCGCCCGCCGTATCACCCCACCGGAGGTGTCGGGGGTGTGGGTGACCTCCGTCTCGTGGACGACGTGCGTACCCCACGCCTCCGAGAAGAACTTCCCGTCCCAGGGAGCGATACCGGGGAAGACCATCCGACAGCCCACCGCCCCGAACAAGGGGGTCCTCAGCGATTCCGGCAGATCCATCAGGGTGCGGAGCAGCAGCACCGCGCCCGCATTGGCTCCCCGCATCCGCTGGAGGCCGCGAACGGTGTTCGCATCCAGTGCGGCGGACGCATCGTCCACCACAAGTCCGGCGAACAGAGAGCGGTCCTCGCGGCCGGCTGCCGCCACGACGAACTGTCCCACCACGAGACGGGAGAGGATCCGGGACGCCTCCGGGTGGCTCCGCTCGGGCAGCTTCACCCGAACCCGGAGAGGGTGGTCGAGCGCACGCATGGCGAAGGGAAGACGGCCTGTGCCGTCCGTGGCGAAGGCTCCTTCGAACGCCGGCCGGTCGAGCAGTGCCAAGCGGTCCGCAAGAAGGACCCCCGGGTCATCGGCGCGCTCCTGATGCCGCTGCCGGTACTCGAGGTCCCGCTCATAGACCGACAACCGACCCGTTGTCCGAAGAGCCTTGACGAGCGGTTCCATAACGCCCGGCTCCCCGGAGAGAAGCGCCCGCAGTTCCCGGACCCCCGGGTAGCGCCCGTAGGCGGTGCTGAACGGTCCAACCACCTGTTGAAGGGTCGTCCGGGCGCTCTCCGCGCGCGCGATCAGTTCGTCCGGCAGCAACGCGTCCGCGAGTCTGGCGGCTGCCTCGTCGGGATCCTGCGTCGCTCCGTAGAGGTCCAACCCGTAGACCGAACCCGGCTCGCCCGGGGCGATCACCACGTCGTACCAGTTGTCCGGGCCGAGGTCCGCGTCCGCTGCGCCGACCACTACGACGCATGCTGTCCCAGCCAATGTCTGGAGGCACAGGGCCTCCGTGACGGGACGGGCGAGTCGAGCCGTCTTGCCGGTTCCGGCGGGGCCGACAGCCAGCAGCGACGTCCCCAGGACGGTCGGGTCCAAGGCGAATCCGGTCGACCGGTGGCCGTGCGGGTTCTTCACCACGTCCTGCGTCGTGCCGAGCCGCACCTGTTGCAGCAGCAGGTCGTGCCAGGCCTTCCTGGTCGCCAGGTCCCGGGCCTCCGAGGGATGCGCAAAAGCCGCAGCACCGCGTGCGAGCACCTGGTCGACGAATGCAGGGAGGAAGACGGCATCGGCCTGGGCGGACTCCCACGCCCGCTGGATCCGGACGTAGTCGACGTCCCCGGCCTTCGAGTGGTCCAGTTTCTCGGCCGCTGCCGACGCTCCGCCAGATCGCTGGGCGAACCACGGGTCGGCGGCGGGCAACGGCTCAGCGCCGCCAGCAGGCCTGGTCGGGGCGGGCCCCTCGTGGGTGATCGCCCGAGCAAGGACCGGAGCGACGTTCCTCCGCCACCCGGAACGTGTGAGGAACCGGCGGCCGACCTCGCGCCACCGGCCGGTACGCCAGAACACCGCGGCCGCGCAACCGATGGTGACCAGGTTGATGAGGACCTGGACGGTGTTGAACTGCTCCGGCGACGTCCCGGCGAACCCTCCGAGGAGTCCCACCACCCACACGAGCACGAACGTACCGATGTAGTAGGTCGCGACAGTGGCGACAAGGTTCAGGACGGCACGCCACAGCAGCTGCCCGGTCGGAACCTTCGCCTCCTCCGCCTCGGTGGGATCGGTCCACTTGTAGCCCTGCCGGAAAATCCCGGGAGCTGCCTCCGGCCGAGGAATCGCCACCCACACCGGAAGGTCGAAGGCCCCGTCCGAGCCCGCCGCGGGCCGTTGGTGGGGCAGGGGGGTCGGGGGTCTGGTGGTGGTGCGCTCGCCGTGGTGGTGTGCCCCGTCCTGTGCCATGTACGGTCCCGTTCCCTCGCCCGCCCGCCCGGCCCGACCGCCGTCGGTGCCGCCATACCCATGCCGCCGTACCGGCGACACGCCCGCGCTCAGGGTAGTGGAGCGCGGCCTGCGGGTAGTCGCGCCACCCGCGCTGGCCGTGCCGGACAAGTCGGACGGCGCACTACTACCGAGTGGCGCGTGCCGGGGTGGGGAGGGCGGCCGTAGCCTGCGAAGCACCGAGCCGAGAAGTCTGGAGATACCCCATGAGCGCCGCAACGCCGCTCCCGCAGGAGCGCCGCCTGGTCACCGCGATCCCCGGTCCGAAGTCGCAGGAGCTGCACGCCCGCAAGCTGGGTGCGGTGGCGGCCGGTGTCGGCACCACCCTGCCGGTGTACGTGTCCCGTGCCAACGGCGGCGTGCTGGAGGACGTGGACGGCAACTCGCTGATCGACTTCGGTTCCGGCATCGCCGTGACCAATGTCGGCAACAGCGCCGAGGCCGTGGTGGCCCGGACGACCGAGCAGCTGGCCAGCTTCACGCACACCTGTTTCATGGTGACCCCGTACGAGGGTTACGTGGCCGTCGCCGAGCAGCTGAACGAGCTGACCCCGGGTGACCACGAGAAGCGCACCGCGCTGTTCAACTCGGGCTCCGAGGCCGTCGAGAACGCGGTGAAGATCGCCCGCGCCTACACCAAGCGCCAGGCCATCGTGGTGTTCGACCACGGCTACCACGGCCGCACCAACCTGACGCTGGCGCTGACGGCGAAGAACATGCCGTACAAGCAGGGCTTCGGTCCGTTCGCCCCCGAGGTCTACCGGGTGCCGGTCGCCTACCCGTACCGCTGGCTGACGGGTGCGGAGAACGCCGCCGCCGAGGCCGCCGCCCAGGCGATCGACACCATCAACAAGCAGATCGGTGCCGAGAACGTCGCCGCGATCATCATCGAGCCGATCCAGGGCGAGGGCGGCTTCATCGAGCCGGCCAAGGGCTTCCTGCCGGCGATCGTGGAGTTCGCGAAGGCGAACGGCATCGTGTTCGTCGCGGACGAGATCCAGACCGGCTTCTGCCGCACCGGCCAGTGGTTCGCGTGCGAGGACGAGGGCATCGTCCCGGACCTGATCACCACCGCCAAGGGCATCGCCGGCGGTCTGCCGCTGTCCGCGCTGACCGGCCGCGCCGAGATCATGGACGCCGCGCAGACCGGTGGTCTGGGTGGCACCTACGGCGGCAACCCGGTGGCGTGTGCCGCCGCGCTGGGTGCCATCGAGACCATGAAGGAGCAGGACCTCAACGGCAAGGCGCAGCGGATCGGCGAGATCATGCTGGGCCGCCTGCGGGCCATGCAGGAGAAGTACGAGATCATCGGCGAGGTCCGCGGCCGCGGCGCGATGATCGCCGTCGAGCTGGTGAAGCCGGGTGGCAAGGAGCCGAACGCGGAGGTCACCGCGGCCATCGCCAAGGCGTGCCACGCGGAGGGCCTGGTCGTGCTGACCGCCGGCACCTACGGCAACGTGCTGCGCTTCCTGCCGCCGCTGGTCATGCCGGAGCACCTGCTGAACGAGGGCCTGGACATCCTGGAGGGCGCGTTCGCCGCTCTCTGAGCGGTGTCGCCCGCCAGGTCGTGAACCCCCTTCCGGAGGGTTGTCCGGACAGCGCTGAACGGCCCGTGGGGACCTCTGGTCCGCACGGGCCGTTCGGTTGTCCGGGCGCGTCGCGCGGGCGGCCGGGGCATGATCGACGGGGCGCCTCCGAGGTTGCCCCGCGCAGGGTGAAGATGGTGTGCGGAATCGCTGAAGGCGCTCGGCGCGGAAGGGCTGTTGACGTAGTGTCATCGCAGATGGACAGCGAGCCTCAGCCATGGGCGCGGCCGTCCGCGGGGCCCCCTCCGGGGCCGGTTCCGCGGGTGCCGGACGAGGACGACCAGCCCGGCCCGGGAGGGCCGGCGCACACCGAAGGCCGATCGACCGACCGTCCGACCCACACCCCCCGGGGCGCACGGAACGGCGATCATCAGGGCCGCCCCGGAGCTCTCCCCCCTGCTCCGGGGCGGCTGTCCGTCGTCCTGGGCCGGGTGGCCCGGCCGGTGGCCGTCCCGGTGACGGCGGCGGTGCTGCTGGTGGTGGTGTCCTGGCAGGTCGCGGTGGAGGGGCCGCTGCTCGGCGTGGACCGTTCGGTCCGCCGGGCCGTCCGTACGGCCCACCGGGACGTCCCGGACGCGCTGCTGGACCGGCTCGGCCACTTCCTGTCGGACCTGGGCGGCGGCGTCCCGGCGGTCCCGGTGCTGCTGCTGGCCGGCGCGTTGGCCGCCTGGCGGGGGCGCCGGGCCGGGGCCGGGCGCTGGTGGCTGCCGCTGCCGGTGGCGGCGCTGACCTCGGCGCTGATCCCGCTGCTGGTGGTCCCGGCGAAGTCGGCCTTCGCCCGGCCCGGTCCACTCGGGGAGCCGCTGGCGGCGGGCCAGTGGGGCTGGTACCCGTCCGGGCACACCGCGACCGCGGCGATCTCGTACGGGGTGGCGGCGCTGCTGCTGGCCCGGGTGGCGGGGCCGCGCGCCGCCCGGGGGCTGGCGGCGGGTGCGGTGCTGCTGTCGCTCGGGGTGGGCGCGGGGCTGGTGTGGAGCGACTTCCACTGGCTGCTGGACGTGGTGGCGAGCTGGTGCCTGGCCGTCCTGGTGCTGTGGCCGCTGGCCCGGTGGCTGCCCGGGCCGGGTGCCGGTGGCGGTCAGGCCTCGGGGTCCTCGTTGCGGTGAACCAGGCCGGGCTCGCCGTTGTCCCGGTGCCACTCGATGACGAGTTCGTCGCGGGCGCCGAAGCGGACCAGGTGGCGGCCGACGACGTCCTCCAGTCCGGGCAGCTTGTCGCGCTCGCCCTCGACGGTGAGCAGCAGCGCGTCCGGCTGGGCCTCCAGGGTGGCGGTGCCGGCGCCGAAGACCATCGTGCCGCGGCCGGTCTCCTCGGAGTAGACGGCCTCGATCTTGCGCCCCATGTGGGCGGTGAGCTGCTTGGCGTAACGGCCCGGGCGGTCGGTGGCGACGCGGGCTTCGGAGCGGGGCATGGGCCCTCCATTGGTCGGGGACGGGAACTTAGGGTTCCCTCACTTGGGAGTAACGCTAACCCAGATACTGAGTCAAGCTCAACATATTTCCGCGATCGCCTTCCGCCGCCCGCCACGGGCCCCGGACCGACGGCTACCCTTGGGCGGACGCCAGCCGAGGAGACCGCCGATGACCACCACGCCGACCGACGAACCGGCGGACCCCTCCCCCGGCCCCCGGCCCGGCACCCCGGGCACCGCCGCCGAGCTGGCCGACGCGATGACCAGGGCGATCAAGCGGATCCGCCGTCAGACCGGCTGGCGGCTGGAGCCGTACGGCATCACCCCCGGCCAGGCCCGGGCCCTGCGCACGCTCGCCCACGTGCCCGGCTGCGAGACGCCGGACCACGCGATGCGGCTGAGCGACCTCGCCGACAAGCTGCACATCGCCCCGCGCTCGGCGACCACCGTGGTCGACGCGCTGGAGGAGGCCGGCCTGGTCGAGCGCAGCCCCGACCCGGCCGACCGGCGGGCGGTGCGGATCCTGCTGACCGAGGCCGGACGGGCGGCGGTGGAGCGGATCGGGCAGGTCCGGGACGAGGTGGCCCAGGAGTACTTCGGCGAGGTCAGCCCCGCCGACGAGGAGGTGCTGCTGCGGGTGCTGCGCTCCGCCGAGGCCCGCTTCCTCGCAGCCGGGCCGCCACGCCGCTAGCGGTACCGGGACGCAGCGCGGTGATCCCGATCCCGGTGATCACCAGCAGCGCGGCCGCGGCGGCCGTCGGGCTGATCCGTTCGCCGAGCAGCAGCCAGGCCGAGGACATCCCGAACACCGGCACCAGCAGCGAGTAGGGCGCGACGGCGGTCGCGTCGTAGCTGCGCAGCAGGAAGCTCCAGGCGACGAAGCCGAGCAGGGTGGAGACCAGCCCGACGTAGCCGATCGCGCCCAGTCCGGCCGGGGTGATGTCGCGCAGGGCGCGCAGGTCCGCCTCGGGGCCCTCGACCAGCAGGGACAGGCCCAGCAGCGGCAGCGGCGGGACGGCGCTGACCCAGACCATCCAGCGCAGCGCGTCCGGCGGCGCGGCCCTGCGGGTCAGCACGTTGGCCAGCCCCCAGGCGACGGCGGCCAGGACGACCAGGGCGAAGGCCCCGAGCGGGCCGCCGGCGCCCTGGTCCCAGGCGCTCAGCGCGATGCCGGCGAAGGCGACCGCCAGGCCCGCCAGCCGCTGCCCGCCGGGGCGTTCGCGCAGCAGCACGGCGGCGAACAACGCGGTGAAGCCGGCCTGCCCCTGGAGCACCAGCGAGGAGAGCCCGGCCGTCATCCCGGCGTGCATGCCGAGGAAGAGCAGTCCGAACTTGACCACCCCGAGGACCATGCCGACCGCCAGCACCCAGCGCCAGGCCACCTTGGGCGGGCCGACGAAGAAGACCGCCGGCACCGCGACGACGGCGAACCGCAGGGCGCAGAAGAGCAGCGGCGGGAAGTTGTCCAGGCCGACGTGGATCAGGACGAAGTTGAGGCCCCAGACGGCGGCCACCAGGACGGCCAGGGCGATGTGGCGCGGGCTCATGCCGCCCCGGCCGCCGGTGCCGCCCGTGCCGGTCGTGCTGCCTGTGCTGCCCGTACTGCTCATGCTGTTCCGGCCGCTCGGAGCGGCGGCGGTTGTCGCGGTCATGGGTCGAGCATGGTGGCGCCGGACCGTTCAGCACCAGCGATGAATTCTGAAGAGGACGCTTTAGTATCACTGCATGATGGACCTGGGGCGCCTGCGGGCGCTGCACGCGGTGGCGGTGTACGGCTCGGTCGGCGGGGCTGCCGCGGCACTCGGCTTCACGCCCTCGGCGGTCTCGCAGCAGATCGCCAAGCTGGAGCGGGAGACCCGGACGGTGCTGCTGGAGCGGCAGGGCCGCGGCGTGGTGCTGACCGACGCGGCGCGCGAGCTGGCCGTCACCGCGCAGACCGTGCTGGGGCTGGTGGAGCAGGCCGAGGTGCGGCTGGAGGAGCAGCGCGGCCAGGCCGTCGGGCGGCTGCTGGTGGCCGCGTTCCCGTCCGGTGCCCGCGGACTGATGCCCGGGGCGCTGGCCGACCTGCGGCGGCGCTGCCCGGAGCTGGACGTCCGGCTGCTGGAGCGCGACCCGTACCCGGCGGCCGAGCTGGTGGCCCGGGGCGAGGTGGACCTGGCGCTGGTGCAGGACTGGCCGACCGTGCCGCTGCCGGTGCAGGAGGGGGTCTCCCGGATGGACCTCGGCACGGACCCGGTGGACCTGCTGCTGCCCGCCGACGACGACCTGGCCGCGCTCGACCCGGTGCCGGTGGAGCGGCTGTGCGGGCAGCGCTGGATCAGCGTGCCACCGGGCAACATCTGCCACGACTGGCTGGTCCGCACCCTGCGCGAGGCCGGCGAGGAGCCGGACGTGCGCTACCAGGTCGGGGAGTTCGAGACGCAGATCGCGCTGGTCGCGGCCGGTCTGGGGATGGGCCTGGTGCCGAGGCTCGGGCGGGGCCCGCTGCCGCCCGGGGTGGCGGCCCGCCGGGTGGCGCCGGAGCCGGGCCGCCGGGTGTTCGCGCTCTGGCGCTCCCAGGCCTCCCGGCGGCCGGCCATCACCGAGGCGCTGGCCTCGATGCGGGAGTGCTGGGGGCGGCTTCCGGGCTGAGGGCCGCGGCGGCCGGTCGCCCGACCGCCGGGCCGATCGGTCCAGGTACCGGTCGCGGTCTCGGGGCTGGGACCAGGGTGAGGACCGGTGCGGGCCTCAGCCCGCGAAGCCGATCACCAGCCACATGAAGCCGACCCCGGCCACGGTGCAGAGCAGGGTGCTGCGCGAGGGGTGCGGGCTGTGCGCCTCGGGGAGGATGTCGGAGGTCGCCAGGTAGAGCAGGAATCCGGAGAAGAAGCCCAGGTAGAGGCCGAGCAGGTGCCCCGGGATGGTGAACGCCAGGGTGATCGCCGCGCCGGACACCGGGGCCACCGCGTCCGCGGCGAGCAGGGTCAGCGCCCGCCGCCGGTTGTTCCCGTACAGGCGGGTGATCGTGTACGTGTTGAAGCCGTCGGCGAAGTCGTGCGCGACCACGGCGATGGCCACCACCGTGCCGACCGTGGTGCCCGCCTGGAAGGCGGCGCCGATCGCGAAGCCGTCCATCACGCTGTGCCCGACCAGGGCCAGTGCGGCGGTCAGCCCGACGCCCTGGTGCCCGGCGGAGCGGGCGTCCCCGTGGTGGTGGCCGTGGGAGTGCGCGGCGTACTCGCCCTCGTGGCCGCGGTGGATCGCGACGGCGCGCTCGATCACGTGGATGGTGAGGAAGCCGGCCGCGAACAGCAGCAGCGCCTGCGGCACGCCGTGCACCTCGCCCGGCGCCTGGTGGAGCGCCTCGGGCAGCAGGTCGAAGGCGACCACGCCGAGCATCAGTCCGGCGGCGAAGCCGAGCACCAGGTGGCGGCGGTCGCGGGTGCGCTGGGCGACGAAACCGCCGATCAGGGTCATCAGGAACGCCGCGGCGGCGACCAGTACCGCGGTCATCGGTCCGGCTCCTTCACAGGTCCGGCCGAGTCGCCGGGGCCTTCGCCGGGTGGTGCGCCGAGCGCTCTGCCCATTCCTCTCCCCCTGGGATCCGCCCGTGGCCGGGCCGACCGCCGACCGTACCGGACGCCCGTTCGACGGTGATCACCCGGGGGTGCCGGGGCCGGGGTGCCGTTCCCCCAGCCTCGGCCCGGACCTGCCGGGGCGCCCGACGGATGGGCCGTTCGGGTGAGGCCGGCGACGGGCCGACCCGCCGGGACGGGGCGGTGGGCAAAGGCTGCTGAGCAGGGCTGATGTGGCGAGCGGGCGGCGGGTCAGCCGCCGGTGGCAAGCGGCAGGCCGAGGTGGGTGTGGGCGAGTTCGCGGACGCCGTCGCCGTCGATCAGGTGGATGTGCCGGCGGCCCTCCTCGGCGGTGAGGTCCAGCACCTCCTCGGTGAACCGGCCGGTGGTCAGCCGCAGGCCGCGCTCGGCGGACTCCTCCCCGACCGCCTCGGCCAGGGTCTCGATCTGCTCGGCGCCGATCGACCCGGTGTCCCGGGAGGCCCACACCACCCAGCGGCCGGGCAGCGAGGTGCCGGGCGCGCCCTCGCCGGTGGCGACCAGCCCGGCCGGGCCGCGCAGCCGGACGCTCCACTGCGCGATCCCGCCGCGGGTCAGCAGGTCCCGCACCAGCTGGGCGAACTCGTTGGCGGACAGGTCGGCGGCGGCCGGCACGGTGGCCCCGGCCTGGGCGGCGGGCCGGACACCGGCCCGGTCGTACGGGTCCGGGGTGACGGCGGCGCCGAGCTGGCGCAGCCGTACCAGGGC
This sequence comes from Kitasatospora sp. NPDC001261, assembly GCF_042896795.1. Lineage (NCBI taxonomy): Bacteria > Bacillati > Actinomycetota > Actinomycetes > Kitasatosporales > Streptomycetaceae > Kitasatospora > Kitasatospora sp. NPDC001261. Next base: position 20,370 of record NZ_JBIAXP010000052.1, read on the forward strand.
CTCGTCCTGCTCGGCGTCGGCGTAGACGCCCTCGTCGTCGCGCTCCTCGTACGGGGTGCCCGGCGGCAGCAGCCGGGTACGGGCCAGTGCGTCGCGGTCGGCGTCCACGCTGACCAGGCAGAGCGGCTCGGCCGCGGCGGGATCGCGCAGCCAGCCGTTGAGGACGACGCCGGCGAGTATCTCGTCGGTGTCCACGGCATCGGCGGCCTGCAGGGCCCGCAGGGCGAGCCGGGCGACCAGCCGCAGGTAGTCGGTGGCCCGGTCCGCGGGCGGGCGCTGCACCGGGAGGACGTCGCCGTCCGGGGCGAGCCGGTAGCCGGCGAGCGAGGGCACCAGGTCGAGCGGCGGCAGGTCGAGGTCCAGCACGGCGGTGCGGGTGAGCGGGCGGAAGACCGCCCTGCACGGGGCGGGCAGGTCCTGGGTGGCGGTCTCGGCGGCGGCCAGCGCCCGTTCCAGCAGCGACTCCACGGCGGCCGGCTCGGCCAGCCGGTAGGCCCGACGGCACTCCTCCAGGCTCTCGTTGTACTCGCGCACGGCGCGGGCCCGGGCCTCCTCGGCCGCCTCGTGGGCGCGCCGGGACTCGTCGGCGGCCGGGCTGCCGGCCTCGGCCCGGCGGGTGCGCCACTCGCGCAGGGCGCGCTGGTGGGTGAGCCGGGCCTGGGCCAGCTCGCGCTGGTAGCCGGAGTCGAGCAGCCGGCGGGACGGGCCGCCCTCCGGGTCGGCCACGGGCGGTTCGGCGGGCGCGAAGTCCTGCCAGCGGGGCTCGGACTCCTCCTCGGCGCCGCCGCCGGGGCCGTCGGCCGGGTAGGGGCGGGGCTGGTAGTGGCGCAGCTGGCTCTCGAAGTCCATGGCGGAGACGGGCAGCGCGGCGCGGCGCAGCAGGTCGGCCAGCCGGTCGTGCTCGGCCCGGACGGCGCGGGTGCGGTGGTGGGTCAGGGTCGCGGCCCGGGCGTGCGCCGCCACGGCCTCGTCCGGGTCGGCCTCGCCGGGGCCGGGCTCGGACGGTCCTTCACCGGACGGTCCGTTGCCAGTGGGTCCGTTGTCGGTGCGCCCGTTGCCAGTGGGTCCGCTGTCGGTCGGTCTGTCACCGGTCGGCCCGTCGCCGGACGGGCCGTCACCGGTCGCACCGCCACGGGGGCGGCCGGCGGCGGCGCCGTCCGGCTCCTGGCCGTTCTCGGCTCCGAGGTCGCGGAAGACCGAGGCGAGGAAGCCCGGCCGGGGGAACTGGACGGTGGCGGTTCCGTCGGACTGGCCGTCTGCTGAGTACTGCATCGGTCGTCGTTCCCCCATGCTCGTCCGGCGCCTGCCCGGGGCGATCGGCGAACCTGTGGGCCCGCCCCTGCCGGACATTGTCCCCCGAACGGGCGCGGCGGTCAGCCAAGCCGCTCAGTTGGTCCGGGTGTTGGTGAGGTGCAGGCCGATGTAGCCGACGTAGATCCGGCCGCTGCCGGAGCAGTCGTCCAGGTAGTGCAGCCGGGGCGCGGTGCGGCCGCCGCCGATCCGCAGGTGCGCGCCCATGAACGCGCGCCGGGAGGAGTCGACGCATTCCGGGACCGGCAGCATCCGCTCGCGCTTCCACTTGGTGTGGCTGAACACCGTCCGGGACTCCCCGCGGACCGCCTTGCGGGGCGGGAAGCGGTGACAGCCCTCGGGGGTGCGCTCGCACCACTGCTTGAAGTCCCCGCCGGCCGCACCGCGCACGGCCGCCTCGGCGTACTCCTGGAGTGCCGTCAGCCCGTCCCAGGCGAGCCGGGCCCAGCCGGCGCCGGCGCACTGCAGCTCGTCCAGGGCGAGCGCCACCTTCTGGTCACCGGTGAAGGTCACCAGCGGGAACTCGCCGAGTCTGGCCATGAGTTCGGTGAAGGTGTCGGGCGTGCCGCAGCCGTCGGGGGGTTGGACCACGGAGTGCGGCCCGCCGACCGGTCCACCGCCCGGCGCCACGCAGTGGCGCCCGGTCAGGGCACGGGCTCCGGAGCGGAGACGGCCCTCCCGGACGTCCCGGCCGTCGCGGCCCTCCCGGCCCTGGCCGCGTTCCCGGTGTTCGCGGCGCTCCACGCGCAGGGTGTGCCGGACCCGCTCCAGCTCGTCGGCCCTGGCCTGCTGCTCGGCGCGGTCCTGTTGCTCCTCCCGGGCGAGCGCGGCCAGCTCCACGCCCTGGAACGGGGCGGCCGGGCCGGAGGTCCGTTCGACGACCTGCTCGACGGTCTCCTCGGCCACCTGCACGACGGCCTGCTCCGCGGCGTGTGCCACGGCCTGCTCCCCGGTCTGCTCCGCGTCCCGGCGGAGCTGCGGCGGCGGGACGCGCAGCACCGGGACGGCCGCCAGCGGCGGTGGCAGCGGCTGCTCCGCGGCCAGGCGGCGCGGCTCGCGGGCGAGCAGCCCGGCGGCGCGGCGCAGGTCCTCTTCTATTCGGCCCCGGGCGAGTACCGGATGTCGGGCGCTGTCCTGCCGGGAGGCCGGGTCGACCTCGGGCAGGTAGGTGCGCACCGCCCCGCCGTAGACGGTGTGGTACTCCAGCGCGACGTTGAACCCGGTGCGGGCGCCGGGGTCCAGTACGTAGGCGGTGGCGAGGCCGGGCAGCTGCTGGCAGAGCGGGGCCACCACGTCCCGCACCCAGCTGTCGAGCGGCAGGTTCACCGGGACGCTGGCCACCACGGTGGGCAGCCTGCGCTCGGGGTCGCACAGCTCGTCGATCAGGGCGTCGACCTCGTCGGCCGTGATCACCCGGGGGCCGGAGTGGACGGCGGTCGGGCCGTCGGTGGCGTCGAGCAGCGGGAGGAGCGTGCGGGCGAGTTCGGGCACCGGCACCCGGCACGGGGTGCGCACACCGCTGCCGGTGCTGTGGGTCTCGGCCTCCAGCCGGACCCAGGTGGGGCCGTCGGAACCGGTGGCCACGGTGAGGGTGAGCTGCTGGGTGCCGTGCGGGGCCGGGGTGCGCAGGCGGCGGCGGTCGTACCGGCCGGCATCCGGGCCGCCGCGCAGCGGACCCTGGTCGCGGTCGAGCAGGACGCGCTCGCCCAGGCGGAGGCGCTCGGCGGTGGGAGCCGGCTCGGTGCCCTGCTCGGCGGGCGCGCGGTGGGCCGGCGGGGGCTCCTCGAAACCCTCCTGCTTCAGCCAGCAGGCCAGTTGTTCGTCGGCCAGGGCGACGGCCTCGGCGTGTGAGAGGGCCGTGGTGACCGTCATCCGGTAGGGCGTCGCGGGGCCGCGGGGGCCGGGCAGGTCTGCGGCGGCGTGCGAGCGGACACGGTTCGGGGCGGGGCGGTTCGCGATCGGATGGTTCGAGGTCGGACGGCTCGTCGGGTGGTTCGTCGAATGGCTCGTGGGGCGGTTCGAGGTCGGGTTCGTCGCGGACTGGGAATTCGAGGTCGATCGATCCGAGGTCATGCGCATACCTCCGTGGTGCGGGGTGGGGTCCTGTGTCCTCCATCGATGGTTTCGTCCGGTTCTGCCGGAGCCTTGCCCAGGAAACGCCACGGCCCGGAGCGGAAGTTCCAACTCCGGGCTACGACACTACGTTCGGGTGAATCTGCTCAAGCGGTCTTCCGCGTGGCGCGGGGCCTGGGCTACGGGAAACGGCCGGTCACGGGCCGTCCGACGGATCGTCCGACCCCCGGGGCCCAGGAGCTACCCCCCGCCCCCGCGGCCAGAGCGGCACCTCGGGTCAGACCGGCACCTCGACGTACGTGCGGCCGGCCGGGACCGCCACCGCGGTACCGCCGGTCGCCTCGGCCAGCCAGGTGTGGAAGTCCGCCACGTCCGGCTCCGGCACCCCCACCTCGATCCGCACCCCGGCGGCCTCGTAGGCCAGGTCGCTCACCGTGTACCCGGCCGCCCGCAGGTCGTTCTCCACCCGCCCGGCCCGGACGTGGTCCACCGTCACCGCGAGCAGCGCGACCGGGCGGCGCTCCAGCAGGCCGACCTCGTCCACCGCCTCCGACACCGCGTTCCCGTACGCCCGCACCAGGCCGCCCGCGCCGAGCTTGATCCCGCCGAAGTACCGGGTGACCACGGCGACCGTGTCGGTCAGCCCGCGTCGGCGCAGCACCTCCAGCATCGGCACCCCGGCCGTGCCGCCGGGTTCGCCGTCGTCGCTGGAGCGCTCGCGGCGCTGCTCGTCGCCGACCACGAAGGCGGTGCAGTTGTGCCGGGCGTCCCAGTACTGCTTGCGGATGCCCGCGATGAAGGCCTGCGCCCCCTCCTCGTCGGTGACCCGGGCGAGGTGGCAGATGAACCGGGACTTCTTGATCTCGGTCTCGTGGCTGCCGGCCCGCCGGATGGTGAGGTACGGCCTGGCGGTGGGCTCCGGCGTGGCGGACATGGCGCGGGGGTCCTCCCGAGGACGGTGAAGGCTGACGGCGCGCGCCCCGGGACACCGGGGCGGCACCGCCAGCCTAGTTGGCGCACGACGGGAGGGATCAACGGCCGGGGGCCGGGAGCCGGCCGAGCCGGAGGATCGACGGCCGGGACCTGACTGTCGGACGCGGACGGGTCAGCGGCCGGCCAGGGCGTTCAGCCGCCCGCGGTCCAGGCCGGTCAGCGCGGTGACCTCGGCGAGGTCGACGGCGCCGCAGTCCAGTCCGCGCAGCAGGTAGCCGCTCAGCGCCCGGGCGGTGGCCGGCTCGTCCATCACGTCGCCGCCCGCCTTGGCGACGTACGCGGCCAGCCGCGCGGCGGCGGCCGCCAGGCCCTCGCGGTAGAAGGAGTAGACGGCGACGTAGCGGGTGGGCAGGTGTGCCGGGTGCATGTCCCAGCCCTGGTGGTAGGCGCGGGCCAGCGAGCGGCGGACCAGTCCGTGGTGGAGCTTCCAGGCGGCGTGCACCTGTTCGGTGGAGCCGGTCGGGACGACGTTGGTCGAACCGTCGGAGAGCCGCACCCCGGTGCCCGCGGCCGCCACCTGCATGACCGCCTTGGCGTGGTCGGCGACCGGGTGGTCCATGCTCTGGTGGGCCGCGCTGACGCCGCAGGCGGCGCTGTAGTCGAAGGTGCCGTAGTGCAGGCCGGTGGCGCGCCCCTCGGCGGCCTCGATCATCCGGGCGACGGTGGCCCGGCCGTCCGGGCCGAGGATCGCCTGGGTGGTCTCGATCTGGATCTCGAAGCCGATCCGGCCGGCGGGCAGCCCGGCCCGGCCCTCGAAGTCCTCCAGCAGCCGGACCAGCGCGGTGACCTGCTCGGCGTAGGTCACCTTGGGCAGGGTCATGACCAGGCCTTCCGGGAGCCCGCCGTTGGCCAGCAGGGTGGCCAGGAACAGCTCCAGGGTGCGGATGCCGCGGGCCCGGACGGCGGCCTCCATGCACTTGGTCCGGATGCCGAGGTACGGCGGGGCGCCGCCCTCGGCCACCGCCGCGGCGACCAGCTCGGCGGCGCGGACGGCGGCCGCGTCCTCCTCGGCGTCGGGGCGGGGTCCGTACCCGTCCTCGAAGTCGATCCGCAGGTCCTCGACCGGCTCGCGCTGCAGCTTGGCGCGGACCCGGGCGTGCACGTCGGCGAGCAGCTCGTCGTCCGAGACGCCGAGGGCCCGGGCCAGTTCGGCGGGGGTGGCGGCGTGGCGGTCGAAGGCCTCCAGGGCCCGGCGGCCCCACTCCCGCACGGTGTCGGCGCCGAAGGCGTCGGCCGGGACGTAGACGGTGTGCACCGGCTGCCTGGTCCCGGGCTCACCCGGGTAACGGCGCGCCAGATCGGCGTCGACCGGGGCGAGCAGCGCCTCCACCGCGGCGCGGGCCCCGGTGGAGAAGGAGGCCCCGTCCGTCGGCCCGTTTCCGTCGACCCCGACCCGTGTCATCCGCACTCCCCATGCCGAACCAGCGCTTCAACAGTTTGTTGAGGCGAAGGTAGCTCCGGCGGGCTCGGGCGTCAATGGCCGCCCGGGCCCTGGACGGTGGCGGCGGCGGTCAGTCCCGCCCGGCCGCGGCGTAGCGCTCGTTCAGCTCCGGGTAGAGGTCGGCGACCTCCTTGGGGTGGACCGAGCCGTCCGGTCCCTTGCCGGTGACGCCGTACTCCCTGGTCAGCCAGTCGGCGAGGCGCTGGGGGTCGGGCTGGTGGCTGTGGGCGTCCATGTACGAGACGAGCGCCGCGTAGGCGACGTCCGGGTCGAGGCGCGCGGGCGCCGGGGAGAACGCGGACTGCTCGGCGCGGGCCGACTCGGCGGCCGGGACCGGCTGCGCGGGCTCGGCGGGCTGCGCGAACTCGGCGGGCTGCTCCGGCTGCTCGAACTGCTCGGACCGCTGCTGCGGGCCGACCGGGTGCTGGGCCTGCGGACCGGGCGCGGGCACGGGGGCCGGGCCCGGGGCGACGGCTGCGGCGGGGGCGGGGGCGGGGGCGGGCTCCTCGGCGACCGGGCGCGGGGGCTTGAACCAGGGCGAGGCCTGCCCGGGCACCCGACCGCCCGGGGCGGCGTCGGTCGGGTGGCCGGTGGTGCGGACCGGGCGCTCGGTCCAGACGTTCAGCTCCTCGCCGCGCGGCTGCGGGGCGGCCTCCGCCGCCGCGTCCGGCTCCTGGGCGGCCCGCAGCCGGACGGCGGCCAGCTTCGCGAGCATCGGCGCGGCGACCTCGGCGGACAGCGGTGCGACGGCAGCGGGCGCCTGCGGCTGCTCGGGCTGGGCCTGCGACTGCCCCTGGACCTGGTCGGGCTGGGCGTGCTGGACCTGCGGGGCGGCCGGCTGGACGGCCTGCGGTGCCTGCTGCGGGTGCGGGGGCTGCTGGGCGTGGGCCTCGGCGGCCGGGGCGATGGCCGCGGCGACGCGGTTCTCCTGCGGGGCCACCCCCGGCGTCTCCTGCTCCGCCGGCACCTCCTTGACGTCGCGCGCCCGGCCGTCGTCGTCGAGCCGGTCGAGCAGCGCCGGGTCCAGCGGCACGCCGAACTTGGCGAGTTTGAGCGGCAGCAGCGCCTGGATCGGTGCCGAGCGGCGCCAGCCGCGGCCGTACCGGAAGCGCAGCTGCGCCCGGTAGACCAGGCGGTTCTGCTCCAGCCGGATGACCTCGTCGTAGGAGCGGAGCTCCCAGAGCTTCATCCGCCGCCAGAGCCGGAAGGTCGGTACCGGGGAGAGGAGCCAGCGCATCACCCGGACCGACTCCATGTGGCGGTCCGCGGTGATCGCCGCGATCCGGCCGACCGCGTGCCGCGAGGCCTCGACCACGACGACGAAGAGCACCGGGATGACGGCGTGCATCCCCATGCCCAGCGGGTCGCCCCAGGAGGCGGCCGCGTTGAAGGCGATGGTGGCGACGGTCAGCAGCCACGCGGTCTGCCGCAGCATCGGGAAGGGTATCCGCAGCCAGGTCAGCACCAGGTCGAGCGCGAGGAGCACGACGATGCCGGCGTCCACACCGATCGGGAAGGCGTAGGAGAAGGCGCCAAAACCCTTCTGCTCGGCCAGGTCGCGCACCGCGTTGTACGAACCCGCGAAGCCGATGCCCGAGATGATGAAGGCACCGGCCGCGACCAGGCCGAGCAGGCCCCGATGGGCCTTGGTGAGCGTTGGGCGTGCCATTACGTCTATCAACCCCTGGATGTCGGCTGCTGCCGTACGCTGCCTCGGCTGCCGGGTCCCGTTTGGTCGGGCCGCCGGACCCCGTTGGTCGGGCCGCCGGACGGCTGGGCAACCTCCGGGCTCGGCTCACCGGAGTTTACTCGTACACGTGTTTAGCGTGCCCACAGCCTGGGGTGTCACAGTGCGGCGGCCCGGGCCCCGGCCACCGGCACCACGCGGGGTCGGAGCGGAGGCGCCGCCGGATCGTCAGCCGGTCTGCCCCGCCGTGCCGTTGAGGTAGGTCAGCACCGCCAGCACCCGGCGGTTGGCGTCCTCGTCGGGGGCGAGTTCGAGCTTGCCGAAGATGTTGGCGATGTGCTTGGCCACCGCGCCGTCGCTCACCGAGAGGCGGGCGGCGATCGCCGAGTTGGAACAGCCCTCGGCCATCAGCTCCAGCACCTCGCGCTCGCGCGGGGAGAGCCGCAGCAGCGGACCGGGCCGGCGCGAGGTGGTCTGCATCAGCTTGGCGATCACGTCCGGGTCCATCGCCGTGCCGCCCGCCGCCACCCGGCGGACCGCGTCGATGAACTGCCCGGCGTTGAACACCCGGTCCTTCAGGAGGTAGCCGATCCCCCCGGTGCCGTCGGCCAGCAACTCCCGCGCGTAGAGCTGCTGGACGTGCTGCGACAGCACCAGCACCGGCAGGCCCGCGATCTCCCGACGGGCCTTGAGCGCCGCCTGCAGGCCCTCGTCGGTGAGCGTCGGGGGCAGCCGGACGTCGACCACGGCCACGTCCGGCCGGTGGGTCAGCAGCGCGTCCAACAGCTCGGGCCCGGTCTCCACCGCCGCGGCGATGGTGAAGCCGTGCGCTTCCAGCAGCCGGATCAGGCCTTCGCGAAGAAGGTAGAGGTCCTCGGCGAGGACAACTCGCACGGCAACTCCAAGGTGATGGTGGTGGGTCCGCCCGACGTGCTGTCGATGGAGAGGACACCGTCGAAGGTACCCAATCGCTTCTCGATCCCGCGCAGTCCGGTCCCCCGCGAAGGGTCCGCCACCCCCACCCCGTCGTCCGTCACCGTGACCCGCAGGAAGCCGGCCCGGTAGAGGATGTCCACCCACACCTGCTCCGCCTCCGAGTGCTTGGCCGCGTTGGCCAGCAGCTCGCAGATGCTGAAGTACACGGCGGCCTCCACCGGCGCCGGCGGCCGGTCCGGCAGGCTCACGCACACCTCGGTCGGCAGGGCGCTGTCCAGCGCCAGCGCCCGGACGGCGTCGCCCAGCCCGCGCTCGGCGAGCACCGGCGGGTGGATGCCGCGCACCAGGTCCCGCAGCTCCTGGAGGGCCCGGGCCGAGGACTGGCGGGCCTCGGCGAGGAGCTCCCGCGCGGCCTCCTGGTCGGTGTTCATCAGGTGCTCGATGGTGCCCAGCGTCATCCCGATCGCGACCAGTCGCGCCTGGGCGCCGTCGTGCAGGTCCCGCTCGATCCTCCGCAGCTCGGCGGCCTGGTTGCCGACCGCGTCCGCCCGGGTCTCGGTCAACTCGGCCACCCGCCTGGTCAGCTGGGCGTTCGTCGCCCGGCCGTCCTGGTCCAGCACCCGGCGGGCGGCCTCCACGTACCCCCGCACCGCGTACGGTGCCGCGAGTATGCCCGCGACGATCATGGCGGCCCCGAGCACGGCGCTCAGCAGGACGGCCACCATCCGGCTGCTCAACGGGCCGAACCCGTCCGCCGGCACCGGCCCGGCCAGGATGTAGGCGACGCCCAGCCCGAGCAGGACGGCCACCGGGCCGGCGAGGGCCACCACGAGGAACGGGTTCGCCAGCAGCCAGAGCAGCTCGGCGCGGGTGGTCCGGTCCCGCAGGCCCCAGTGGACCACCTGGACGTACTTCGCCACCGTCCGCGACCGGTGGTAGGTGTAGCCCGTCCACCAGTGCCCCCGGCCGTCCAACTCCAGCTCCGGCCGGGGCTCGTAGACCGCCGGCAGCCGGATGCCGAACCAGCGCTCCAGCTGGCCGCGGGTGCGGTTCGCGGTACGGCGGATGCTGGCCGCGGCCACCACGGCGCCGACGGTCGCTGCCACCAGGAGCGAGAGGAAGACGCCCAGGTCGTACGACTGCAGGAGCCGGGCCGTGACCGCCCCCGAGCAGATCGCCGCGCCCACCGGCAGCACCACTCCCGGCACCGCGGCCAACACCACCACACCGAGCCGCGCCAGCCCCTCACCGCCGGCCTTGAAGGCCGCCTGGGCCTGAGCACGTACGGACGCGCCGCTCGTACGACTCACTGTTGTCACGGGAAGCTCCTGATGCCGGTACCGATCGTCCTCCATCAGTCTTCACGAACCGTCCATCACCCACACTGGCCATGGCACCCCAAAACCGAGGTAGACCTAGGACCACCTGTGAGTGGAGGAAGTGACACCGACCGATGAGACAGTCTGAAAACGCGAAGAACCCCCATCCGGGACCCGGATGGGGGTTCTTCTGAAGAATTGTTCGGCGGCGTCCTACTCTCCCACAGGGTCCCCCCTGC
>NZ_JBIAXP010000053.1:0-29050 GCF_042896795.1 Kitasatospora sp. NPDC001261
TCATCCACTGCGCCAGCGGCCACCGCTCCTCCATCGCCGCCAGCCTGCTGCGCCACCACGGCCACCCCGACGTCTCCGACCTCCTCGGCGGCTACCACGCCTGGCACACCCTCACCCACCCCACCCAGGCCTGACCCAGGTGAAGTCGCCGGATCCGATGGCGGATCAGGGGCCGGTGACCCACTGGCCGACTCGCGTCGGCTCGGGCCGGAGCATGAGCCCGGTTGCCGTTGCGACCCGGGCGGCGAGGTTGGTGAGCGCCAGGTCAAACGCAGCCGCTGTGGCGTCTCCGTGAGCGGTGACCGTGAGGGTGCGGCGTTCCGAGTAGCGCACGCCTTCGGTGATCGTCTGGCCGGGGCGGCAGCCGACGAACTCCAGTAGCCATCCGGCGCTGGTGCGGAGTTGGCCGTCGCTGTCCCGGTGGACGGGGCAGCCGAGGCCTGACCAGTGTGTGGCCTGGGCGTCGGTGACTCGTGGGTTGAGGAAGACCGAACCGACCTGGCGGGCGTCCGGGCCGCTCGGGTCGAGGAGGAGGCCGCGACGGTGTCGGTTGGCGAGTACGGCTGCGGTGACCTCCGGCACGGTCGGTCGGGTGCCGATGGGGACGTCGAGTTCGTCGGCGAGCGGGCGGTAGGTGATCGGCGCCGCCGGGGTGCGGGTCAGGTGGAGGGTGGCGGTGAGGATGGTCCAGCGGCCGGGGTTCTCCTTGAAGCGGCTGCTGCGGTACCGCAGGCGGCAGGCCTGGATCGGGAAGGACCGCAGGCAGCCCATGTTCCAGTCCCAGACCGAGACGCTGTGGAGCGTGTCGGAGATCTGCTGGCCGTAGGCGCCGGCGTTCTGGACTGGTGCGGCGCCGACGGTGCCGGGGATTCCGGCGAGGCATTCGATGCCGGCCAGTCGCTCGGCGGCGGCCCATTGGACGAGGTCGGTGAGCGGGTGGCCGGCCTGGACGGTGACGGCCACCGTGGTGTCGTCGATCTTCTTCGTGGTGATGCCGCGGGTGTTCATGACCACGACGGTGCCGGGGTGGCCGGCGTCCGCCGCGATCACGTTGCTGCCGTGCCCCAGGACGACGGGGTCGTTCTCCTTGCTGTGGCCGACCGTACGGGCGACGTCGTGCCAGTGGGCGGGGTCGGAGATGGTCAGGACGGTCCTGGCTGGCCCGCCGAGCTGGAGGGTGGTCAGCGACGCGAGCGTGTCCTGGGGCACGGCAGGGGTCCTCTCAGTCGGCGGTGACGGCCTTGAGTGCGAGGGCGCGGAGCGGGGCGAGGCGGGTGCGGTTGTCCTGGTGGTGGTAGACGGCGTTGGTGCAGAGGGCCAGGTAGCGGCCGGTGCCGGGGGAGAGGTAGAGGCTGGTTCCGGTGAACCCGTGGTGGTAGGCGATGCGGCCGCTGTCGGCGAGGATCCAGGCAAGGCCTCGTTGGAGGCCGGGTTCGATGTCGGCCTGCGGTTCCATACTGGTGCGCAGCCAGGAGCCCAAGCCACTTCCGTCGGCGTGCGCGGCGAGCAGCCGGTCCGCGAACGCCGCCAGGTCGGCCGGAGTGGTGAACACCCCGGCGTGGCCGGCGACGCCGCCGAGCAGGGCGGCGTTGTCGTCGTGCGGGATGCCCCACAGGCGCGGGCCGCCGTTGAGTCGTTTCTCGGTCGGGGCGACCTCGGAGGACCGGCTGACGGGCCCGTAGGTGGTGCGGGTCATGCCGAGGGACTGCCAGAGGTCGGCGGCGAGCTCGTCCAGGCGGCGGCCGTGGACGTGGGCGAGCGCGAGGCCGAGGAGGATGAACCCGCGGTTGATGTACCGGTGGCTGGCGCCGGGTTCGGCGATCAGCGGCTCGCCGCAGATCAGCGAGGCCAGGGGCTCGGTGCGGTTCCGGTACTGGTCGAGGCGCGTGTCGGCCCGCAGGCCGGAGGTGTGCGCGAGGATCTGCCCGACCGTCACCTGGCCACCGGGCGCCTGGTCCGGAAGATCGGGCAGCAGGTCGCGCACCGGGGTGTCCGCGGAGATGCCGTCGGCCAGGCCGATCAGCGGCCAGGTGGACAGGACCTTGGTCAGCGACGCGGCGTCGTAGACCGTGTCGGGGCCGGGCCGTTTGCCTCCGCACTCGGGCGCGACGATGCCGGAGGCGGCGAAGGCGGGCTTGCTGCCGCGCTTGCCGTAGGCGATGACGCCGCCGGGCAGGGCGCCGTCGTCGACCAGCAGGTCGAGGCACTGCTGCAGTTCGGTGACGGTGTCCGACGGCCACGGTCGGGTGTTGCTCACAGAAGCTCCTGGTTGATCGTCAGGTCAGCTCCGAGCGCGGAGAGTTTGGCCAGCAGGTCGCCGTAGCCGCGCCGGAGGTGGTACATGCCCCGGATCGTAGAGGTCCCCTCGGCCGCCAGGGCGGCGAGCACGAGCGCGGTCACCGCCCGGATGTCCTCGCCCGCCACGTCAGCGGCGAGGAGCCTGGACGGGCCCTCGACAGTGATCACCGGGCCGTCGGCGTTGACGACGGCGCCGAACTGCTGCAGCGCCGTGAGGTGGCTGTTACGCCGGCTGTAGATCCGCTCGTCGATCCGGGACGTTCCGGAGGCCTGGGTGAGGGCGGCGGTCAGCTGGGGCTGGACGTCGGTCGGGTAGCCCGGGTGCGGGCCGGTCGCCGCCTCCACCGCGCGCAGTCCCGCCGGCACGGCGACCGTCGTCCCGGCGCGTTCGGCGGTCAGGAGGATCCCGGTGTCGGCGAAGACCGACACCAGACCCGCCGGGAAGCCGCTGGGAGGGAAGGCGTCGAGGTGGACGGTCCCACCCGTGATCGCGGCGGCGAGTGCCAGGGTCGCGGCCTCCAAGCGGTCGAACGGGACCGGGAAGACGCCGCCGGCGATGAGGTCGGTGCCGGTGACGTGCAGCGCTTCGGTGCCCTGCCAGGTGATGCCGACGCCGGAGCGGGCGAGCAGTTCCGCGGTGACGGTGACCTCGGGTTCGATGCTCGGCCCGTGGATCGACGAGGTGCCGGGGGTACGGGCGGCCAGCAGCATCGCGGTGACCGTCGCGCCCAGGCTCGGACCCCACTTCCTGGTGCTGACCGTGGTGATGAACGGCAACCGCTTCGAGCCGGGGAAACGGGCACGTACGCGCCCCCGGTTCACTTCGACGTCGGCGCCGGCGGCCTCCATGGCGGCCAGGTGCAGGTCGATGTAGCGGGCGCAGAAGGCGTCGCCGCCGGGCAGCGGGAAGGTGACCTTGCCGCAGCGGGTCAGCAGGGCTGCGGCCATGACCGCGGTGGTGCGGATGCGACGGCCGAGGTCGTCCGGGATGACCGGGAAGTAGGAGTCGGCTGGCCGGGTCTCGAACTCGCCGTCGGTCACGGTGGCGTGGGTGCCGGTGCGGTGGAGGATCTCCGCGCACACTCCGGTGTCGAGGATCGCGGGGGCGCCGGTGAGGGTGAGCGGCTGGTCGGCGAGGATCGCGGCCGCGTACAGGTGCAGGGCGATGTTCTTGCTGCCCTGAACGGTCGTGCTGCCGTGCAGCGGGCGGCCGCCGGTGATCCGCAGCGTGAGCCGGTCGGAGGTCGTGGTGGCGGTCATGGTCACCTTCCCTGGCTTCCGGCGGGGAAGAACCCGCCGATCTGGGTGCGGGGGTAGAGGGTGGTGTGGGCGCCGATGAGCGTGGCGGGCTGGAGCACGGTGCCGGCGGGGACGATCACGCCGTCGCCGATCACGGCACCGAACTTGGTCTGGCCGGTGGGGACGCGGTGCCCGTCGAGGCGCGCGCAGACCTCGTCAGTGGCCGGCTCCGTGACCGGTCCGCTGGTGACGCGCAGGCCGGTGGTGGACACGAACGCGCCGATGTTGACGCCGATGCCGAGGACGGAGTCGCCGACGAAGCTGGTGTGCTTCATGAAGACCCCGCCGGTCAGCAAGGAGCGGGTGATCTCGGCTCCCCAGCCGATCCGGCATCCTGGGCCGATGACGGTGTGGTCCCTGACCCGGGCGCCGGCGTCGATCACGGCACCGGGGCAGACCAGCACCGGGCCGGTGACGACCGCACCCTCGGCGATGACGGCCCCGGCGGCCACGGTCACCGTGCCTCGGACGACGGCACCGGGCTCGATCGTCCCGCCGGGCTCGGGCAGCTTGATGTCCAACCGTCCGGTCAGCAGGTCGGCGATGGCCTTCTTGAGCCCGAAGACGGTCGGGCAGCGGCCGAGCAGGTGCGCGACGACGGGGTCGGTGACCTGCTCGGTGTCGATGTAGTACTCGGGGGTGGTGCGGTAGTCGATGCGGTCCAGTTCGGAGTTCAGCGAGGACGCGATGGACAGCCGGTGCATGGCCGGTTCTCCTCTCGGACGAGCGAGTGGAAGAAGGGGGTGGAGCCGATGAGAACGCCGGCGCCTACGGGGCGGCCGACAGGTCCGGGGCGGTGGCCGCGGCCTCCGGACGGGCGTCGACCTGGTGCTGCACCGAGATGCCCAACAGGACGAGCACAGGCAGGTGCAGGGTGGCCCAGGAGGCCGTCAGGAAGACACCGAACCGGTCGCGGTTCGACGGCGCGGCGTGCCGGGGGCCGGTGGAGATCGAGGAGGTGCTGGGCGTCGGCATGGCGGGAGCCTCCGCAGCCTGGGACGGGTTGACTGTCCCAGTGAACTGCCTGTTCGCTGCCGCGATCCGTAGTCGGACTACGGCCCGTAGTCCGACTACGGGTCAGATCAGCTGCACACCTGCCCGAGCGGCGAAGTCGCGAACTCCCGGAAGCTGGCGGTCGTACCGCAGCAGACCGACGGCGAGGTCACGGACGGCACCCCGGCGAACCTCCTGCGGGGCCGTCTCCTCGGCGGCGAGCAGGGCCCGGTAGCACTGCTCGTACTTGCCCCACTGGTCGAAGGCGCGGGCCACGTCCGTGAAGAACCTGGCCTGCCGTTCGGCGGTCGGCAGCGCGGCCGGGTCGATCGTCCTGGCGAGCTCGATCGCCCGCCCGGCGTCGCCGAGTTCGTAATGCACCGACAGCTCGTGCAGCGCGACGCCCTGGACACCGTCCGCACGGCCGGACGTCCGGCCGGCCGCAGTGGCGCTGTCGTTGGCCTCCCTGATGAGGGCGTGAGCGTACGACCGGTCGCCGGACTTGGCCGCGGTGTAGGCGGCGGTGGCGTACAGGTCACCGCGCGCGGCCAGGCGGGCGGCCTCGGCCACCGAGGCGTCGGTGAGCAGATCCTCGGCGGCGAGCACCACGATGTCGGTCGCCCGCGCGAGGCTGCCCTGGCGGCGCCAGGAACTGGAGACCATCCGCCGGGCCTCGGCGGTGATCAGGGGGTCGCCACCCAGCCGTGCGGCGGTCAGCGCGCGGTCCGACGTCACCGCCACCAGGTTGTTGTCACCGATCTTGATGCTCAACCTGGCGGCGACGTTGTAGAAGCGGGCGACATTCCGGGCTCGTTCCTCCGCCGTACCGACCAGGTCGGCGGCCACGATCCGGCCGGGCAGTGCCTGCGCGAGGACGTCGTACCGGGCCGACCGGAACTCCTGGCGGGAGGAGGTGAGCGAAGCGTCGACGGACCTCAGCGTCGGCTCGCTGAGCGGAGCCGGGATCCTGCCCGGCCCATAGACCAGCAGGTCCTCCAGGCCGGACAGCGGCGACGGCGCCTCGGCACGGGCGACTTGCAGGCCGGCGACCGGGGCGGCGAGGGCGGCAGCCGCCAGGGTCAGGAACGGGCGGCGACGCACATCGTCCTCCTCCTCGGCACCGGAAGTCGTCGCCAGCGTAGCCGAGCTGACACGCCGACGCGGTGATCTCGGCCGCTTCGCGGCCGGTTGTGGCAGCGTCAGGAGCTGGTCGATCCCGACGCCCAGGGCCGAGGCCATCCGTCGTAGGAGCTGCAGGTCGTGGACCTGCTGGACATCCCGCTCGACCTGCGACATCCAGTCCTCGCTGCGGTCGAGCTCCGCCGCCAGGCGGACCTGTGTCCAGCCGAGTACCGAACGACGTAGCGAGACGAACCTGCCGAACGTGGTGGTGCCGTCGGTCACTGTTCCCCCGAGCCCTGTGCCGTGATCACGGTTCACCTGTCGATGTGGACGCGGCGGCCTGGCCTTCCACGGTCTCCGGCTCCGCCCAGACCAGCGGGTGGGCTCCGGAGTAGCGGGCGAAGGCGTCCTTGCCCTGGTGCAGCGCAAGGAGCAGGCGGCAGATCGGTGCCATGACGACGATGTCGAGCACGCCGAGACGCAGCGGCCGTGCGACCAGGTTGCCACCGAGTCGCAGGGCGTCGCGGACGAGGACCCGCATCGGGGTCCGGGGCGCTGAGTGCCGGTACTTCTCCTCCGCCGCGGCGAGCAGGAGCGCGAGATGGGCGGTCAGCTCCTCGTACAACGCGTAGAGGAGGTCCAATTGGGGTCCGGTGAGTTCCTCGCCGGCCAGGGCTCGTTCCGAGAGGGCGTCCGCCTGGCGCACCGCGCGCAGAACCCCGGCCACGTCGATGTCGATCAGGGGCTCAGCCACAGGTCGCCCCCCGGCGTCGGCCGGCCAGAATGAGGTGGGCGACGAGGTTGGGTTGACACAGCAGGGCGGGGGCGTTCATCTGGACGGACCAGAAGGCGCGGGCGCCGTCCTCGCGGGTCAGCCCCGGCCGCGGCACGGCGACGGTCTGTCCCCGGCCCAGGCAGGGCACGTCCGAGAGGTTCCAGCCCCGCGCGGTGCCGGCCGGGACCAACGCGTAGTAGGTGTCGCACGAGTCGTAGCAGAACACCGGGCCGCCCAGCACGCGGCTGAGATAGCGGTCCACCTGCCGATGCTGGTCGGTACGAGCAGCCGCGTGGACCTCGGCGGCCGGAACGGGCACGACGGCGAACAGCACGCCGGCGGGCAGTAGCGCCAGGCCGTCCTTCTTCCAGTCGCTGAACGTGAGGCGGGGCACCGGGGCCGCGCAGGCGAGCCAAGGCCCGACTGCGCGCTGCCGCTCGGCCGTGGTCGTGAGGCGCGGGATCACTCGGCTCCCTCCTTCGACGCCGCCCCGCTCTCCAGGTGGGTCGCACAGAACACGGGGTCGAAGGCGTGCTCGGCGCCGACCTCGTCCACGACGCTGCCCCTGCCCGCCGGACGCAGCGGCGGTTCGGTGGTGTTGCACCTGAGGCACGCCTTGCCCTCGACCTGGGCCTCACCGGCCAGCACCTGGAACTGCTGACCGCTGCTCACGCGGACGGTGACCCAGCAGGAGTCGACCGCGCGCCTGAGGGCGGAGGCGAGGAGCAGCGGGTCGACGAGCCGGTCCGGATGGCCGGGATCCGGCGGTACGAGCCAGTGGGGGCCGGGTGGTTCGATGACCAGGACGCCCGGAACCGCGACGTAGTCGCCGAAGCTGAGCAGACGCCCCCCGGGCAAGTCGGCCTCGATGCCGCTGCGCGGGGGCACCAGGAAGTAGATCCGGGGCTCCCGGCGGCTGTCCCAGATCACCGGCCCGGGGCGGCGCGCGGTTTCGCCTTCGAGGATCGAGAGGGCTTCCAGGCCGAGCTTCTGGCCGACGGCGACCGCGTCCCAGAACGTGCCGCCCTCGACGGCGACGACGGTGTCGCCGGGAGGGGCCCACGTGCTGTCGGGGCCGAACGAGCGGGGCATGCGGTGACTCCTGTCATGTCGGTGAATCCGTCATGAACAAGGTCGAGCCGATGGAAGTCGGGAACTCACACAACCGTGTGTTAGTCCACGGTCACATTCCGATCCACGAGGCGTAGTTCGTCAATGACTCGGGGAGCCGACGTTGCGCCCGGAGCAGACCGGCCACCGTTTCGCGGACGGTGGAGCTGTGCCGGGACTGCTGCGGGGCGAGGCGGCGGGCGTCGAGGAGACGGCGGAAGGCGGCGTCGCCCTTGCCGGTCCAGAGCAGAGCCCGGGCGATCTCGGCGTGATGGTGCGCGGCACGGCTGGCGGGCCAGGAGTCGGGGATCTCGATGGCCCGCGCGACTTTCAGGGCCTCGTGGTAGAGGGTCTGGTCGATCAGGCAACTCGCCCGGTGGGCGGCGACGTTGGTCGGACCGAAGGCCAGCCAGAGGAGCTCCGGGACCTCACCGGTTCGCACCGAGATGGACTCGGCCTCGGCGAGGTTGCCGGTGATCGCCTCGGCGTCCCCGTTCCGGGCGGCGAGCACCGCGATGCCGAGGTGCACCTGACCGGTCACGGCCTCCCGCTCGATACCCGGATCGGCCTGCGCGGCCGTCTGCCGGGCGAGTTCCGCGATGCGGATGCCGGTCCGGTACTGGCCGGCCCGCAGGTAGGCCAGTGCCCGGTTGTACTGCCTGATCGCTCCGGTCACGGCGTCGGAGGCCCGCTCCGCCGCCCAGCCCATGCGATCGAGGGAGATCGACGCGAGGTCCTGGAACCCGAGCTTGCTCGCGAGGTCGTAGCCGGAGCGGTACTGCATGGCGAGGGCCTGCCAGGCACGCCGGTGACCGGTGCTGTGTGCCGCGGTTGTGGTCTCGGTGATCAAACCGGGCAACTCTGCCGCCGCGCTCCGCAGGTCCGACGCGCGGATCAGCCGGCACACCCGGTCGGTGTGCGTGACGAGGTCCTCGATCGGGCGCGGGGCGACGTCCGGGTCCGCGCCCAGGTCGAAGACGTCAAGCGACTCGCGGATGGGCTGGATCAGCCCGTCGAGCTGGTCGCGCCGCAACTCCTCGATGAACGGGCGTCCTTCGAGATCGGCGACGGGCACGGACAGCGCTCGGGCGATGGACGCGACGACTGCCGGGCTGGCCTGTCGCTTGCCCTGCTCGATCTGAGCCATGTGGGATGCCGAGATCGCCGCTTTCAGGGCGAGTTCGGTCTGGGTCATGTGTCGAAGCTTGCGGGTCTGCTTGATCCGCTTGCCGATGGTGTCGGGCGTGAAGTCGGTCATGGTGCGTCCCTTGCGAGTCGGGCCCGGTGATCCGACGGTAGCGCCAAGTAGCCGTAGACCTCAGCCGATTCCGGCGGGTTGCCGAGGTCCGTTCCCACAGGGTTCGATGACCTTCATGTCCGTCACACGTCCTGTCCTGTACCTCTTCGGCTCCGCCGCCCCGCCCGTCCTGGACGTCGCGCACGTCGTGCGCCAGGCGCAGGACAGGGGGTGGGACGTGGTGCTCGGGCTCACGCCGACAGCGGCGAGCTGGCTCCAGGACGAAGTCCCGCAGCTAGAGCGCCTGACCGGTTACCCAGTGAAGTCCTCCTACCGTCGGCCGGGCGACCCGGACGTGCTTCCACCTGCCGACGCCGTTCTTTTCGCCCCCGGAACGATGAACAGCATCAACAGCCTCGCGCTCGGCATTACGACCTCCTGGGTCATCGGCTACGCGGCTGAGGCGATCGGTAAGGGCATCCCGCTGACCGTGATGCCGTGCACGAACACGGCGCTCACTGGTCACCCCCAGTTCTCGCGCAGCGTCACGACGTTGCGCGACGCCGGGGTCCGGGTGCTGCTCGGGGAAGGGGCCTTCGTCCCGAACGTCCCGGGGCAGGGGCGGCCGGAAGCGTACCCGTGGGAGGCAGCGCTCGCGGCGGCCGGAGAATCCGTTCGGCGTTGATCTTCTGAGGCGCGGGGCCTGGCCAGGCCCCGCGCCTCAGAAGCGTCACCAGTGTCGGGGCCGGGCGGATATCAGATGGCGGCTGCGATCGGGCTCGTGGTCAGCTCGCTGATGCTCTCGGCGGCCTTGCGGGTGTGGTAGATCAACGGCCGCAGGTCGGCGGGCATTTCGGCGGAGCGCCGGAGCAGGAGGACGGAGCCCATGATGGAGTCATGCCACAGGACCGGGGCGGAGACGGAGTCCCAGCCGGGCATGCATTCCTGGCGGCCGACTCCGAAGCCGAGTCGGCGGATCTCGTCGAGGGACGCGTTGAGCGCGTCGTTGTCGCGGATCACGCCGGGGCCGGCGGTCGGCGGGACCTCCTCGGCGAGGACCAGGTCCTGGATGGTCTGGGGCAGGTGGGCGAGGATGACCCGTCCGGAGGCGCCGGTACGCAGGGAGCGGGAGACGGAGACGACGTCCTCGGCGGACATGCCGACTTCGGCGGGGTCGATGTCGCCGATGACGTAGTCGGTGCACAGGCGCTTGGCACCGCCGAAGGGGGAGAGCACGTAGAGCAGGGCGAGACCGCCGGTGGCGGCGTGGAGGCGTTCGAGGATCGTGTGGGTGGACGCGGCGCTGGGGGAGTGGGCCATGGCCTGGACGCCGGCGCGGGCGGTGCCGGTCCCGAGGCGGTAGCGGCCGCGGCCGATCTGCTCGAAGACGCCGTCGGTGACACCGGTCTTGAGGATCCGGTGGGTGGTGGCGTCGTCGAGTCCGGCGGTGGCGGCGATGGCGCGCAACGAGTGCACCTCGCCGGGGAGCTGGGTGAAGGCCCGCTGGACAGCGAAGGCGCGGGCCGCGAGCGAGGACGGCGGCTTGCTCGGTGCGTCCTCCTGGCGCTGCTTGGACACCGTGTCGGGAGCGGGCGTGGTGGTGCTCGTCATGTTCGGCTTCCGGGGGATCGTCGCGTCGTCCGGCGACGACGCGAGGGGGACGTTCCGCGGTAACCCGCCGGAGGCGGGCGCAGGGAAGGAGGACCGGGCGGGCGGCCGGTCAGCGGTCGACGTCAAGGACGATCTTGCCGGTGGTGCGGCGGGCGGTGAGGTCGTGGTGTGCCTGGCGGGCCTGGCCGAGCTTGTACACCGGGCCGTTGAGCGGCTTGAGCCAGCCTTCGGTGACCGCCGTGAACAGCGCGGACATCGAGTCGTTGAGGTGGGTGCGGGAGGGGTAGAGGTTCGGCAGCCAGAAGCCGCTGACCGCCTTCGACCCGGCGAGCAGGCTGGTGATGGGCACGAGGCCCGTGGCGCCGGTCACTGAGCCGAAGACGGCGAGGCGTCCGCGCGGGGTGAGGGCGGCGAGGGTGGCGTGGACGACGTCGCCGCCGGTCATCTCCATCGCGGCGGTGACGTGGCCGCCGGCGGCGTCGAGGATCCGCTCGGTGAGGTCCTCGGTGGTGGAGGAGTCGACGACGGCGTCCGCGCCCAGCTCCGTGGCGATCAGGCGCTTCTCCTCGCTGGAGGCCATGGCGACGACCTTGGCGCCGGCGTGCTTGGCGAGCTGGACGGCGAGCGAGCCGACGCCGCCTGCCGCAGCTGGGACGAGGACAGTGTCCCCGGCGGTGACCCGCAGGTCGGTGAAGAGCAGGTGCCAGGCGGTGTTGCCCTGGAGCGTGAGCGCGACGGCGTCGTGGTCGGCGATGCTGTCCGGCACCTCAAAGGCGAGCTTCCGGTGGACGACGGCGGTCTCGGCGTAGCCGCCACCGCGGCTGAGCGCGATGTAGCGGCGCCCGTCCTCCGCGATGCCGAGTACCTCGTTGCCCGGCACGAACGGGGCGGGCATGGGCGCGGGGTATGAGCCTTCGCGCAGGTGGACGTCGGCGTAGTTGACGCCGGCCAGCCGGGTGCGGAGCCGAAGGTGTCCGGGGCGACTCTCCGGCTCGGGCAGTTCGGTCGGCTCCAGGACCTCCGGGCCACCGAACTCCCGGACGGCTATTGCGCGCATCTTTATCAGCCCCAAGTATTGCATGTCGGATTGTCGCTGAGTTCCCGCTCGCGGGTCGCTCGGACAGCGAATATACCCGCCATGGAACGCCGGATTCTTTTTGCGCATATAGGGGTCAAGTCCACTGTCGGAGTGGATGTTCTCCGCGAGTGGTATTCGTCACGTGACGCTGAGTGGCGATGCTGGGGTGCTTGCTCACTGTGAGAATGCGGGGGAGTTTTGCTACGCATAACTGGGTGCTCTGCTTGCGGAGCGTTGCTTTGCCCCTCGTGGGAAGATCATTTCTCAGTCTCCGAAAAAGTCTTCGTTCTTCCCGCGTAGATACCCTTGATTTGTTGACCTGTATCCGGGTCGCTACTTAATGTCTCCCTGTCGCCGCAATCGCGGTCCGCCTGTTTGATGGGGAATTAGGTAATGGAGCTTCAGCTTCGTCCGGCTGTGATTCTGAGCCGGGTCGGCCGATGTTTTCGGGTGTCGCGGCCAAGGGCAGAGTTACCGCGAGTGAGATCGGGCGCCCGCCCATTCCCTACGTACGGTGACCCCGGCTGTCGAAGGCCAGGGAACGGCGACCGGCTTCGGGCACTGACCGTCACGGGCGGATGTCGCCTGGTTGCAGGCTCTGCCGGAGCCTCGACCGCGTACCGAAGAACGGGATGGATCTGTCGGCCGCGTTGCCCCTATGGTGCTGCTCCCGCCGCGCGGTCAGCCGGCGGCCAGGGGAGGCCGGGCGGCTGAACGCCAGCCCTGCGGCCCCACATGAGACCGGCGTCCTGGAGCTACCAACTCCTGGACGCCGGACCCGACGCCCCGAAGGGTGTCGATTCACTACCACGCGCGCAGCGGGACTTCTTCGCACGAGGACCGCCGCGCGCTCCTACGAAGCAGGGAGTATTGCATGCCCGCCGTACCCAGCGGAACCCTGGCCTGCCCGGACACCGACGCACGCCCACGCCTCGCCGCCAGGCTCGCGGACATGATCCCGGGCGCTGCTGCGGTCATCGTCGGCATTACCGACCCGATGACCCAGTGGCCCCACGCCTACGCCCGCGCCACCGACGCCACCGGCCGCCCGATCCGGCTGAGCCCCGTCGCCCGAAGGGTCGTCGCGCGGTGGATCGTCCGGGCCCACCCGGACGCCGACTGGACGCGCCCGCACCTCCTCGACCTCGCTGACGGGCAGCTCGCCGTCCGCACGGACAGCCCGGTCCGGGGGCGCTGACGTGGCGCGAATACGGTCCGTCAAGCCGGAGACCTGGGTCTCCGAAACGCTGTCCGAGGTCTCGATCCCGGCGATGGTCACCTTCCTCGGCATGACCAACCATGCCGACGACCACGGCCGCCACCGCGACAACGCGGCGATCGTCTACGGCCTCATCTGGCCGATGCGCGACGAGATCAACCGTGCGGACGTCGAGGGGCACCTCCAGCAACTCGCCGCCGTCGGCGCGATCTGCAGGTACACCGGCTGCGACGGCCGCAAGTACTTCCACTACCCGACCTGGCGCAAGCACCAGAAGATCGACAAACCGAGTCTCTCCCGGCTGCCCGCGTGCCCGCACTGCGAGCCGGAGCGGTGCGGCGTCTGCAAGGGCCCCTGCATTCAGCGGGCCACCCTCGCGAGCACTCCGGGAACGACCGCCGAGGACGCCGCGACCGCTCCCCGGGGGTTCGCCGAAACCTCGGCGAACCCTCCCGCAGCCCTGCCGCAGCCGAACGAACCCTTCCCGGCATCCGCGATGCCGACGGCTCCCGTCGCTGCCGGGGCGACGGACCCGGCGATCGACGCCGAGCGCAAGCCGGTCCCGGCCCCCCGTAAAACCGCAGGTCAGACGGCATTCGGTGAAACCTCCCCGAAGGTTCGCCGAAACCTCCCGGAGCCCTCGGCGCCTGGATCTAGGATCTTGGATCCTGGATCTTCTTTTCCTACGGGGCGCCAGGCGCCCGACGCGGACACGGTCTCGGGCGGCCAGCTGATCGGCGAGTACGTCGCCGCCTGCTCCGAGCGTCCGCCGGGCAGCATGATCGGCCACCTCGGCAAGGTCGTCAAGACCCTGCTGGACGAGGGCATCGCCGCCGACCACGTCCGCGCCGGACTGCGGCGGTTCGCCGAGATCCAGGGCCACCCGTCCCGGCTGCCGAGCCTGGTCAACGACGCCATGAACTCACGAGGCACCGGTTTGGCCCGGCCGGGAATCCGACCTAACGTGCCCGCCCATCAGGCGTGGACCAACCCGGTCGACGCCGTCACCGCCTACGCCGAGGAGCTGTGATGCGCACCCGCCGCGACCCGCAGACCCTCGCCGACGCCCCCTCGGTGCTCGACCGGATGGCCCGCATCCTCGCCGCCCGGGGCATCGACCAGCAGGCGGTCGACGCCCTCCCGGACGAGCCGTACTCGCCGGAGGAGGCCCTGTCCGCAGGGCTGCCGCCGCGCT
This sequence comes from Kitasatospora sp. NPDC001261, assembly GCF_042896795.1. NCBI lineage: Bacteria > Bacillati > Actinomycetota > Actinomycetes > Kitasatosporales > Streptomycetaceae > Kitasatospora > Kitasatospora sp. NPDC001261. Next base: position 13,938 of record NZ_JBIAXP010000053.1, read on the forward strand.
ACCGCGACGCGGTTGCCACGAACCCGCAGGTCCTCGCCTGGGTACGGCAGGTCGCCGCCCAGGCCGTCGCCCCCAGCCTCGGCGCCCGCCGCCAGGTCACCACCGGCCCCAGCCTGCTGATGGCCGGAGTCGTCGGCGCGGGAAAGACCCACGAGGCGTACGGCGCCGTACGCCGCCTGGTTGAGGCCGGCATCGGTGTGCGCTGGCGCGCCACCACCGCCGCTGACCTCTACGCCGAACTCCGCCCCAGCACTGGAACCGACTCCGAGCGGACGCTCGCGGCCTACAGCCGGGTGCCGCTGCTGATCCTTGACGACCTGGGTGCCGCCAAGGGCTCGGAGTTCGTCGAGGAGCAGACCTACCGGCTGATCAACCGCCGCTACAACAACCTGCTCCCGACCCTGATCACCACCAACCTGCCGATCAAGGACCTCCGCACCTGCCTCGGTGACCGCGTCACCTCCCGGCTCGCCCAGATGACCACCCGGGTCGCCTTCGAGCCGGTCGACCACAGACGCCTCCAGCGCGCCGCCTGAGCTGCCGCCGCGCCCGGCCGCCCCACGGCGAGCCACCCGACCTTCACCGACCCAGCGCACCTCCCCGCCGACGCCGACCTCGCGCGGAGAGCGATCGGAGCAACCCCGCATGACCACCACGAGCCGTCCCGCCCGCCACCGCGCCCTCGGCGACCACACCTGGCAGGACCAGGCCGTCTGCACCCCGACCGAGTACAACCCCGTCGACCCGGAGACCTTCTTCCCTGGGCCGGAGGACGCCGACAGGATCGCCACCGCCAAGGCCCTGTGCGCCCAGTGCCCCGTCGCCCGGGCCTGCCTGGACGCCGCCCTCGAAACCGGCGACACCCACGGCATCCGCGGCGGCCTCACCGAGGAGGAACGCGAGCCCCTGCACGCCAAGATCAACGACCGCCTTGACCACAGCCGCGTCAACGACACCATCGCCGGACGCGACATCCACCTCACCAAGGCGGAGCGCCGCGCCGTCGTCCTCGCGGGCTACCGCCAGGACGTACCCGTCGAACGCCTCGCCTGGCTCCTCAAGATCAGCCCGGAGCACGCCCTCAAGCTCTACCGCGAAACCCGCCGCGTGATCCGCCACCGGCAGATCGCTGAAGAGGCCGCCCGCACGGCCTCGGCGGTCACCGGCGCCGTCGGCACCGAGCAACTGGTCCGCGACGCCTTCGGGACGGCTGCGTGAGCACCACCACCGCGACCACCCCGACCGCGGCCCACGTCACCGGCTGGGACCGAGCCGTCGTCATCGCCCTTGGCGCCGCCGGCTGCGCGCTCTCCTACGACGCGCTGCAGCAGATGGCCATCGCCATCCACGTGAGGGGCCTCCTCACCTACCTCTTCCCGATCATCGTCGACGGCTTCATCGCCTACGGCGTCCGCGCCCTGCTCGTCCTGCGCACCGCACCACTGCGCGCCCGCGCCTACGTCTGGACGCTCTTCGGCGCGGCCACCGGGACGAGCCTGTGGGCCAACGCCCTGCACGCCGTCCGGCTCAACGATCTCCACTCCGCAGCCGGTGGGCTGCGGCTGGGCGACACGGTGGTCGCGGTGCTGTCCACCATCGCCCCGCTCGCCCTGGCCGGCGCCGTCCACCTCTACATCCTCATCGCCCGCGGACCGGCCAGCCCCACTGACCGGGACGGTCTCGGCGACCGGCGGGTCGAGGCTGACCCCGGTCAGGTCGCCAGTGGGGAGGCCACACTGACCGAGCAGCGGGCCGCGCTGACCGTCGGCCAGGACAGCGGCGGCCACCCCGCTCCCGGTCAGCCGGTCAGTCGCCCGGTCACCGCCTCGACCCCGAGGCCGCAGCTGACCCCGGTCAGCGCGGTCAGCCTAACCAAGCCCTCTGACCTGAGCGGTCACCAGGACACCGCCCGGGCGGTCACTGACCGACCGGCCGACCGGCTGCCGGTCACCGCCCCGCAGGTCAGCCTCGCCGAGGCCACCGGTCAGCCGGTCACCGTTGCGTCGGTCACCGACCGGGACGGTGGCCGACGCCCCGACCTGGACACCGAGGACCTGCTGAAGATCGCCCGGCAGGCGGTCAGGGAGGAGGACAAGCTGACCCGCCGGGTGGTCGCCGAGGCGATCCGAGGTCAGCAGATACCGCTGTCCAGCGCGACCCTGACGCACCTGATGGCCCAGCTGCGCGAACAGCACGGTCAGCCAGTCACCGCCGGCCGGAACTGACCGACACCCGACTGCCGGGGTGACCGACGAGGTCACCCCGGCGGTCACCACCCGCGCCACCGCCGAACGGGAGCACCCCATCATGCGCACCACCCCCGCCACCTGGGCCGAGGCGGACTCCTGGCTCGCCGTCCTGCACCAGCGAGGCCACCTCCACCGCGTCGAAACCGGCCCCGACGGCACTCGCAGCGTCCAGCGAGGTCGGCACCCTGTCCCCTGGACCCTCCACCACCCCGTCCTCGCCCTCGACTTCATCGAGGACCTCCTCCTCGACATCCGCCAGCGCGAAACCGAGGCCGGCCGATGACCGAGCGAGGCCAGGACAGCACCACGCAGGGACTGGAGCATGACCCCAACACGGCTCCTGGCGGAGCAAGTTGTGGGGTAAGGAGTCCTTACCCCGCCTGCGCCCCGAACGGAGCGCAGGCACCCCGGTCGGCGACAGACCCAGGGGGGCCTGCCGCTGACCGGGAAGTCGGCCCAGGGGTGCCGACCAAGGGGGAGGACGAGCAGCAGCCGACCGCCGCACGCGCCACGCCGCGCCGACGCCTTCGCCAGGGTGTGCCGCGCACCAACCGCATCTGCCCCCGCTTCAGCGACCCCGAGTGGTCCCTCCTCCAGCACGCCGCCGCCCGAGCCGACCTCGCCCCCGGCGGCTACACCGCTGCCGCCGCCGTGGCCGCCGCCGCCAGCACCGACCCCAGCGCCGCCGTCGCCGACTACCGACGCGGCATCCAGGAACTCATGGAGTCCAACCGCCAGCTCGGCGCCGTCGGCAACAACCTCAACCAGCTGGCCCACTACGTGAACGCCGGCGGCCAGCCGGGCGCCGAGCTTCGGCATCTCCTGGCCCGCGTCGAAGCGTCCATCGACGCTCTCGACGACGCCGTCGACTGGCTCATCCGCCGGTGATCCCCAAGATCCGTACTGGAACCGACCGAGCCTTCCCCCTCATCGACTACCTCTTCGGCCCCGGCAAGCATGAAGAACACACCGACCAACATCTCGTAGCGAGTTGGAACAACTTCGCCCCCGACCCCGGCCCCAACCCGGAGCGCCACCAGGTCGCCAAGCTCGCCAACCAGCTCGACCACCCGGTCAAAGCCCTCGGCAAGCAGGCACCGGCCACCAGGATCTGGCACTGCTCACTGCGTACCGCCCCCGGTGACCGGCACCTCGACGACGCCGAGTGGGCCACCATCGCCCGGCGCATCGTCCACGCCACCGGCATCGCCCCCGAAGGCGACACCACCGCCTGCCGCTGGGTCGCCGTCCGCCACGCACCCGACCACATCCACATCGCCGCCACCCTCGTCCGCCAGGACGGCCGCCTGGCCGCCCTCAGCTACGACAAGCGCAAAGCCCAGGCCGAAGCCCGCCTCATCGAGAAGGAGTACGGCCTGCGCCGGCTCAACCTAGGCGACGGTACCGCCGCCAAGAACCCCACCAGCCAGGAGCACTTCAAGGCCGAACGCACCGGCCGCACCGAGCCCCCACGCGAAACCCTGCGCGAAGCCGTCCGCCAAGCCCTCGCCGGAGCCGACAACGAGCAGGAGTTCTTCACCCGCCTGCGCGAAGCCGGCCTGCGAGTGAAGCTGCGCCACGCCCCCTCCGGCGACGTCCTCGGCTACAGCGTCGCCCTGCCCGGCGACCGCAACCGCACCGGCGAGCCCATCTGGTTCCCCGGGTCCAAGCTCGCCCCTGACCTCTCCCTGCCCCGAATCCGCCGCCGCCTCGACGCCGCGCCCGCCACCGGAACCCCGCAGTCGGACGACCGCCCGGCCCGCGCTGACCGCTCCGCTCCCGCCCGCCGCCGCCGGAGTGCCGCCGGCATCGCCGAGCGCACCGTCGCCGTCCTCGACCAGGACGACGACGAAGCCGCCGCCCACCTCACCGGTGTCGGCGAACTCCTCGACGCCCTCGCCCAGACCTCCCCGGCCGCCACTCGCGCCGAACTCCGAGAAGCCGCCCGCGCCTTCGAGCGCGCCACCCGAAGCCATGTCCGCGCCGAGACCGCTGACATCCGGGCCCTGCGCTCCGCCGCCCGCGGCATCGTCCAGGCCGGCAGCGCGCTCGGCCGGGGAGAGGACGGCGGCGCCACCGCCATGGTCCTGTCCACCCTCGTCCTGGTCACCCTGGCCGCCGCCCGCTGGCACTCCGCCCGCGGCCACGCCCAGCAGGCTGCCTCCTCACGCCAGGCCGCCGATCACCTGCGCATCGCGTACCAGCAGGCCGCCGCCAGCCCGATACGCACGATGCGCGAGGCCGGCCGCATACTTCCCGCAGCCGAACGCCGACGCCACGACACCACCATCCGCACCGTCCTCGGCGACGACCGGCGGCCGTCGGCACCGGGCCGCGACGCCCTGGCCGCGGTCCTGGCGGAAGCCGAGAGGGCTGGCCACGACCCGAAGGCCCTGCTGGAGGAAGCCGCCTCCTGGCGCGAACTCGACACCGCCCACAGCCGTGACGGCGTCCTGGTCTGGCGCATCCGCCGCATCGCTGACCTTCCCGCGAGCCCCGAGCCCCCGCACCAGGCCCCGGCAACCACCAGGAACGGCGCGAAGCCGGGCCGCCCTGCCCTGCCGGCACCGGCTCGACCTGCGACCGACCCGCACCGTCCGACCCCGCGCCGCTGACCCCACCGGCCCGGCGAACAACCGGCCCAGCCCGCCGGGCACAAACCCCCTCGACACCCGGTCCCACCAGGTGTTACGCAAGACCCGAACACCGAACGGAGAGCCCGTGACCAGAACCGACGGCCGCGCAACCAGCACCCCGATCCCGACCACCACCCCCGCCGTCTCCGACTCCCTTCTGCAGTTGGAGTACGACAGCCGACCGCCGAGCGGCCCGGATGCGGTGCGCCTCGTGAAGTGCCCCACCGAACTGGCGCTCCGCGGAATGCCCGTCATCTGCCCCACCTGCCGAGCGCGGCGGGACTGGCTGCTGATCAACCACCGCCGCCACGTCTGGATCGGCTGCCGCTGCGGCACGGAGTGGCTGGAACCGGAGATCACCCGCCGGGACTTCGACGCGATGACCGCCGACCCGTCCTGGACGCACTACCGCACCCTCGACGAGGCCCGCGCCGTCCTGGGGTTCGACGGGCTCTTCGCGGGGCTCTACCTGGAGTAAACGAGTGGTGTTGCATCGGATGCAACATTCAGCATGACCGGCACAGGCCGTTGGTCTACCGTTTTCGAGTCGGCCGACTCGAAAACGGTAGGACCGGGGAGCGGAGAGTAGCGCTACCTATGCACGTGGTCAGCGGCTGGGACAGGGGGCAGAGGCCGGGTTGAAGACAAGCTGGCCGCCTCGCCCGAGGGGGTGCCGGAGCAGCACGTGACACTCTCTCGGTGCCTGCTGGGAGGTGGTTCGTCTCCGGCGGCCGGTACTGCTGAACCAGGGCAGGAGGCGGCCACCGTGGCCTCTGGCGGTACCCGCGCGAGTGGGGCACGTTGCTCGGGCAAGCTGCCCATCGAGCTGGCCGACGGACGCACCTGCACCCTCGACCTGGACGAATTCTCCCGACCCTAGCCGGACGCCTGCTGACCATAGAGCGGAGCCCTGCCCGCGCTTCCACGCACCGGAGGCACCGTACGTGTGTGGAGCGGGTCCGGCGGGGCTGGTACTACTGCTCCTTACGACGCAGGAACTGCCAGCCCAGTACGGCCAGGGCGAGCGTCTGCACGAGAGAAGCGAGCACGAGCAGGGGCTGGGCGGTGTGAGAGCGCCAGAACGCGGTCGTGCAGACCATGGGCAGGACCAGGTAGGTGAACAGGTCCACTGCGGTCTGAAGCCGTTTGCGCACGGTGCGGCCCGCGACGTTGCGGTGGTAGACCTCCCAGTCGAACACCGTGCTGTGGGCGGAGGCGAGTTCCCCCAGGCGCGGTCCCAGTCGGTCGCGGACGTAGCAGCCGATCGCCGAGATCTTCTCGTCGTTGACCAGGTAGGTCCAGCCCAGGATCAGGCAGATCGCGGGGACGAAGAGCAGCAGCCGGGACTGTCCGCTCTGGACGGTGACCGCCACGACTGCGGTGGCTGCGGCGAGCGTGAAGTAGAGCAGGTTGTCGCGGAACCCGATACGGGTCTTCTGCTCCTCCTTGAGGCAGTCGTACTCGGCCAGCAGGATCTTGCTCTCGGTGACATCGTCTGTGGAGGTCACGGGAACTCCCAAGATCGAGTTGGGGATCAGCCGACGATTTGGAAGGGCGTCAGGTTGTCGTGGCCGTGCCGTTCGATCCAGCCCTTCCCGTCCGCCGCTACCCCCTCCAGGATGCGGAAGGCGTGGGTGGAGCCGGCCGCGCTGAGGTTGATCTCGGAGATCTCCTGAGCGTTCTCGTCCGGCGCCAGTTGATGGGCGTCGGTGTCCTTGACGCGGATCTTCCTGGTCGGACCGTTGGTGAGGACGAGCTCCAGGTCGTAGCCGATGTCGGCGTTCTCCGTCACCTGCACGGAGGACAGCGCATCGAACCGGTAGTTGCTCCGCTGCTCGTTCTTGCGCGTCGCGTCGGAGAATTTGAACTCGGAGCTGACCTCGCGGACGCCGTCCTGGGTGAACAGGAACAGACGGAAGACGTAGCGCGAGTACCGCCAGGAGCCGCCCCGGACCCGGCCCCGTTTGCAGGAAGGAGCCGGGGCCACCAGGATCGTGTGGGTGATCAGGTCACGCCAGGTGAGCCGGTGGTACCGGAGCGCCTCATCGACGAACGACGTCTTGTCGCAGGTGAGCCAGGTCTCCATTTCCAGCTCGGTAGGGCGCATGACGTCCAGGAATTCCTTCCAGCGCTGGTGGGCGATCTGTCGTGCGGTCAGCTGCTCGTGGTACTCCTGGGTCTCCCGGGCCAGTCGGTGCTCTTCACGTCGGATCTCCAGCCACCGGAAAGCTGCCGCATGCCCGGACCAGGCCGCACCGAGCACGGCCAGGAACGCCCACAGCGGTCGCGGCGAGGCGGCACCCGAGATCGCCGTGCCGGATGCGGCCAGAGCCGCGGCGCCGAGAACGGCGAGGGCCACCACGGTCAGGGCCTTCGTCCCGGCCGGAGTCGGGTCCTGGCGGTGACGATCGAACAGGGTGCCGTTGTTGTGGCGGTTCCGGGCGTCCTCGGCGAGGTAGCGGATCAACCAGGCGACCCGCTCCACACTGATCCGGCTCTCCCGGTAGAGGTCCGCGATCTCGGCGGCGAGGCTGCCGCGGATCTGAACGGTGTGGGCGAGCCAGGCGTCCGGGGTGAACCCGTAGGGCGTGCGAACGCTGAAGTAATGATCGAACGAATGGCGGACGCTGTTGGTGAATCTGCCTTCGGTGGGTGCGGGATCTCGCGGGTGGGGGACGCGGGCCCCGGCCGTGAGGTCCGACCGGAGTTCCCGCCCCCACCACCGGAGGCCGCAGCGGGCCGCGGTCAGGCCTGCGCCGAGCGCCACCAGCAACTCGGCGGCAGCCCAGGCCGGATCCGCGATCAGTGCCAGGGCCCAGAGGAGCGCGCTGCTGAAGGCGAACAGGGAGGCCCGCACCGGGAGGGCCGCCCGGGCGGCGGCCGCAGTGCTCGGGCGGGGCGGAACGGCCCGCGCCCCGATGGGGGCGGGCGCGAAGTAGGCCCAGACCCGCCGGACCCGGTCGTTGCCGTAGCGTTCCGCCCCGGCCCGTTCGCAGGTCTCCGCCCACAGGTCGTCCTTCAGCCCTCCGGTGAGCATGAGGTCGAGGTGGCGGAGGATCGCCTCGCGTTGGCGGAGCGGCAGGTCATGCAACTGCTTCAGCACGGTTCCGGTCTCGCCGCTCGCGGTGCTGAGCACTGCCAGCAGGTCGAGAGTGACACGCAGGGCTTCCTTCCACTCGCCCTCGGCGTAGATCCGTACGAGCCCGGAGGTGTAGTGCAGCCGGTGGACATCTTCAGCGGTGAGGTCCTGGTAGGTGCGTCCGCTGAGTACCGCGAGCACCCAGTGGAAACGCACCTCCGCGCCGTCGTACCCGTGGGCCATCGCATCGGTGATCATTTCGCGGGCGCGGCTGAGGACGCCGTCCTCCAGGAACCGCACGCCCAGCCGGTACTTCTCCTGCGGTGAGGCGTCCGGATGGACGAAGTAGACGTTGGAGTTGTGCACGGTCTCGGCCTGGATTCCGACCGTGGAGTCGTACGCGGCCGAGCTGTACGCGGCGTCGTTGCCGTGGTTCATGACAGGTCACCGGCCGCGGCGACCAGAGGGGCCAGCCGGGCCACCAGCGCCGGGCACTCCGCCATCAGCCCGCGCAGCCGCTTGAGTGTCATGGCCGTCCGCTTCGACGATTCGGGGATGTTTCCCCCAGCCGACCGGAGGGCGGAGTCCAGATCGGCCAGGGCCTCCCGGTAGGTGTCCTCGTCGAGTGCGCCCTCGATGCGGTGGCGCCCCAACTGCTCACGGAAGCTGCTCAGTTCCGCGACCAGGTCCGTCGGTCCGGACGCCTTCGGGGCCGTGTCCATGTGGACGCTGCTGCCCGTGACCGAGCCGGCCATGATGCCGACGGTGCTGTTGTGGGCGGTGTTGCTGACATGTCGGCCGAGCCTGTCGGCCGAACGAACCCTGTCGTCCCGGGGCATCGCGTTCTCCTCCAGTTCCCCTACCAGTTCCACCGCCAGCCGGGTGGCGAAAGCCGCCGCGTTCGCCGCGGCCCGCGGCTGCCAGTTGCGGTCCTCCGCACTGTTCTTCGTGCCGTCCGCCCGGTCACTGATCCCCCGGATGATGGCCACCGGTGCCCCGCTGAGATGGCCGGCCTGTGCCACACCGGCCGCCTCCATCTCGATGGCGAGTGCGTCGTTGTAGTGCTGCCGGATCCACTTGGCCTCGGCCGAGATCCTCGAGTTCTGGACGACCTCGCCGGCGGCGACCGCCCCGAAGCGGACCTGCGGTGCGTCCTCGTGACCGGCCTCGGGGCCCGCCCAGTCGTTCAAGCGGGCCAGGTGCGAGGCGAGCTGGCTGATGCCGTGCGGTGCTTCCCACACCCGGGGGCGGGCCTTGAGCCCGTCGTCCTCGCTGGTCCCGCCGTGGTAGGCGTACACGTGCGACGCCATCACCACGTCGCCCAGCCTGGTGGTGTCCCACAGGGCGCCGGCGACCCCGACGAACAGCACGGCCACCGGCGAGAACTCCTGGATCGCGCGTTCGGCGATCACTGCGGCGGAGTGGTTCCCCTTGCTCGTCAGGCCGAGCGCGACACGGCACGACGTGCCCTGCACGCTTCCCACCTCGAACCGGGTGCCACGCTCATGGCGATGCACCTGCGGACCCGCCAGCCTCTGGCGTACAGCCTGGTACTCAAGATTGAGGGCAGTGAGAATCACCACCGGGCCATTCGACATCTATTCCTCTTCCCCTCTCGTGTGCTCTTCCGTCGCGGATGGCGCGGGCCGTATCAGCGGTGGGAACAGCACGGTCTTCGGGCCGGCCCGGTACAGCCGTGCGGGCCGTCCTCCCGTGGTTCTGCGATCAGTGCCGGCAGGGACGATGAACCCCTTCGCGGCTTGGACCTTCCGGTAGAAGTTGCGGGTGTCGAGCTCGGTGCCCCAGACGGCCTCGTACACTTGCTGCAGCTCTGCGATGGTGAAGTTCTCCCTGCAGAACGCGGTGGCCAGCGCCGAGAACTCGAGCTTGGTGCGCGCGTGTTCGATCCCGTCCGTGGTGATGCGACGGTGATCGAAGGCGAGCTCCACCTCGCCGGACAGGACGGCTTCTGCGGGAACCCACGCGGCGTCGGTGGCATCCGTTCCCGCGACCGGGTCGGGCAGCCCCGGTGCGATCGCCAGGTGGGCCACGGAGACGACGCGGCCCCGCGGATCGCGGCCCGAGCCCCCGTACACGGCCAGCTGTTCAAGGTGCACGGAGTCGGCGGCCAGGGCCGTTTCCTCGCTCAGCTCGCGGTGGGCGGCATCCAGGATCTCCTCACCATCGTGGTTCAGGAATCCTCCGGGCAGGGCGAGCATGCCACGGAAGGGATCTCCGCCTCGCTCCACCAGGAGGACGTGCAGGCGACTCTCCCGCAGCGTCAGGATCACGAGATCGACCGTCAGCAGCACAGCAGGTGGTGACCACACGTCATCTTGCATGTTCTACAAGGTACTTCAGTTACTGTCACTTGCACAATAAGGGGAGTGTGGGGACGCTCCACCGCTCGACCTTGTAGCCGCGGTGCGTGCGGCGGGACCGCGCGGATCGACCGGCTGGCACCGACCCCACCAGTCGGTTCCGGTTCCGTGGCTCCTGCGGCCGGTGCTGCGACACTGCCCACAGGGTGAACCGCCCGGCCGATGTCACCTCCCGAACCTGCTGCAGTACGCCGACAACCCCGTCGATTGCTGGCCCTGAAATCCGGATGGCTCCGTGGCGGCCGAGCGGCTGGGGCGCCGGTGCTGCTGAGCGTCGCGTACGCGGCCTGTCACTGGTGCCAGGCGATGGCGCACAGGTAGTGCCGAATGGGTTCCCGTCCAGACCTCTCACTCAGAGGACCCGTCGAAGGCTTCCCGCAAGCCCGGGTTTGCGGAGATGGGCAGGGGCTCGACCGCGCGGGTCGAGGTCGGGCCGCGCCAACGTCTGCTCGCATGCAGCGCAGCTGCAGCAGGACCTGGTACGGGGCCTGGGGCGGCTGGTCGGCGGCGACGATGGTGTCCCTTCCTCGCTGTTCCCGTGAAGGGCGTACGTAGCGGCGGGCGGGTGGGTGTATGGCGAGGCCGCCCCTGCGGGATCGGCGCAGGGGCGGCCTTGGTTGGTGGTGGTCAGGAGTCGACGAGCCGGTTGGCGAGTTCGAGTGCGGCGGTTGCCACGGTGAGGGCGGAGCACAGGCCGGTGACCTCGAGCAGGGTGGGGCGGACGAGGCGGGGCCAGTCGTCTCCGGCGGCGGGCCAGGTGGCGAGGGGCACCACGGTGGTGGCGAGGCCGAGGCGGGCGGTGACGTCCCAGCCGGCCTCGGGGGCGGGTTCCCAGCGCAGGAGGATGCGGCCGAAGGGGAGTTGGGGCGCGGTGTGCGGGATCCAGAGGACCTTGATCGGGTGGCCGGTGTGGGCGGGGACGCTGTGGACGAGTGCTCAGCTTGCCCACGGTGGCATGGGGTGAAGGGCGAAGCGGTCGAGCGGGCGGGGAAGGCGGGCATGGTAGCCGGTGGGGATAGGGCTCTCCTTCGGTCGGCGGCTTGGGTCAGGCCCAGGCGAGCTGGTCGCGGACGTCAGACGGGAGGTAGTCCTCCTGGCCGTCCTCGCTGATGTAGGCGATGCCGTTCTGGACGACGACGTCCGTGCCGACGTAGTGGGCGAAGGGCCAGTCGGGGTTCACGGCGAGGCGGACCCGCAGGTTCGGGTCGAGGGGCTGGAGTTGGGCGAGCAGGTGGCCGAGGGTGAGGTGCTGTGGCATGGCGGTTCTCCAGGAAGGGGCGGTGTGGTGAGCGGGCGCAGCGACGGCGGTGGTCACGGAAGGTTGGGGCGGGGCATCGGTGCGGGGGCGCGCAGGCGGTGGCGAGGCCGGATGAGGACGGGGTCGTCGGCGGGCCACGGGTCGCAGGTGTCCCACGGGTAGCCGGTGGTGAGGACGACGGTGCCGTTCGGGGCTTGGACTTCCGGCAGGCCGCAGACCCCGCAGCCGCAAACCGGGTGGTAGGGCCCGGGGCTGGCCGGGTAGGGGCCGGCGGCGAAGCAGTTGGCCCGGGGAAGGCGGCCGGGCACGGCGGGTTGGAAGGCGGAGACGATCAGCTCGCCGGGCCGGACCTGGTCGGCGCGGACGATCCGCAGGTGGGGGCTCGCGAGGATGCGGCGGCTCGCGCCATGCTCGGTGGCGGTGGTGACGACCACCGGGTGGAAGTCGACGTGGCGGGTACTCGTGGTGCCTCCTTCGGGGACACGGGTGATCAGTCGGCGAGGCGGTACGACCGCAGGGCCAGCGGTTCGTCCTCGGTGTCGAGCACCACCAGGCCGTCGGTGGCCAGACGGTCGAGCGATCTGGCGACCGCGCGGTTGCGTAGGCCGAGGGCGGTGCCGATCTGGCCGACGCGGGCGCCGTCGGGCCTCTTGGTGAGGTGGGCGACGATCACCGTGTCCCGGCGCAGGCCGTCCGCGTGGATGTCGTCGAAGGCCAGCAGCAAGCCGCCTGAGCTGAGGGCGAGGCCGAGCACGAACGCGGCCGACCCGGGTGGGACGGAGAAGGCGTTGGCCAGGCCGAGCGCGGCGATGGCCGGGCCGGGGATGCGCGTGAGGTCGATGGTGATCGTCAGGGTGTCGTCCTTCGTCGAAGCGGTAATCCGGTGGTCAGGAGCGCTGGTGGGGAAGGAGCCGGGCTTCGCCGCCGTGGGCCTCGATCAGCTCCCGGACCAGGGCGACGGGGACGTGCAGGTACACGGAGTCGGTGGGGTCGTTCTCCTCGGACCCCGCGTCGAGGTGGGTGCGCCAGGCGTTCCACGGTTCGGGTCGCTGGGTGGGGAAGCCGATCTCCAGTGTCTCGGCGGGCAAGAGGAAGGCGTCGACGGGGTCAGGGGCGAGTACCGAGAGGCTGAAGCCGTCGCTGCAGACGATGTTGCTCTCCTGCACGGCGCGGCCGAGTGGGTTGCGGGGAGTGCCGTGGGCAATGGCGTGGTCGAGCCTGGGTGTGGTCAATTGGTGCTCCATTCAAGGATGTTGGGTCGGTGGATCGGGCCGGCGACGAGCGCGGCGAGGAATCCGGCGACGGCCTCGGAGGGGGTGCGGAGGCCGAACTCCTGGGTCCAGGCATCAGCGTGGTCGGGTCGGACCTGTACGCGCCAGACGATGCCGCGCTGCCAGGCGCCGGGGTCCTCGGGTAGCCAGCCGACGTAGACGCGCCCGTCCGGGCTGGTGCAGTGCACGTTGGCCTCGGGGGTGTCCACGGTGGCCCAGCCGAGTCCACCGAGCAGGGACAGGACCGGCTCCGCACAGTGGTCGGAGGAGAGCCAGTTGCGTTCCTCGGCAATGGGGCGGACGGGGGCGGCCAGCAGGGTGCCGGGCGTGTTCATGGGGCTGGATCCCTTTGTTGACCTGCGGTTTCGGCGACATGAGTACGTTGACATGCGATATACCGAAGCTCGTAGTCGTTTCCGGCGGTGATCGGTCTGCCGTGGGCGAACTGAGGCGGGAATGGATCGGCGGGGCTCGGTGCTGACACGGGGTTACGGCGAGGGGCCGTACGCAGGTCTGAAGGGGGGCGGCGTTGGAGCCGAGTAGAGGTCGTGACATGGCGGCGCTGGAGCGCAAGATCCGCAGCGCGGGCCGGGCGTGGACGAGGGGCGACATCGCCATGATCGCCGACGGCCAGTGGGCCGTGAACACGGCGAGCCGTGCCGAGCAGGCGCAGGCCGAGGTGGTCGAGGCCAGGCTGGCGGACGGCCGGCGTGTGGAGCTGACGCTGGACGAGCTGGCCCGCGTGGTGGGCGCCGCCGACCCGGGCGCCCACCACGACCGGGACGTGAACTGACCGTCCGCTACCGCCGGTTCGCGGCCGAGGCAGCTGAAGCGGCTGCGGTCGGCGGGGCGGGCCGTTCCACAGGAAGACTCACCGGACGGGGAGCGTGCGTGCTGCGCGCGGTGGCGGCCTTCACACGCTCGGCGCCGGGACCGTTCTGGTCCTGCAGGGCGAGTTCGCGGGCATCGACGACATGGCAGATCGCCCGCAGGGCGGTGCTGGTCTCGGCGTGGGCGGTCCGCAGGGCACTCGCCGATTCCGTGATCCGGTCGAGGTCGTAGAAGGTGGGGATGTGGCCAGGATGAGTTAGGGCGTGCAGCCGTTCTTGGTGCACGGCAATGGAGTTGGAGACCACAGTGAGGTAGCCGCGGCTGTGCATGGCCGCGCGCAGCAGGGGGTCCTCGACGGGGCGGCGGACCGCGGCCTTCTCCAGGTCGGCGATCGGCCGGCCCCAGGCCTTCTCGATCATCGCGTCGGCGTGCTCCAGGGCGGTGACGTCGGGCACGGGGTTCCTCCGGGGTGCGGGTGGTCAACGGGAGCGTCCGGCCGAGGCGGCCGGGAGTGCCGGAGGGTGGGTGGTGGTGCTGTAGGCGAGCGCGGACGGCGCGGTGCGGGGGACGGAGAGCGAGCGGGAGGTGGCCGCCCGCACGCGCGCCACCTCAAGGGGGCTGGGCGCCGTCGGCGTCGCGGTGGCGACGGCTGGCAGGTGCGCCAGATCGACGCGCCGCATGTACCGATTGACCGGGATGGGTTCGGTCACGGCGGTGGTGAGGGTCTGGAGCAGGTGCTCGGGCAGGCGCGAGGAGGCGGTGGCGTACCAGACGCCTCGGGGCGGGCCGACCTCGAACAGCCAGCGCTCGGTGTCGCCGGCCATCTCGGCTTCGTGCCGCAGCGGGTCGTCCCGCTGGTGGAACTGGATGAGGCGGTCGGGCGACTGGTAGCTCAGGAACGGGGTGGCGGGGTCCAGGCGCCAGCCGTCGGCCAGGAGCCGGAGGGTGGTGTCGGCTCCGGAGGTTCGGCCGCCGTCGCCCAGGTAGGCCTCGGGGCCCTGTGCGTAGGCGGCGGCGAGCGCGGCGGTGAAGTCCTCGACGACCTCGGGCGGGGTGCGGTTGTCGAAGGTGACCAGCCATTGCGGCGGGGCGAAGGCGTCCGGCCCCGCGCTGATTTTCCACAGCGTCGAGTCCTCGCCCTCGGGCAGGAAGGCCAGGCGGGCCCGCAGGTCCGGCGCGGTGACGAAGGTGTTCGCAAGCTCGTCCCTGCTGAGGGCCCAGCCGGCATCCAGGAGGCGCTGAATGGCCGGGGAGCCGTTGGCATCCCCGTTGGCGAGGTAGCGGGGGGTGATCCGGTACTCGCGGGGTTTCTCAGCTTGTTGTTTAACCTCGCGGGTCACTCGACCTGCTGAGATCTCCGGGATCGGGGAGCATGCGACGCGGCCGTTCCCCATGCTTCGAGATGTCG
>NZ_JBIAXP010000054.1:0-16672 GCF_042896795.1 Kitasatospora sp. NPDC001261
CGGCGGGCCGGTCGCCGCCAAGGCGGCGCGGCCCCTTCCCGTCCCCGAAGCGTAGCGAGGGGCGGGCGAGCAGGATCAAGCGCAGCGAAGATCCCTAGCTCGCTCCCGACTCATCCGCCGTGCCGTCCAGATGCCCTCTGACCTGGGTCGGGAGGGCCCGAGCGGCTCCTGACCGAGCGTCGGTCACCCTCGCGCACGGGCCCCTGGGCCCGTGCTCCGGCGCTCGCGCCGGAGGGAGCGGCCACCCGGGTCAGCCGGCTGACGGCGCCTGGTCCCACAGCGTCCGCCCCGGGGGAACGGCGAGCGGGCGGCGGCCGGTCGGCGCGACGGGGCGCTCGACCGCCGGCGGATCCGTGGCGAGCGCGGCCAGCTCGGCGGCGGTCCGGCCGGAGCGGTGGGGGGCGACGTCGGCGACGGCCTGGCGCTCGCGGTCGAAGCCGGGACCGAGCGGGCGGCGGGCGCTCACAGGCCGAACGCCGCGCCGGGCCGGACCGGGCGGACGGGGGAGTGGCCGCACGCGCCCATGTCCGAGAGTCGGGTCCAGCGGCTGCTGATCTGCTCGAAGTTGTCGATCAGCCCGGCGAAGACCGGCTTCGTCCGGCGAAGCTCGGCCGCCCACTGGCCGGTCAGCTCGCGCCCGTCCACCAGGAGCTGGCCGTCGCGGCCGATCGCGTCGGAGAGCACCGAGCCGTCCGGGGTGACCCGGTAGTTCACGTCGGTGCCGTCGTCCATCAGCCCGGCGTCGATGGCCTGGTCCCAGGCCAGTTGCAGCCGTCGCATCTCCTGCTCGGTCATGGGGTGGTCTCGCTCTCTCACTCGTGCGGGTGGGTGGGGTGGGGCAACGCAGGTTGACCGGCCAGCAGCCGCTCGCGCTCCAGCGCGGCCTGGTCCGCCTCGTACTCGGCGATGCGGGCCTGCCGCTCCAGCTCCTCACGGCGGGCCAGGACGCGGGCGTACAGCGCCTCCTGGGCCTCGGCGAGTTCCTCGGCGGTGGCGATGCGGACGTGGTTGCGGCGACCGCCGAGCCCGGCGACCAGGTCCGCGACGGAGTCGTAGCACTCCGACTCGATGATCTCCTTGACGTCCATCTCGGCGTCGGCACCGACCACCGTGGCGTGGGCGTCGGGGGTCATGACGACACCGCCGGTCAGCGGGGCCTTGTCGGGCTCGTAGACGTACAGCAGGTCGGACTCCTCGGAGTCGTCGCCGACCATGTCCACGTGGCCGCGCAGGCCCCGGGTCCACTCGATCGCCCGGCGTCCGGCCAGGGCCTGCTCGTACTCCCACCACCAGGCCCGGCACTGTTCGACGGTGCCGTAGCCCTCGGCCTCGCGGGGGTCGAGCCCGCCGACCTCGATGTCCCAGAGCCGGTAGAGCATCTGGAACGGCGTCATGGTCTTCCGGCCCCGGCCGGTCTTGCTGCTGGCGTTGGCGGTCTCCAGCGCGGCGCCGCCGGCGGCGTCCAGGTCGCCCTTGACCGAGTCGGACGGCGGCTTCCCGTCCTGCACCTTCGTCAGGTACTCCAGCAGGGCCTTGTCGTCGGCGGACCGGATGATGTGGACGGTGACGCCGTGGCCCTTGCCCTTGCACTTGCAGCCCGGGATCTGGCAGTCGGTGGACGGCTCGAAGCTGGGGTCGGCCTTGCGCAGGGCGCTGGTCCACAGGCCGCGCAGCCAGTCCTCCCACTCCTCCAGCGCTTCCTCGGTGGGCTCGAAGTGCCCGACGACCTTGCCCTTGGCCGGGGTGCCGTCGAGCTGGCCGCCCAGGAACCCGAGGAGGTTCATGTGCGGGTGCCAGCCGTTCTTCTGGCTCCGCGTGACCTCGGAGGCCCGGACCATGCCGACGTAGCCGATCCGGTGGCGGATGCCCGGGGTGGCCGGCCGGACCGACGTGCCGATCGAGCCGTCCTTGCGGGTCCAGGTCCGGGTGGCCTCGTTCCGCCCGTAGAACGCGGGGTCGGTGAGCAGGCGCTGGTACGCGCCGGGCGCTCGGCGGGCCCGGCCTGAGCGGTCTCGGACCGCCTCGCCGTCCGCGTCGGTCATCGCCTCGCCCCACATCGCCGCGGCGAGGTGGGCCAGGGCGGTGTTGTGGTTGTGGCGGGCGGTCAGCACGACGAAGGCGAGGATGCCGCCCTTGGCGAGCCAGCGGAGCGCGCCGGTCTTGACCTCCTCGGTCCGGCCTCGGCGGATCGCCGAGCTGCACTCCGGGCAGAACCAGATCCGCCCGCAGCGGACCAGGCCGAGGGTGACGGCGTAGCCCTTGGTGGACCGGGCGTGGATCACGCCGCTGTCCGGGTCCAGGACCCGCTTCCCGCAGCCCGCGCACGCGCCGTGCTGGGTGATGCGGTTGAGCACCTTCCGGCCCTGCCAGCGGCGGACCGGCGGGGGCACCGGCTTGCGGCGGGCCGCCGCTTCGGCCACCCGCGCAGCCGTGTCCTCGCCGAGCCCGGCAGACCCTGACGGGGAAAACTCTGTCAACCCATTACCAAGTTGGCCGCCGTTGCGGCCCGAAAAGCCGGTCTGACCTGCGGAAACGTCCGAATCGAATCCGGACACGTCGCCGCCCGAAATGATGCGCTTTGCCCGCTTCCGACAGGCGTCGCTGCACCAGGTCTTGGTCCGGCCACTGCTGGCGTTGGTGATCCGCTTGTGGCACAGCCCGCAGCGCGGGCGCTTCGTCGCACGGGCGGGCGGGACGGAGGGCTCGGGGGTGCCGGTCGGCACCTCGCTCCGAGCCTTCGTGATCTTGGTACGCGAACGGCCAGCGTCGCCGGAGGGCTCGACCGCAGGGGCGGGAGCCGCGTCGGGCGCGGTGGCCGAAATCTCTTGGGTGGGTGTTGCGCCGATGTCGGCACTACCCATTACCCTGGGCATCAATGGGTTGGGTCCTCGTGTGTACTCGCGGCCAGCGAATTCTTTAAGGGACCTGATCCACAGAGAGGCCGGGTGTTCCACCACCCGGTCCTCTTGCTTTTCAGGCTGGTTGAGATCATGCCGTACTACTGCGGTCAACGGGACGTACCGCGCGGAAGTTCTCGGTGTGACCTGGAAGACCATCAAGGGCCGGTCCCCCGTCCACGGGGACCGGCCCTCGGTGTTTCTACTGGTCAGACCACGATCATGTCTGCCGGGTGACCGTTCTTCATGTGGTCCACGCAGTCCGGGCAGTCCTCCCGCCACCCCAGGTGGGCGTGCGCCTGGCGGCTGGCGTAGGCGTGCAGCCAGCACTGCCGGCACTCGCCTCGCGGCGGGTTGAGCGCCTTCTGGTTGATCGTCTGGGTGTTGGACACCGGGTCAGTTCTCCTTCGTGGCCAGCAGGCGGACCGCGTCCGCCAGGATCTCGGCGTGGTCGAACGCGAGCGGCGGCAGCTCGGCCAGCGGCCACCAGGCGACGGCGGCGGCGTCGTCCCCGGCCACCGCCGTCACGCCGGAGGCCACCTCCAGCAGGTAGGCGATGGTGACCACCCGCTCGCGCGGGTCGCGGTCGGGGGCGTCGTAGGCGCCCACCTGGACCAGCTCCGCCGGGTCCGCCACGATGCCGGCCTCCTCCTCCAGCTCGCGCGCAGCCCCCTTCCTGGACGCCTCGCCCTTGTCGACGTAGCCGCCCGGCAGGGCCCAACTGCCCTTGTGCGGCTCGTCCGCGCGCTGGATCAGCAGGACCTCGTCGCGCCGGATCACCACGGTGTCGGCGGTGAGCCAGGGCCGCTCGCTGCCCCAGGGGTTCTCGGTCTCGGTCGCGGTGGCGGTCATCAGATTCCTTCCGGGTGGTGGTGGTCGTGGTCGAAGGCGTCGTCTGCGGTGAACGGCGCGGTGTCGTCGGTGAAACCCTCGTACGCCTCGCCCGGGTGGGCGTTGAGGCCCCAGCCGCAGCGGCGGCACCAGTGGTTCTCGCCGACGTAGTCGTAGGCGTCGCAGGGCTCGGGGAGGTTCGGGACGTCGGTGCGCTCGTCGAAGTTCGGCACCGGGCCGAGCCAGGCCGGGTACTCCTGGCGGACGTACGGGCGGGCGCTGGGGTCCCACTCGGGGGAGTCGGGGCCGATCGGGCCGAGCCCTCCGCCGAGCAGCCGGTCGAGCTGGAGGAGTTCGTGCGCGCGGCGGGCGGCCTCGGTGACGTCGTCCGCGGATCCGGTCTGGAGGGCGAGCCGGTCGGTGAGGGCGGCGACCCGAAGGCGGTACTCCCGCTCGGGCCGCAGCCGCAGCCACTCCGTGGTGCCGTAGGGGACCGGCTGGGTCGGCAGGGTGCTGCCGGCGGTGGTGAGCCGGATCTGGAGCCGGGTGAGGTGGGCGCCCTCGACCAGGAGGTCCGGGGCGTTGGCGTACGCCTCGGCCGGGGCCGGCGCCTCGAAGCCCTGGCCGGTCTGCGGGTCGGGGCTCACGCCTCGGTCTCCTCGTCGCCGAACTCGGCGCCCATGTTGAACAGCCAGCCGCTGGCCTCGGCCAGGGCGAGGCTGAGCGGGCCGCCCGGGGTGCCCCACTCGTTGCGGTTCGGCGGCTCGGTGATCGCCACGGCCTCGCGGAGCGCGGTGAGCACCTTGCCCACGGGCTCGGCCGGGTCGCGGCCGTCCTCCATCCGTACGGCGCCGGCCTTCTGCTGCTTCTCCAGGTGGTGGGCGAGCTGCTCGAAGGTCTGCGGGAGCCGGTCGATCATCTCGGCCAGGGACCGGACCGCGCTGCTGATCTCGGGCGCGGTCATCTCGCTGACGTTCAGGGTGTCGTGGTTGAGCTGGCGGATCGCCTCGGCGGCCGTGCGGGCGGCGGCGTACGGCGTCTTGTTGTCGGTCATGGTGCTGATCCTCTCGGTTGGGCCCGGCAGTTCGGGCGGGTTTGTGGTGAAGTCGCCTGCTACAGCAGGGCGATCAGCAGCGCGGCGGGCAGCAGGCCGAGCCCGACGTGTGCGGCCTGGTCGACGTGGGCGGCGCCGCCGTGGGCGAGGAAGTCCTGCTGGCCGGTGTTCTCCATCCACCAGCGGACGCCTCGGCGGCGGTCGATCAGGCTGTGGCTGATGCCGACCCAGGCAAGGCCGGCCGCCAGGCCGACCGCGCTGGGGTGCTGGCCGAGCGCGAGCCACCCGGCCAGCAGCAGCACCACGGCGGTGATGCCGACGTGGGTGGCCGCGTGCACGAGGTTCTCGTACCAGCCGTGGTGGTGGTGGCCGTTCTCGTCGGTCCACCCGGCCTTGCGGCTGGCCTGGCGGTCCGTCTGGCCGGGGTAGTCCGCGAGCCAGTGGCAGGTGAGCAGGAGCAGGAAGACGGTGGCGAACACAGTGGTCTCCTTCGTGGTCTCGGTGGTCAGCGGGTGATGCGGGCGGCGGCGGCGATCAGCTCGTCGGCGGTGCGGACCGCCTCGGCGCGGGCGACCTCCAGGAAGCCCTCGTGCTGGGCTCCCCGGATCGCGTAGGCGGCGGTGACGGCGGCCTGGGCGGTGGCGGCCAGCTCGGGCACGAGGATGGCGAGAGTGGCGTGCGGGGCGGTGACGGCCGCCCGGGTCTCGTGGCTCTGGGTCCGGGCGGCCTTGTAGGCCGGGGAGTCGGCGCCCTCGTTGAGCCGGATCTCCTCGCGCAGGACCATCGCCCGGCGATGGTCGGCGAGCGCGACCGCGAGCGCGGTGACGGCCTGGACCCGCTCGGCGCGGCGGGCCTCGGCGAGGCCGGCGGTGCGGTCGGCGCGGGTGGCGCGCTGCTGGATCAGCCCTGCCGTGACGGCTCCGGCCAGCGTGCCGACGATCGTGATGATGCTCTGCCACATGGGTGGCTCTCCCCTCCGGTTGGACCGCTTCTGCGGTGCTGCACACGCTACCCGAAAAGTACCCCAGGGAACAACTATCATTCCCAAGGGAACGAACGAAGGGGCCGCGTCCGGCCCCGGACAGCGCGGTGCCCGGGTCGGCGGCGGCCGACCCGGGCACTGGTGGTTCGTCACTCTTGGTTGTCGTCGTTGTTGTTGTCGTCGTTGTTGTTCTGGCTGTTCTTGCTGGTTGACAGTCCCGCGCCCCCGGGAAAGGGGTGTCCCTTCCCGGGGGCGACAACAACAACGATCACGCTGCGTTGATGCTGTAGGCGGTGTGCCCACCGGCTCCGCGGGTGCGGATCCGGCCTTCGCGGGCGGCCTTGGCGAGTGCGCCGGAGAGCGCGGGGCGGGTCACCGCGACGTCCTTCGGCAGCCGCTCCAGCACCTGCGAGGTGGACAGCCAGGTGTCCGGCCCGGCGGCGGCGAGCACCGCCAGGGCGGCGGCGAACCAGTCGGCATCGGCGGCGGCGGGCTCCGGCCGGGGCGCCTGCTGGCCGCCGCGGCTGTGGAGGTTGAGGCTCCGTCGCAGGACCGGCTTGCCGTCCTCGCCGGTGCTGTCGGTCGGCGCGGTCGGCGGGTCCAGGCTCTTGAGGAAGAGCTCCATCTCCCGCTCCATCTCGGTCCGCTCCTCCGGGGTGACCCCGGCGGTCCCGGCCGGGCGGGAGAACAGCTTCGGCGCCTGGCGGACGGAACCGCCGGCGGTCGGCGCCGACCCGGCGGCCGTCCCGGCCGGGGTGGACCCGCCGGTCTGCTCGGCGAGCCACGGGGTCCGCTCGGCGCTCCAGCGCGAGGCGTACGCGGCTCCGGCGGCCTGGACGGAGACCTGGTCCAGGCGCGGGCGGATCCGGTCGGTGGCCAGGCAGACCTCGCGGGCGAAGCTCGGGCTGGTCTTCCAGGTGCGGAACGGCTGCGGGGCGAACCCGCCTTCGCCGCCGGCGCCGATGACGCCGGAGCCCTTGGCTCGGAGCTGGCGCGGGTCCAGGCCCCGGACGGTGCCGAAGAGCTTGCTCACCCCGGCACCATCCTGGTCGGTCGCGGTGAGGGCGGCGCGCACGGAGGCGTGCTTCTTGATCACGGTGTCGCCGATGCTGGCGAGGTTGCCGTCCGTGGCGGTGAGGATCGTGCGCACGCCCGCCTCGCGGTCGGTCCGCATGATCCGCTTGATCCGCTCGCGGATGCTGACCATCAGCGGGTCGCGGCTGGTGCTGGCCAGGGCCTCCACGCCCTCGTCCACCACGATGATGATCTCGGGGAGTTGGGCGCTGACCGGCAGCAGGCCGCGCAGGTCCTGCTGGATGGCCAGGTGGCGGTACGCGGGGATGCGGGCGTCGGAGATCGCCTCGGCGGCGGCGAGCATCAGCTCGGCCTCCTGCGGGGTGCCGGCCACCCAGTCGATCGCGGGGCGGGTGGACTCGCCGCTGGTGAACGTCTGGAGCCAGTCCAGGAAGGCGCCGCCGCGCTTGCCCAGGTCGATGCCCCACACGACGACGTCGACGCAGCGGAGCATGCCCGCGAGCACGGCGTCGAGCAGGGTGGTCTTGCCCGATCCGGGCGGACCGAGGATCAGGCCGCACGCCTCGCGCAGGTAGACGTAGACCAGCTCTCCGACCCGGCTCAGGCCCCACGGGATGCCGGTGAGCACCGACAGCGGCGAGTAGTCCTGCGGGTAGGTCTGCACCTCGGCGCTGGTGTCGCGCAGGTCGATGTCGAGGATGGCGTGGCCCTGGACCCCGGCGCCGGTGACCCGGACCAGGCAGCCGACCGGCAAGCGGGCGGCTTGGGCGAGGGTGGACGAGTGGCCCTGGAGGCTGGCCAGGGTGTAGCCGAGCGGCAGCTCGACCTCGATGCCGAAGCCGGAGCCGTCCGGGCGGCGCTCGAACCCGCCGGTCCAGCGGATGCCCTGCTGGCGGGTGACGTGGCGGATCAGCGCCATCCAGCCCTTGGCCAACTCGCGGTCCGCGGTCTCCAGCTCCTTCGCCGCGGCCTCGGCCTCGCGGGACAGCCGCTCCTCTTCGGCGGCCTCCTCCTGGACCTCGGCGTGGTGCAGCCCGCTGCCGACCCCGATGGTGGCGGCGGCCAGGGTGCCGGCCGCGACCCACCAGCCGGTCGGGGACCAGGTGGTGGGGTCGGTGGCGATCACGGCGCTGGTCCACCCCGACGCCAGCAGCCAGGCGGTGGCCCGGGTGACGATGGTCGGCCGGGACAGCCGCTGGCGCAGGCCCTGGACACCGCCGTGGGCGATGGCGCCGACCGCGCCGACAGCCAGGGGCAGGGCGGCGGGCAGGCCGGTCCAGGACCCGAGGCTGGCGACGGCGGTGGCGGTGGTGGCCATGGCCAGCGGGGCGCTGACCGGGCCGTGGCCGGCCACCCAGTCCACCGGGATCCGGCCGGGGCGCGGCTTGGCCGGGGCCTTGGGCTCCTTGGTCTCCTTCTGCATGGTGATGGTCTGCTCAGGCGCGGTGCTGGTCATGCTGGCCTCTCCTCTCGGGGTTGGAGCCGGGGCCTCGGCGAGGCCCCGGCGCGGGTGGCGGACGGTCAGACGTCCTCTTCGACGTCGTTGTTGCGGCTGACGTCCCACAGCTCCTCGGCGGTGCGCGGGTCCTCCAGCCGCTGGATCTCCGGCTCGTGCTTCTTCTTGAAGACCTCGGCGACCTCGGCGGCGGCGTCGGCCGCCTTCACCAGCAGGCCGTAGACCTCCATCAGGGAGTCGGTCACGGCCGGGTCGAGCGGGGCCTCCTCGGGGGAGAGCCGCTCGGCGACCACGCCGAAGGTGTTGGCGATGTAGGTGATGGCGTCGGGCATCGTCTCGATGGAGCGCAGGACGGCGAGCATGCCGCTGATCTCGCCCTGCTGGGCCTGGGTGTGCATGTCCTCGGCCGCGCCACGGAAGTCGAACAGGCCCATGAGGTCTCCCTGGTAGATGCTGGCGGCGTCGGCCGCCGGGGCGGTGGTGTCGGTGTCGATCTGGGGTGCGTCGGAGACGCGGTCGAGCTTGCGCAGCTCAACGGTGTCCTCGTCGGCCTGGGCGGCCGGCTGCTGCTGGTCCTGGGCGGCGGTCTGGTCGGCGTCCTGGTGGATCTGCTGGTCGCGCTGCTGGCGGGCGGTCAGCGCGGCGCCGATCAGGCGGCGGTAGACCCGCCGGCCCCACTGCGGCGAGGCCAGGCCGAGCTTGCGCATCGGCCAGGACAGCAACATCGACAGCAGGCCGAGCGGCGCGGCGGCCAGGGCGGCGAGCGCCCGGCGCCCGTGGAAGCGGGCGGCGGAGCGGCGCAGGGCCTTGGAGCGGGCCTTCTCCCGGGCACGGGCCTGGGCCTGGGCCTGGCGGATCCGGGCCTTCTCCCGGATGCCCGCCACCCGCCGGTCCACCCGGCCCTGGGCCTTGGCGTCCTGGACCAGGCGGCGGCCCTGGCGGCGGCGTTCCAGCCGGTCGCCGATCCGGCCGCGCGCCGGGGTGCCGGCGGTGCTGACCCGCCCGGCGGCGTGGGCGCCCCGGGTCGGGCGGGCCTCGGCGGCCTGGCGGCGGGCCTTGGCCTCGCGCTTCGCCTCGCGGCGGGCGTCGGCGACCTGGCGGCGGGCGGCGGTCTGCTCGGTGCGCTGCTGGCGCCGGGGCTGGGCGGCGGCCTCGGCGCGGGCCTGGCGGACCGCCTGGGCGTGCTGGCGGGCCGCGCCGAGCCCGGCCCGGGTCCCTGCGGCCGTGAGGCCGCCGGTGCGGGTGGCCGCCGTGCTGGCGGTCCGGGCGGCCGGGACGGCGCCCTTGCGCAGCGAGAGCGGGGACCCTGCCGGAGAGCCGCCCTGGCGGCCGATCGAGCCGTGGCGGGGCGTCAGCAGGCCGGTGCTGCGGTGTCCGGCGGTCTGCCCGGACCCGGCGCGGTTCGCCGCGTCCCGGCGGGCCGTCTGGACCCGGCCGCCCCGCTGGCCTCCGCCTCGGCCGGCGGCGCGGGAGCGGGGGGCGCGGGCGACGGCCGCCACGGTGGCGGCGGTGGCCAGCACAGCGGCGGTGACGATGGCTCCGGCGGGGCCGGTGGCCAGCCCGGCCGACGACACGGCGGTGACCGCCGAGCCGGTGCCGATGGTCAGCGCGGGCACGGCCGGGATGCCGCCCCGGGTGGGCGACTTGGCCACGGGGGCCTTGGCGGCCGGGGTGGAGGTGGTCTCCTCCTCCGGCTCGGGCGGGAGAGCCGGGACGTAGATCGAGTCGTCCTCCGGCTGGTTCTGGTCGGTGCTGGTCAAGCCCGGTTGTGGCGTCTGGGGAGCGGCGTTCATGCTGTCCGTGCCTCCTTGGATCTGACGGGAGGTCAGGTCCCGGCGGGCGAAGCCTTGAACCGAGCCCGCCGGGGCCGTGGTGCGCAGGGTGTGATTGTTGCTGTGCGGTGTGTCAGCGGGAAGTGGATTCCGCGGCCCGCTGGATCCAGCTCGCCACGGTGGCGAAGGTGCCCCACTCGAACTCTTCGGCCAGGGCGGTCAGCACACGCTCGTCGTGGTCGCCGAGCTGGACTCCGGCCTGGCTGAGCACCGCGCGCAGGATGAGCTGGCGGTCCCGGCCGGTGGTGAGCTGGCCGGTGTGGCGGAAGCGCGGGTCGGACGGGGCGCGGTCGAGCGGGCCGGTCGGGATGAGCAGCGCGGAGAGCTGGCGGTCCGGGTTGGTCGCGGGCTTCCACGTGGGGACCAGCTCGCGGACCAGGCCGTAGATGACGTGCTCGGGCTGGCCGAGCAGGCCGGCCTCTCGCATCAACTGGTTGGCCTCGGTCGCGGCGGCCTGGAGGCTGGTCTCGGCGCCGGGGTGGTTCGGGTCGGCGAAGACCGCCTCGGTGGTGCTGTGCAGGCGCAGGAACGCGCGGATGGCGGCTTCGGTCGTGGCGTCCAACGGGGGTCCCCCTGGGAGCGGTTGGCGGTGCGCGGGGCGGACGGACGCCCGCCCCGCCGGTCTTCGGTGATCAGCTTGAGCTGACCGGGGCCTGTCAGGTGCGGTGTTTGCGCATCTCGCGGTCGAGCGACTCCGGCTTGAACGGGCCTCCGACCAGCGAGGGGAGCAGCAGCTCCAACTGGGCGCGGTCGGTGACCCCGCCGTTCATCAGGACCTGTACGGCGGTGGCCAGGCTGAGCCGACCGTTTCCCTGCTCGGGCACCCGCTCGGGCTGCTGCGGACGGAGCTGGTCGGCCTGCGGGCGGCTGACCTGCCCGGATACGGCCGCATCCGGATATCCGGATGGCACCCGACCGGCCATCGCGGCCTGCCAGACCTCCTGGACCGACCAGCCATCGGCGCGGGCGGCCTCCAGCGCGGCGACGGTCTCCGGGGCGGCCTGGGTGCCGTGCTCGGAGTCGGTGCGGATCGCCTCGGCCGCACGGCCCAGGGTCTGCGGGGTGCGGACCGGCTCCGGCTCGACGTCCACCAGCTCGACCGCCGGCGGGACGGTGAACCCGGCGTTCTCCATCGCCAGCAGCTCGGCGGCGGCGTACTGCTCGACCTTGCGGACCTGGCGGCGGGTGGAGGCCAGGGCCAGCGCGGTGTAGGCCCGGCTCTTCTCGGCAGCCACCAGGGCCTGGTCGTCGGCGGACAGCTCTCGGTCGATGTGCTGGAGCACCCCGAGCCAGAGCACCTTGGCGAACAGGCTGACCCCGGCGCCGATGACCGCGGCGGCCCAGCTGTGCATCATCAGCACGCCGTGCGCGCCGATCGACAGCATGGTCGCCACCAGCAGGCCCCAGCCGAGCGAGCGGGGGAAGGCCCGCTTGCGCGGTTCGTAGCGGGCCATCCACTCCAAGATCAGGCAGACGGCCCACGCGATGTCGAAGATGCTGGCGGCGGCGTAGCCGACCCCGCCCTTGAGCAGCGAGCCGATGCTGACGGTGGACCAGGTGACGGACACCAGGGTCAGCGCGAGCACCAGGGTGACCACAGCCCGGATGGCGATCTGGTCCCAGTCCTTCGGCAGGACCGGCACCCGGACCTCCTCGGTGCGGGTGATCGGCGTGCCGTTGGCGTGCACCGCCTGGACCTGGCGCTTCTCGATGCGGTAGTTCACAGCGCACCGCCCGTCTCGCCGAGCTGGCGGGTGATCTGCTCGGACAGCGCGGTGAGCTGGCGGCTGGCCTCGGCGAGCTGGGTCGCGGCCTGGCCGGCGGCCTCGGCGGCGGCCTGGCCCTGGGCGGCGATGGCGGCGAGCGCCTGCCGGGACTGGTCGGGGGACTGGGCCCCCGTGACGGTACGATCCATGGCGGATCGGCCTCCCTTGGTGAAGTCAAGGAACGGGCTGGTCAAGGCCCTGGGCCGGTGTGCAACCACCGACCCGGGGCCGTCTTGCTGAGGAAGACGCTACAGCAAAGTTCCCCCGGGAACAACACTTCTGCATCTGAGTTCTTTGCCGTATCCTCTGGTCATGGTTGAGATCCCGGAAGAGCAGCAGGCCGCCGCGCTCAAGGCGCTCGCGCAGGTCGTCCACGACCGCAACAAGGTCGTCGCCGAGTGGGACGAGAAGGTGAAGGCGGCGGCGGTGAAGGCGGTGAAGGCCGGCAACGTCCGCACCCGCGTCCGCGAGCTGTGCGAGGTCTCGCCGAAGACGCTGTACGCCTGGCTCAAGTCCGCGGGCCTACCCGTCCGCCCGTACAAGCCACGCTCCGGCTGACCGACCCCGACCGACCAGCACGAAGGCCCGGCACCAGGTGGTGCCGGGCCTTCGCCGTTCCTGCCGCCGGAGGGTGCTCCGGCTCGCGTCACCGAGATGCCTCCGGCGGGCCATCCGCCCGAGGGAGGGTGCCCCAGTTGATCTTGGACCTGACCCCCGGTGGGTGGTGCGGGCCAGAGCACTGCGGGTCTCCCCCGGCAGACGCCTCCGAACCCTGCCACGTCCGGCCGGGGCCGCTCGGCCAAGCCCGGCCAGGAACTTTCACCCGCTCCGCAAGCTCCGCGGCCGAAACTTCCCGGCCGGGTCGCCCGCCCAGGGGGCGGACGAGCCGCTCGACCCCGGCCGGACGCGGCAACCCACCGCGAGCCGTCCACCGGGGGAGACCCGCAGGCCCCGACCCGTGAGGTCAAGGACGATGGCCGGTCGAGCACCGAAAGGCCGGCGCCTGGCGGCTCATCACCACAGCGCCAATGGCTCCTCCGCGACCGGCACGGCGCCGCCCTTCCGACCGCCCTTCGTTTCGGGACGTGCCGAAATGGAGGCGGGCCCGGCCGTCACTCGGGTGATGGCAGCCGACACCGCCCGGTCCGTCTTGCGGCCCTCCTTCGCGCGCTGCCGGTGGGAGGGCTTGCAGTACCTCGGCGTGCGGCCGATCGGGCTCGGCCGGCGGAACTCCTCGTGGCACCACATGCAGCGCAGCAGCTCGCCCTCGTCGCTCATGCCCGCCATCCTGCCTGGCCGGGCTGACTGGTACGTGATCCGGGCTCGGCGTACGTCACCCAGTTCACGTACCGGGAGGGCTGTCCTACCGGCGGCGCCCGCGCCGCTGCCGGTAGCCGTGCAGCGAGACGACCGGCGCGGGCTCCCGCTCCTCGGCTTCCTCCGGCCGCACCCGGACCTCGACCACGGGCGGCGGCGGCAGCTCCTCCGGCCGCGGCTTGCGGTGCTGGTACCGCGCTGGCGGAACCTCCGGCGCAGGCTCACCCCTCGGCCTCCGATGCCGCCCCGTCCCCTCCGGCTCCACCCAGGCCGCCGACCCCGTCACCGCCGACCCCCGCCACCCGGCCCTCCCCGCACCAGCACCGGCCCGCACCCGCCGACCGCCCTGCCCTCGACCACCGACCTCGACCACGTCTTCATGTCCTGCCCAACGACCGCCCCCGCCGACCGGCACCACCCGTCTCGCCACACCATGTGCATTACCTTCGGCCGACCATGATCACCGGCATCACACCCTTGCATCACCGAGCCGAAGGACCACCAGACCAACGACCAGGAACTCAAGATCCACAACGACCACACCTCAGACACTTCGAGATGATCAAGGTCACGACCCCCGAGCACCCACTCCTATGCATCACGACCCGAGCGGCGATCAGACACCTCTTGCAGATGCTCTGAGCACGGGACCGCCGGCCTTCGGCGTGGCCCGACGGCGCCCAGGTGCTGGCTGCCCTGGACCGGATCGCCGCCGCAGAGGGTCCACAGGGAAGTTGTCGGCGTCCCGAGACCGGTCCCAGCGACCCCTTGTCCCGCAGGTCAGACCCCTTGTCCGCGCCGACGTCGCCGACCTTCGAAGGGAACTCCGTAGGGAACTCGAAAGGGAACTCCGTAGGAGACTCCAAAGAGGACTCCGTAGGGAACTCCAAAGGGAACCTTGATCATCTGGAGGACCAAGGTATCGTCACTCCCGAGTGACGATACGGCCGCCGACCTGGGCGGCCTTTCTGCTGTCCGGACCGCGTTCGGCGGCGGTCGGCCGGGCGCTCGGGGGCGGTGCTTCCCGGCGCGAACGGCGGGTCGGGCGGTCGCACGCTGAGCGCGCCGGGGAGTGCCGACCTGGGCCTGGGTCCAGGGCGCGGCAAGCGGCCCTGGTACCCCTGGCCTCAGCCCGGCTACCGGCCTCGGCCGCGGCCTCGGTCGCGCGGGTCGTAGCCCTGCGGCGGGCGCGGCGGCTGCTTGCTGGTGGTGGGGCCGGCCTTCTTCGGCGGCGTGCGCCTGGGCGAGGTGGTGGCGCTCTTGCCCCCGGCCGCGCGGGCGCGGGCGGCCTGGGCGATCTGCTCGCGCACCCGCTGCTCGGCGGCGGCCTGCTCGGCCGGAAGGCCAGCGCGGAGCTGCTGTTCGGCGAGCGCCTGGTCGAGCTGCTGGCGGGCCTGGGCGACGGCGACCCGGGCGGCCTGGGCGGCTGGGGCGTGGTCGATCAGGCGCAGCCGGGCGAGCCGCATGTCCTCGGCGCGGGCCGCTGCCTCCTCGCGCTTCCACCCCTTGTCCAGCGCCTCCAGCGCGGCGGCGTACGTCGTGCCGGTGGTGCCGGCCGGGACGACCGACTCGGCCACCGCCAGCACCCGGGCCGCTTCGCGGTCCAGGCGCTCGGCCTCCCGCTCGGCCCGCTCGGCGAACTCGAGCGCGGTCTTCGCCATGCCTTCCTCGGTCCTCTTCGAGGAGGGCAACCGCCAGCGCTGGGCGGCGCGCTTGGCCGCCTCGTCGGCCACCTTGCGGGCGGCGGCTGCGGCCTTGCGCTTCTCGTCGGCGGCGGTGGCGTGGGCGGTCGCCTCGGTCTCGTAGCCGACCGCCTGGGCGAGCGCGGCGCGGCGCTGCAGCAGCGACTGGCGGACCGGGCCAGTGGCCACCCCGGAGGCGATCCCGTCCAGGCGCATCGACGTCGCCGCCTCGGCGGCCGACGCGCTCTGCCGGGTGTCCAGGGTGTTCGTCAGGGTGACCACGCTCGACCTCAGCTCCTGGTCGCCGAGCAGGCCGAACGGGCGGCGGCGCATCTGGTCGACCAGGGCCTCGGCCTGCTCTCGGGCGGCGCGCTCGCGCATCGTGCCGAGCAGCTGCACGGCGGGGTCCGCGGCACGCTCCTCTTCCACCGTACGGCCGGGTTCGGCGGCGGGCGCCGGCGCTTCGGCCGGAGGCTCCAGCACGGGCTTGAGCTTCTGCCAGGCGAGATCCCGGGCGGTCTTCGACGCGGTGATCCAGACCTGCTGGCCGTCTCCGTCCAGCCAGGCCGGGACAGAGAACGAGTACCCGTTCATGCGGCCGGTGCTGGCCTCGTTGGCCTTGAAGTCGATGCCGCGGCGGGTCAGCTCGGCCTCGAAGGCCGGCCGTCCCCGGCCTGCGGCGGCGTCCCGCGCTGCCCAGACCTCGCGGCGGATCCGCTCGCGCTCGGGCTCGGCGGCGCCGCGCTTCTGCGAGGCGGCGCGCTCCTGACCGCTGACCTGCGGCGCGTTGCGGTTCGACCGCTCGGAGGCGTCCACCAGGCCGTGCTTCTTCTCCAGCGACCGCACGATCGGCATCGACTTGATGAAGTCGGCGTGGTCGTCCACGGTGCGGCCGTCCCAGCCGATCCGCACCACGGTCAGGTGGATGTGGTCCTGCCCATGGCGGACCGCGACCCACGGGCAGGACCCGAAGCCCATCCGCGCGATGTACTCCTCGGCGATGGCGGCGAACTGGGTGTCGGCGAGCACGCCGTCCTCGTCCGGCAGCGAGAGGCTGCACCGCCAGACCGGCTGCTTGAGGCCGCGCTGCTTGGCGTGGGTGTCCATCAGCCGGCCGACCTGGCGCCAGGTGCCGGGCACCGACCCGGCGACGATCCGGGCGTTCTCGTGTTCGTCGCGGCGGCCGGGCCCGAAGTCGTAGGCCAGGGCGGGGCGGGCCTTCTTCCCCTTGGTGATCTTGGCGATCACTCGTCCGGGTCCTCCGGCTCCGCCTGGTCCTCGTCGTCGGGTTCCAGGTCGAGCGGCTTCATGCCCCGGATCACCAGCGCGGCGTCGCCGACCGCCTCGATCGCGGCAGCCAGGCGCTCGTGCAGCTCCGGCGGCACCGAGCCGGAGACGTTCGCCTGGTAGGCGATCTGGTTGAGGTTGTTGCCGATCGCGGCGAGCTGGCCGAAGACCAGGTGGTTCACCTCCGGCACCGCCGGCTGTTCGCCGAGCCCGGGTCGGCCGAGCGCCTCGTTCACCGCGGCGCGGATCCAGGCGCCGAACTCCTTGCGGCCGGACGCGGCGAACGCCTCCGACCAGAGCGCGTGCTCGGCGTCGGAGAGGTTCACGGTGTGCCGGTGGTCGCGCTTGCCCGCGCTGGTCAGTCGGCCGCCTCGGGCTGGCACGTCGGTCACCTCTCCTCGCTCGCGGATGCCGAGCACGGCGCCCTCGGCGCCGGGCCGGCGGGCCGGTCGCCGCCAAGGCGGCGCGGCCCCTTCCCGTCCCCGAAGCGTAGCGAGGGGCGGGCGAGCAGGATCAAGCGCAGCGAAGATCCC
>NZ_JBIAXP010000055.1:0-1359 GCF_042896795.1 Kitasatospora sp. NPDC001261
GGCTCCCAGTAGACGACTGGGTTGATAGGCCGGATATGGAAGCCCTGTGAGGGGTGGAGTTGACCGGTACTAATAGGCCGAGGGCTTGTCCTCAGACGCTCGCGTTCACTGTGTGGTTCCCGGGTAACGAACAGTTATCACCGGCGAACAAGGAAACACTTATCAACTGAAAAGTGTGTTTCGCTGAATACCCGATAGGGTTTCGGTGGTCATAGCGTGAGGGAAACGCCCGGTTACATTCCGAACCCGGAAGCTAAGCCTCACAGCGCCGATGGTACTGCAGGGGGGACCCTGTGGGAGAGTAGGACGCCGCCGAACAATTATTCAAGGCCGCGGCCCCAGCGACTCGCTGGGGCCGCGGCCTTTTTGTGTTTTGCGAACGTGAAGAAGATCGGCAAAAGCGGGACTTCCGCCCAGACGCGGAGGGTCCCGGCATGTCGGACAATGGAGAAGGTACGCGGGCCAGCAGGCCGGCGTCGAAGCCGCGTGGCGGTGGTGGAGTCGCATGCTCCGCCCGCGGTGTAGCTGAAGCAGCAGAAGGAGTCACCACGATGTCGAACCAGCCCCAGGACCGTCCCGAGCGTCGATCGGACGACGGCCGAGGCTACGAGCCCCGGTCCCGCGGGGGCTGGTCCAACGACCGTGGCGGCGACCGCGGTGGCTTCCGCCGCGATGACCGCCCCTCCGGCGGCTACCGTCGCGACGACCGTGACGACCGTCCGCGTCGTGACGACCGTCCGTCGGGCGGCGGGTACGGCCGCGACCGCGACGACCGCGGTGGCGACCGTGGCGGCTTCCGCCGTGACGACCGCCCCACCGGCGGGTACAACCGCGACCGCGGCGACCGTCCGTCGGGCGGTTTCAACCGTGACGACCGTGGCGGCGAGCGTGGCGGTTTCCGTCGTGATGACCGTCCGTCGGGTGGCGGTTTCAACCGCGACCGCGGTGACCGTCCGGCCGGCGGTGGCTTCCGCCGTGACGACCGCCCCTCGGGTGGCTTCAACCGTGACGACCGCGGCGGCGACCGTGGCGGCTTCCGCCGCGATGACCGTCCGTCGGGTGGCGGTTTCAACCGCGACCGCGGTGACCGTCCGGCCGGCGGTGGCTTCCGCCGTGACGACCGCCCCTCCGGTGGCGGTTTCCGTCGCGACGACCGTCCCTCCGGTGGCGGCTTCCGCCGCGACGACCGCCCGTCCGGTGGTTTCCGTCGGGACGACCGTGACGACCGTCCGCGTCGCGACGACCGCCCCTCCGGCGGTTTCAACCGCGATGACCGTGGTGGCGAGCGTGGCGGTTTCCGTCGTGATGACCGTCCGTCGGGTGGCGGTTTCAACCGCGACCGCGGTGACCGTCCGGCCG
>NZ_JBIAXP010000055.1:1456-16499 GCF_042896795.1 Kitasatospora sp. NPDC001261
CCGGCGGTGGCTTCCGCCGCGATGACCGCCCCTCGGGTGGCTTCAACCGTGACGACCGCGGCGGCGACCGTGGCGGCTTCCGCCGCGACGACCGCCCCTCCGGCGGTTTCAACCGCGATGACCGTGGTGGCGACCGTGGCGGCTTCCGTCGTGACGACCGTCCCTCCGGTGGCGGTTTCAACCGCGACCGCGGCGACCGTCCGGCCGGCGGTGGCTTCCGCCGCGATGACCGCCCCTCGGGTGGCTTCAACCGTGACGACCGCGGCGGCGACCGTGGCGGCTTCCGCCGCGACGACCGCCCGTCCGGCGGCTTCAACCGCGATGACCGCGGCGGCGACCGCGGTGGTTTCCGCCGCGACGACCGCCCGAGCGGTTTCCGTCGTGACGACCGTGACGACCGTCCGCGTCGTGACGACCGTCCGTCGGGTGGCGGTTTCAACCGCGACCGTGGCGACCGTCCGGCCGGCGGTGGCTTCCGTCGTGACGACCGCCCCTCGGGTGGCTTCAACCGCGATGACCGCGGCGGCGACCGTGGTGGCTTCCGTCGCGATGACCGTGGTGGCGACCGCGGCGGCTTCCGCCGTGACGACCGCCCGTCGGGTGGCGGCTACCGCCGTGACCGGGACGAGCGCGGCGGCGACCGCCGGGAGTACGACGACCGCCGGGGCAACTACGAGCCCGTCAAGCGTCTGCCGATCCCGGAGGACGTCACCGGCTACGAGCTGGACGCGGACGTGCGCCAGGAGCTCAAGAGCCTGCCCAAGACCCTCGCGGACGACGTCGCCCGCAACCTGGTGATGGTGGCCCGCCTGCTCGACGGCGAGGCGGAGGAGGCCTACCAGTACTCGCGCATCGCGCTCCGTCTGGCCTCCCGCGTGGCGGCCGTCCGTGAGGCGGCCGGTTTCGCCTCGTACATGACGCAGCGCTACTCCGAGGCGCTGACCGAGTTCCGCGCCGCCCGCCGGATGACCGGCCGGGCGGACCTGTGGCCCGTGATGGCCGACTGCGAGCGCGGTCTGGGCCGTCCGGAGCGGGCGCTGGCGATGGCCGGCGAGCCCGAGGTGAAGCAGCTGGACAAGGCCGGCCAGGTCGAGATGCGCCTGGTGGCGGCCGGTGCCCGCGCCGACATGGAGCAGTTCGACGCCGCCGTGGTGACGCTGCAGAGCCCGGAGCTGGCCTCCAACTCCGTGCAGCCGTGGACCGCGCGTCTGCGGTACGCCTACGCCGAGGCCCTGATCGCGGCCGGCCGGGCCGACGAGGCCCGTGACTGGTTCGCCAAGGCCGCCGAGGCCGACACCGACGGCACCACCAACGCCTCGGAGCGGCTGGCCGAGATCGACGGCGTGGAGTTCACCGACACGCTCGACCCGGAGCTGGCCGAGGACGAGGCCGAGTCGACGGACGCCCCGGTGCAGAAGAAGCGCGGTGGCGGCGACCACTCCGAGGACCGCGTGATCTTCGAGGACGAGGAGGACGTCGAGGAGTTCTACGACGAGGACGACCTCGAGATCGACGACGACTTCGACGGCGTCGTCCCCGAGCGCGCCCAGCAGGCCGAGGCCGCCGAGGCCGAGGAGTCGAAGGCCGCCAAGGCCGACGCCGACGCCGACAAGAGCTGAGCAGCTCCCAGGCAAACGCCGTGAGGCCCTGCCGTTCCCCGGGAAACTCCGGGAACGGCAGGGCCTCACGGCGTTCCGGCCCGTGTCCGGGCCGGCCGAGGTCTCAGCCCCGCGCGGTGTCAGCCCAGCGCGAGGTTGCGCAGCACCAGCCCGGTGGCCGGCTTCGGCCCGAAGGAGGTGGACTTGCGCGGCATGGTGACGCCCTGCTCGGCCAGCCGTCGCACCACGGACTCCCGGACCGGGTGCAGCAGGACGGCGGTGCCGCCGGTGCGCGCGGCCTCCTGTTCGGCGGCCACGGCGGTGTGCAGGTAGCCGATGTCGTCCGGGCCGTCGGGGACGTGCCAGGTGCGGTCCAGCAGGGTGGCGTGCAGGACGGTGGCGTCCAGGTGGCGCCACTCCTCGGGCCGGCCGTGCGGCACGGTGGCGTCGAGCAGGGACTCCTCGGGTTCGCCGAGCAGCCAGTAGACGCCGTCGCCGCCGGTCAGGACGAAGCCGTTGCCGCCGTGCCGCTTCTGCTCGGCGAGGGCCTGGAGCGCGGCGGACAGCGGCCCGGGGACCTCCTTGACCTTCCACTGGTCGCCGAGCCGCTCCAGCGCCTCGGCCACCGGCAGCCGGTACAGCACGCGGTGGATGGCACGGACCCGCAGCGGGTAGCGGGCGGTGTCCACCAGGAGCACCATGCCGCGGTCCCAGGGGCTGCGCGGCAGGTGGCGGTGCTCGCGCTGGAGGCGGAGGTACATCTCCCAGCGGTGGTGGCCGTCGGCGATCAGCGCCCGGCAGGTGGCCAGGTCGCGGCTGATCTCGGCGATCTCGGCCGGGGCGGTGACCGCCCACAGGCGGTGGTGGGTGCCGTCGCTGGTGGCGGTGGAGAGCAGCGGCTCGCGTTCGACCGTCCGCTCGATCACGCCGGAGGCGCCGCCGCCGCCCCGGTAGGTGAGCAGCAGCGGTTCCAGGTTGGCCCGGGTGGTGCGCATCAGGCCGACCCGGTCGGCGACCGGCCGGGGCATCACGTCCTCGTGCGGGAGCACCACGCCGCCCTCCCGACCGCTCACCGCGAGGGCGCCGATCAGGCCGCGCTGGAGCAGCTCGGGGGAGTCGGCGGTGGCCGGGAGCCGCTGCTCGTAGACGTAGATCGCGGGCTCGGGGTCGGCGGCCAGGACGCCCTCGCGCTGCCAGGCGGCCAGCAGCCGGGCGGCGTGCCGGTAGCGGGTGTCGCGGTCGGGGCGGTCGCCGGCGTCCTCGGGCTCGGGCCTGGGCAGGATCAGCCGGACCACGTTGTGCGGGTCGGCGGTCTCCAGGTCGAGCCGGCGGCCCGGGTCCACGACGTCGTACGGCGGGGACGTCACGGCGGCCAGGGTGCCGACCCGGTCGGGGACGTAGCGCAGGCCGCGGAAGGGGGACAGGGACAGGCCGGCGGTGGCGACGTGCCCGGGATCGCCGGGGCCGCCCTCGGGAGTCTCGACTCCGTCTTCTGCACTGGGTGTGCTCATTCTGGGCATCGTAACCGGGTACGCGTTGTTGAGAGATCGGAATACCCGTGCCGATCTGTGGGGCGGGTGTGCGACCGAGGGCGAGGTACGGCATGGACGACGGGCAGGAACGGGTGGACGGCGGCGGCCCGGCCGAGTCGGGCGGGCCGGTCGGTGCCACCCGCGGGGACGCTCCGGCCGACGGCGTGCCGGGCCGCGTGCCGGGCGACGGTTCGACGGCCGGTGCGGTGCCGGTCGGTTCGGAGGGCGGCTCGGAGGCGGGTACGGAGACCGGCGGGGTGCCGGTCGGCGGGGTACCGCGGCAGAGCCGCTCCGGGGAGCCCACCGGGGACGTCTACGACTGGTTCCGCCGGGGCGCCCAGCTGCTGGCGCAGGGGCATCCGGCGGCCGCCGAGCAGCTGCTCGCCCGGGCGGTGGCGGCCGAGCCGCACTCGCGCAGCATCCGGGAGGCGCTGGCGCGGGCCCAGTTCGACGCGGGCTCGTACGCGGCGGCGCTGGCGAACTTCCGTGCCGTGGCGCTCGCCGATCCGGCGGACGACTACGCTCAGTTCGGATGGGGCGTCTCGGCGGCCCGGCTGGGCGACTTCGAGACCTCCGCCGAGCACCTGGCGCTGGCCGTGGCGATGCGGCCGGAGTCCGACCACTACCGGCAGGCGTTGCGGCAGACCAGGGCGACCCTGGCGGCCCGCGCCGGGGCGTACGGCCCGCTGCTGCCGGGAGCCCCCGGGTACGTGGAGCCCCCGGCGGGCGCCGAGGGCCCGGCCGGCGGAACGGCGGGCACCGCCGGTGCCGACGGCGGCGCCTGACCGGTGGGCGCCGCGACCCGGCCGGACGCGGTACGAGGCGCCGGGCCGGAGGCCGTACCGGACGCCCTGACACCCTGACGCACGAGGACGTGCGACACGGACGACGCAGTGAACGACGACGCAGTGAATGAGGTAGCGCAGCCATGACCGAGACGGCCACCCCCGTGCGACGGACCGCCCCCGGAGGCAGCGAGCGGCCGCTGACCGACGCGTACGACACCGCGCTGCTCGACCTGGACGGCGTGGTCTACGCCGGCGCGCACGCGATCGAGCACGCGGTGGACGCCCTGGACGCGGCCCGGACGGCCGGGATGCGGCTCGCGTACGTGACCAACAACGCCTCCCGCCCGCCGCGGGTGGTCGCCGAGCACCTGACCGAGCTGGGCGTCCCGGCCGAGCCGGCCGACGTGATCAACTCGGCCCAGGCCGCCGCCCGGCTGGTCGCCGAGAAGGTGCCGGCCGGCTCGAAGGTGCTGGTCGTGGGCGGTCTCGGGCTGGAGGAGGCGCTGGCCGAGCTGGGGCTGGTCGCGGTCCGCTCGCTGGCCGACGGGCCGCTCGCGGTGGTCCAGGGCTTCGACCCCTCGGTGGGGTGGACGGACCTCGCGGAGGCCGCGTACGCGGTGCAGAGCGGCCTGCCCTGGGTGGCGTCCAACCTGGACCTGACAGTGCCGAGGGCCCGCGGCATCGCGCCCGGCAACGGCACCCTGGTGGCGGCCGTGCGGGCGGCGACCGGGGTGGAGCCGGAGGTGGCGGGCAAGCCGCTGCCGCCGATGCACCGGGAGACCGTGCTGCGCACTGGCGCGGAGCGGCCGCTGGTGGTCGGGGACCGGCTGGACACCGACATCGAGGGCGCGTTCAACGGCGGGGTGGACAGCCTGCTGGTGTTCACCGGGGTGACCACCCCGGAGCTGCTGCTGGCGGCCCCGGTCGAGCACCGGCCGACCTACCTGGCGGCGGACCTGCGCGGACTGCTCGTCCCGCACCGGGCGGTGACGCCGGTGGACGGCGGCTTCGGGTGCGGCGGCTGGGTCGCGGGCGTCGAGGCCGGGGTGCTGCGGCTGTCCGGGGCCGGGGACCGCTGGGACGGCCTGCGGGCGCTGTGCGCGGCCGCGTGGACGGTGCTGGACGCGGGCGGCGCGCCGGTGGACGGCCGGAAGGCGCTGGCCGACCTGGGGTTCTGAGGACGGTCCGGCGGTCGGCGGGTACGGCGGCCGGGGTCAGAGCAGGGTGCGCAGCCGCAGCAGGTCGCGGAAGCCCGCCTCCAGCCTGACCCGGCCGCTCGCCCACGCGGAGCCGAAGTTGAGCCGCCCGCCGACCAGCGCGACCAGGTCGTCGCTGCTCATGGTGAGCCGGATCTCCGCCTTCCCGGCCGGGGCGCCGGGGGCCACCACCACGTCCTGGATCCGGCCGTCGCGCAGCCGCCCGGTGAAGGTCAGGTCGAGGTCGGTGATCCGGCAGCTGAGCGAGCGGTCGAGGGCCGCGGCCTTGCGGACGTCGCCGGTGGACTTCGTCATGTTCCGGCTGAGCTGCTCCAGCGCCTCCCGGCACTCCTCGGCGTTCGCCACGGGCCGGCTCCCTCCCCCGGTCGCTACGGTGCTGACTGCGGGCCACGGTACCTCAGGCGGGTTTTGGCGGTAGCGTCGTCGGTGGGGTGCCCGGAACGGCGCCCGGGTACTGAGGGCGACGGAGCGACGCCCAGAGGCGATTGGGAGGCACCCGGATGCTGCCGAGGACGGTTCGGGGAGTGGTGGAGACCGCCGCCGGCGTGGTCGAGGAGGTCGGCAAGCTGGTCGTCGGGACGGCGAGCTCGATCCTGGAGAAGGCCGGGGTCGACGTCGCCGGGGTCGAGCGCAGGCTGGGCGGCCAGTTCCCGCCGTCGGTGGAGACCCTGCAGACCCTCGCCGGGGAGGCGGTCACCGCCGGGCGGGCCGGGGTGGACCTGGCCGTCGGCGTGGCGCGCAACGAGGCGGAGAAGGTCTTCGAGAAGGTCGGCGACCAGGTGACCAAGGTCGGCGTGGTGCTGGCGTACCTGGAGACCAAGCTGCGCGAGGTCGAGGAGGAGGCCCCGGCGGCCGCGTCCGGGCCAGGGGCGTACGGGGCCGAGGAGCCGGTGCCGGCGCCGCGGGCCGGCGACCTCTTCGGGCGCGGGTGGGAGGCCGAGGAGGAGCGGTCGGCCGCCCGGACGGTGGGTGAGCCGATAGTCGCCGAGCGGGTGGAGGTGGACGAGCCGGTCGAGGTCGACCCGCCGGTCCCGCCCGTCCCGCGGGTGTCCGCGGTCGCCCCGGCCCCGCGGGAGGAGCCCGCGGCGGAGGAGAGCACCGCCGGGAAGAGCTCCGCCGGGAAGGCCGTCGCCGAGAAGAGCACGGCGAAGAAGGCCACCCCGGCGAAGAAGACGTCGGCCAAGACGACGCAGGCAGGGAAGGCCGCCGCGAAGCGGACGACGACCGTCAAGAAGTCCGCCACCCCCCGGCAGGCCGAGGCCGGAACCGAGCCCGGGACGCCCGCGAAGCGTGCGGCGACCAGGAAGACCACCGTCCGCAAGGCCACCAGCACGAAGAAGCCCGGCGACCCGAAGAAGCCCGACGACGCGAAGAAGCCCGATGCCCGAGACGAGTGAACCGCCCCGGTCCGTCCGGCACGCCGGGCCGCCGGCACCGCTCGACGCGGTGCTCCCC
Organism: Kitasatospora sp. NPDC001261; assembly: GCF_042896795.1. Lineage (NCBI taxonomy): Bacteria > Bacillati > Actinomycetota > Actinomycetes > Kitasatosporales > Streptomycetaceae > Kitasatospora > Kitasatospora sp. NPDC001261. The sequence goes on from NZ_JBIAXP010000055.1 coordinate 8,047, forward strand.
GCCGAGCCGCTCGGCGTCGAGCTGCTCCCCACCGGCCACCCCGGGGTGGACGCCGGACTGGCCCGGCTGGAGGCCCTGGACGGGGTCCCGGCCGAGGCACACGTCGCGGTGTACGAAGATGTTCACCAGCGGCTCGTCGACACACTGGCCGCGCTCGACCAGGAATGACCCGCAGGATCCGTAGGAGCTGAAACACCAGTGGCAGTGGCACGACGTCGACTCGACGCGGAATTGGTCCGCCGCAAGCTGGCCCGATCGCGTGAGCACGCGTCCGAGCTGATCGCCGCCGGGCGGGTGACGGTCGGCGGCGCCACCGCGACCAAGCCGGCCACCCAGGTGGAGACCTCGGCGGCGGTCGTGGTGGCGAAGGACGAGAACGACCCCGACTACGTCTCGCGCGGCGGCCACAAGCTCGCCGGCGCGTTCGCGGCCTTCGTGCCGCAGGGCCTGGTCGTCGAGGGCCGCCGGGCGCTGGACGCGGGCGCGTCCACCGGCGGGTTCACCGACGTGCTGCTGCGGGCCGGGGCCGCGCACGTGCTGGCGGTGGACGTCGGCTACGGGCAGCTCGCCTGGTCGCTGCAGAGCGACGAGCGGGTCACCGTGATGGACCGCACCAATGTGCGCGAGCTGACGCCGGAGCTGATCGGCGGCACCCGGGTCGACCTGGTGGTGGGCGACCTGTCGTTCATCTCGCTCGGCCTGGTGCTCCCGGCCCTCGCCTCCTGCGCGGCCGAGGACGCGGACCTGGTGCTGATGGTCAAGCCCCAGTTCGAGATCGGCAAGGAGCGGCTGGGCAGCGGCGGGGTGGTGCGCAGCCCGCAGCTGCGCGCCGAGATGGTGCGCCAGGTCGCGGGGCAGGCGTGGGAGCTCGGGCTGGGCGTGCGCGCGGTCACCGCGAGCCCCCTGCCGGGGCCGTCCGGCAACGTCGAGTACTTCCTCTGGCTGCGCCGTGACGCTCCGCGGCTGGACCCCGCGGACGCGGACCGGGCCGTGGCGGAGGGGCCCCGGTAGGGTGCCTTGCGAGCGTCCGGCCCGTCATGTCGTATGGCGCGGCCGCCCCGGGACCAAGGGCGACCCGGCAGGCGTTAGGGAGAGGGCAGCGGCATGAGCGATGAAGAACGTACGGTCTTCCTGATCGCGCACACCGGCCGGGAGACGGCGCTGCGCAGCGTCGAGGCCCTGGTGCACGGGCTGCTGAAGGTGGGGCTGCGGATCAGACTGCTGGAAGCCGAGGCGGTGGACCTGGACCTGCCGGAGGGCGTCGAGAAGGTCACCGAGGGCCCCGGGGCGGCGGACGGCTGCGAGCTGATCCTGGTGGCCGGCGGGGACGGGACGCTGCTGCGCGGGGCGGAGCTGGCGCGCTCCCACGGGCTGCCGATGCTCGGGATCAACCTGGGCCGGGTGGGCTTCCTCGCCGAGGCCGAGCGGGACGACCTGGCCGTGGTCGTCGAGCGGGTGGTCGACGCCGACTACGAGGTCGAGGAGCGGATGACGATCGACGTCATCGTCCGCACCAACGGCGACGTGGTGCACGAGGACTGGGCGCTGAACGAGGCCTCGATCGAGAAGGCGTCCCGGGAGCGGATGCTGGAGGTGGTGACCGAGGTGGACGGCCGTCCGGTCTCCAACTTCGGCTGCGACGGCGTGGTGTGCGCGACGCCGACCGGGTCCACCGCGTACGCGTTCTCCGGCGGCGGGCCGGTGGTGTGGCCGGAGGTGGAGGCGCTGCTGATGGTGCCGATCTCCGCGCACGCGCTGTTCGCCCGCCCGCTGGTGACCTCGCCGGAGTCGGTGCTGGCGGTCGAGGTGCAGCCCAAGACCCCGCACGGGGTGCTCTGGTGCGACGGGCGGCGTTCGGTCGAACTGCCCGCCGGGGCGCGGGTGGAGGTCCGCCGGGGCCGGACGCCGGTGCGGCTGGCCAGACTGCACCGGGCGCCGTTCACCGACCGGCTGGTGGCCAAGTTCGCGCTGCCGGTGACGGGTTGGCGCGGCCGGGCCGACCACCAGTAGCCGCGGCGGGCCGCGGCACGGCCGACCGCGGCCCGTACAGACGCGGTTCGTCCGACTGCGGCACGGCCGGCCGCGGCCCGCGCGAACGGGCCAAAGTTCCCGCGCGCCAAGGGACTTGCCCCGCCGCGCGGCCGTCAGACCGCCAGCGGCTGGGACTCGTCCGCCGGTTCGAGGCGTCCGCCGGCCGCCGCCTGGGCGGCCAGGTCGGCGAGGCGCTCGACGGCGGCGGGGACGGTCGCGGCGGGCACGGTGACCGGGAGGCGGATGTGGTGCTCGAAGGCGCCGTCCGAACCGAAGCGGTTGCCGGAGGCGATCCGGACCCCGCTGCGCTCCCCGGCCCGGGCCAGCGCCGCGCCGGACAGGCCGTCGGTGGAGACCCACAGTGAGAGCCCGCCCGACGGCATGGTGAAGCTCCACCCGGGCAGCCGTTCGGGCAGGGCGGCGGCGAAGGCCCGCGCGGTGGCCCGCAGCCGGGTCAGCTGGTGCTCCCGTACGTCGGGCAGCGGATCGCCCAGCAGCTCGGCGGCGATCAGCTGGTCCAGCACCGGGGTGCCGACGTCGCTGTAGACCCGTTCGGTGGCCAGCCGGCGTACCAGCGCGGGCGCGGCCCGGACCCAGCCGATCCGCAGGCCGCCCCAGAGCAGCTTGCCCGCCGAGCCGACGGTGACCACCTGGGCGGCGCGGTCCAGGGCCGCCGTCGGGCGCGGCAGCGGCGTGGACGGCGGTACGCCCCAGCCGAGTTCGGCGGTGGTCTCGTCGGCCAGCACGATGCTCCCGGCGGCCCTGGCGGCGGCCAGCAGTTCGCGGCGCTGCTCCTCGTCGATCAGCGCGCCGGTCGGGTTGTGGAAGTCCGGGATCACGTACGCGACCCGGGGGCCGGCCCCGCGCAGCACTCGCCGCCACTCGTCGAGGTCCCAGGTGGGCCGCGGCGTCCAGGTGTACGGCACCGGGACCAGGCGGGCGCCGGCCAGCCGCAGCGCCTGGAGGGTGTGGGCGTAGCTGGGCGCCTCGACGGCGACCCGGTCGCCGCGGCCGACCAGCGCCCGCTGGAGCAGGTGCAGGCCGCCCATCGCGCCGGTGGTGATCAGGATCTGGTCGGGGGTGGTGGGCAGTCCGCGCTCGGTGAAGCGGCGGGCGACGGCCTCGCGCAGCACCGGGACGCCGGTGGGGTAGTGGCCGTGCCCGGCGGCGTAGTACGGCAGCTGTTCGACGGCCCGGGCGGCGGCCTGGCCGACCCAGGGCTGGGGGGCGGGCGGGGCGGCGACGCCGAGGTCGAGGATGCGGCCCTGCTCGTCCGGCGGGACGGGGTGCAGGGCCTCGCCGGGCGGCGGCGCGCCCTCGGGCAGGGCGGTCCAGCTGCCCGCGCCGCGCCGGCTGCGCAGGTAGCCGTCGCCGCGCAGGGTCTCGTACGCGGTGGCGACGGTGGTGCGGCTCATCGCCAGTGCGGTGGCCAGCTCGCGTTCGGCGGGCAGCCGGGCGCCGACCGGCAGCTGGCCCTCGGTGACCAGCAGCCGGATCTGCCCGGCCAGGGTGCGGTAGGCGGGGCGGCGGGCGGCGGCCGGCTCGGGGAGCCGGGCGGTGGTGAGCAGCCGCGCGAGTGCGGGCGGCGTGACGGTGGTGTGCCAGTCGACCATGGCTGAAAAGTCCACTTGCTCGGGATTGGCCCTGGAGCGGGCAGCTTTGGACTGGCCATCATGGCAGGGCGGCCATGCCGGCCGCCACCACCGGGCGCCCCGGTGGTGCAGCACCACCGCAGGAGCAGGCCTTGGCCACCACGACCACACCAGGATCAGCCACCCCCACCAGACCCGGACCGGCCGCCGGGCGGACGCTCGCCGTCCGGGTGTTCGGCGACACCCACGCCCTCGGCCGCCGGATACCGCAGCTGTTCGTCGGCCTCGCCCTGTACGGCGTGAGCATGGCGCTGATGCTCCGCGCCGGCCTCGGCCTCGACCCCTGGGACGTCCTGCACCAGGGCCTGCAGCGCACCATCGGTCTCTCCGTCGGCACCTGGGTGACGATCTGCGGCGCCCTCGTCCTGCTGCTGTGGATCCCGCTGCGCCAGCGCCCGGGCCTGGGCACCGTCGCCAACGTGCTGGTGATCGGCGCGGCCATGGACCTCACCCTGCGGGTCGTCGACGGCCCCGGCGCCCTGCCCGCCAGGATCGCGCTGACGGCCGCGGCGATCGCCCTCAACGGCCTGGCCAGCGGCCTCTACATCGGCGCCCGGCTCGGCCCCGGCCCGCGCGACGGCCTGATGACCGGCCTGCACCGGCGCACCGGCCGCTCGCTGCGGCTGATCCGCACCGGCATCGAGGTGACGGTCCTCACCGCCGGGCTGCTGCTCGGCGGCACCGCCGGGGCCGGCACCGTCGCGTACGCGCTGGCCATCGGCCCGCTGGTGCAGCTCCTGCTGCCCTGGTGCACCGTCCCGGTGCCCGCCGAGGACGCCCGGAAGGGATGAACTTCCGGGCACGGAGTTGCCGCGCGCCGTTGTCGCTCGTCGCGCGCCGGGGGCGGAACCTCGTAAGGTCGTCTCCGTGTTGGACGAGATGCGGATACGGGATCTTGGGGTCATCGACGACGCGGTGGTCGAACTCGCCCCCGGCTTCACCGCCGTGACCGGTGAGACCGGCGCCGGGAAGACCATGGTCGTGACCAGCCTCGGCCTGCTGCTGGGGGGACGCGCCGACCCGGGCCTGGTGCGCAACGGCACCGGACGCGCCGTCGTGGAGGGCCGCCTGGAGCTGCCCCCCGGCTCCCCGGCGGCGGTCCGCGCGCTCGAGGCCGGGGCCGAACTGGACGACGGCGCGCTGCTGATCAGCCGGACCGTCTCCGCCGAGGGCCGCTCCCGGGCGCACGTCGGCGGCCGGTCCGTCCCGGTCGGGCTGCTCGCCGAACTCGGCGAGGACCTGATCGCCGTGCACGGCCAGACCGACCAGCAGCGCCTGCTGCGCCCGGCCCGCCAGCGCGGCGCGCTGGACCGGTACGCGGGCGCCTCGGTGGCCGGGCCGCTGGCCCGCTACCGGGAGACCTACCGCGTCCTGCGCGAGGTCTCCGCGACCCTGGAGGAGCTGACCACCCGGGCCCGCGAGCGCGCCCAGGAGGCCGACCTGCTGCGCTTCGGCCTGGACGAGATCGCCGCCGCCGAGCCGGTGGCCGGCGAGGACGCCGAGCTGGCCGCCGAGGCCGAGCGGCTCGGCCACGCCGACGCGCTGTCCTCCGCCGCGACCCTCGCCCACGCGGCGCTGGCCGGCGACCCGGTCGACCCGGAGGCGCTGGACGCGGGCACCCTGCTCGCCCAGTCCCGCCGGGCCCTGGACGCGGTGCGCCACCACGACGAGCGGCTGGCCGCCCTGGCCGACCGCCTCAACGAGGTCGGCTACCTGCTCGCCGACGTGGCCGGCGATCTGGCCGGCTACGCGGACGACCTGGACGCCGACCCGGTGCGCCTGGCCGCCGTCGAGGACCGCCGGGCCGTCCTGGCCCAGCTGCTGCGCAAGTACGGCGGCGAGGAGAACGCGCTCGCCGAGGTGATCGCCTGGGCCGAGGCCAGTGCGGTGCGGCTCGCCGAGCTCGACGGCGACGACGACCGGATCGACGAGCTCGGCGCCCGGGAGAGCGAGCTGCGGGCCGAGCTGGCCGAGCTGGCCGCCGAGGTGTCGCAGGCCCGGTACGCCGCGGCCGGGCGGTTCGCCGACGCGGTCTCCGCCGAACTCGCCGAACTGGCCATGCCGCACGCCCGGGTGACCTTCGCGATCGGCCAGGTCGACGACCTGGCCGGGATCGAGGTCGGCGGGCGCACCGTCGCGTACGGGCCGCACGGCGTGGACGAGGTCGAGGTGCTGCTCGCCCCGCACCCCGGCGCCCAGCCGCGCCCGATCGCCAAGGGCGCCTCCGGCGGTGAGCTGTCGCGCGTGATGCTCGCCGTCGAGGTGGTCTTCGCGGGCGCCGACCCCGTCCCCACCTACCTGTTCGATGAGGTGGACGCGGGCGTCGGCGGCAAGGCCGCGGTCGAGATCGGCCGCCGGCTGGCCAAGCTCGCCGAGTCCGCCCAGGTCGTGGTGGTCACCCACCTCCCGCAGGTCGCCGCGTTCGCCGACCGGCACCTGGTGGTGGAGAAGACCAACGACGGCACCGTGACCCGCAGCGGTGTCAAGGTGCTGAACGACGAGGAGCGGGTGCGCGAACTCTCCCGGATGCTGGCCGGCCTGGAGGACTCGGAACTGGGCCGCGCCCACGCCGAGGAACTGCTGGCCGCGGCCCGGGCCCCGCGCCGCCGCTAGCCGGGGCCGGCGGCCCCCCGGACGTCGGCGACGCGCCCCCGTGGCGCCGACTGTCCAAGAGGGCCGCCGACCTGGCATCGTGGCGGCTGGACACTGGCTTCCCAGCCCCGAGCGCCGCCGGGCGGGCAATCCTCGCGAAGCGGCGCGCGAACCTGATCGAGTCGGATGCGAGACGACGTGGACCATTCCGCCGCCCGGGCCACCGCGGCCGTCCCCGAACCGGGGCAGCTGCACGTGGTACTCGTCCTGGCCGCCAGCACCGGCGGCATCGGTGCGCACGTGCGCTCCCTGGCCCAGGGCCTGGTCGCACACGGGGTGAACGTCACGGTCTGCGCGCCGGCCGGCACGGACGCGCTGTTCGGCTTCTCCCGTACGGGCGCCAGGTTCCACACCGTCGACATCACCCCCACCGCGGGAGCCCGCAGCGACGCCACCGCGATCGGCGAGCTGCGCCGGGCCTTCACCGGCGCCGACGTGGTGCACGCCCACGGGCTGCGCGCCGGGCTGCTGTCCGACCTGGCGCTGCGCACCGCGGGCCGCTTCCCGGGCCTGCGCCCCGAGACCCCGCTGGTGGTCACCTCGCACCACGCCCTGCTGGCCACCGGCATGGAGCGCCGGCTGCAGCGGCTGATGGAGCGCCGGGTGGCGCGCGCCGCCGACCTGGTCCTCGGCGCCTCCTCCGACCTGGTCGCCCGGGCCCGCGAACTGGGCGCCACCGACGCCCGGCTGGGCCCGGTCGCGGCGCCGCCGATGCCCGAGGGCCTGCTCGGCCGCGCCGAGGCGCGCGCCGCGCTGCTCGGCGACGGCCCGGACCGTCCGCTGGTGCTGGCGGTCGGCCGGCTCGTCCCGCAGAAGGCCTTCAGGCTGCTGCTGGACGCCACCCGGGAGCTGTCCGCGCTGGACCCGGAGCCGCTCGTGCTGCTCGCCGGGGACGGCCCGGAGGCGGGCGCGCTGCGCGAGCGGGCGGCCGCGGAGAAGCTGCCGGTGCGGCTGCTCGGCTACCGGACGGACGTGCCCGACCTGCTGGCCGCCGCCGACGTGGTGGTGGTCCCCAGCCGCTGGGAGGCCCGCTCGCTGGTGGTGCAGGAGGCGATGCGGGCCGGCGTGCCGGTGGTCGCCACCGCCGTCGGCGGCATCCCCGAACTGGTCGGGGACGCCGCCGAGCTGGTGCCCCCCGGCGATCCGGCGGCGCTCGGCCGCGCGGTGCGCGCCCTGCTGGTCGACCCGGCCCGCCGCGAGCGGCAGGTGGCGGCCGGCCGGCAGCAGGCCGACACCTGGCCGGACGAGGCCGCCACCGTCGCCCAGGTGCTCAGCACCTACGACGAGCTGGTGCAGCGCGGCTAGGGCGTGTCTTCAAACTCCCGTCGTTCGCCCGGAGGGCGGGCGGGGCGGCGTTGGGGTGCGTGCATCGCAAGGCGGAGGAGGGAGCCACTGCGGAGCATTGGCGACCGACGACAACGCGGCGAGGTGCGTGCCCCGGCGTCGCCCCGCAGACGCGAGTTTGAAGACAGGCCCTAGGTCCGCTCCTAGACCGTGGCCCGCTCGGCCCGGTCGGTGGCCGGCCCGTCCGGCTGGGCGGACAGGTACGCCGCGCCGCAGGCGGTCAGCCGCAGGGCGGTGTCGATCAGCGGGACGTGGCTGAAGGCCTGGGGGAAGTTGCCGACCTGGCGCTTGAGGCGCGGGTCCCACTCCTCGGCGAGCAGGCCGACGTCGTTGCGCAGCGCGAGCAGCCGGTCGAACAGCTCGCGGGCCTCCTGGACCCGGCCGATCATGGCGAGGTCGTCGGCCAGCCAGAACGAGCAGGCCAGGAAGGCGCCCTCGTGGCCGGAGAGGCCGTCCACGTTGTTGCCGGACTCGTCGTGGGTCGGGTAGCGCAGCACGAAGCCGTCCTCGGTGGACAGTTCGCGCTGGATGGCCTCGATGGTGCCGATGACGCGCTTGTCGTCGGCGGGCAGGAAGCCGACCTGGGGGATCAGCAGCAGGGAGGCGTCCAGTTCCTTGCCGCCGTAGTACTGGGTGAAGGTGTTGCGCTCCGGGTCGTAGCCCTTCTCGCAGACGTCGGCGTGGATGGTGTCGCGCAGCGCGCGCCAGCGCTCCAGGTGGCCGCCGGTGGGCTCGTCCTCGGGGGTCTGCTCCAGGAGCTTGATGGTGCGGTCG
>NZ_JBIAXP010000056.1:0-14675 GCF_042896795.1 Kitasatospora sp. NPDC001261
GATGCAGTTGCGCCCAAGAACGCCGCCCCAGCGCAGTAAGGCAGTCACGAGGCGTCACCGCCCTGGCTTGACAACATCATTGGGAATCTCCCTGGTTCGGCCTCAGTCCGCCAGGCCCAGTGGGTCCGGGGCGGTGTCCAGCAGGTGGGGGCCGTTGTTGCGGACGCTGTTGACGGTGGTGGGGACGGCGCGGATGCGCAGGGTGTCGTCGGCGGGGCTGTGCAGCAGGTGGTGGAGTTCGGCGGGGTCGGTGTGGGCGGGGGAGAGCCAGGTGGCGAGGTCGTCGGGGGCGATGGTGAGGGGCATCCGGTCGTGGACGCGGCCGGCGGAGTCGGTGGCGTCGGTGGTGATGACGGTGGCGGTGGCGAGCCAGGCGAGCGGGTCGTCCTCGGGGCGGGTGTGGTCGCGCCAGAACTCGTAGAGGCCGGCCATCAGCATCAGGCCGCCGGTGCTGAGGAAGTAGGGCTGCTTGTACTTCTTCCGGTCGGCGGCGGCGGGGACCTCGCGCCACTCGAAGTAGCCGTCGGCGGGGATCACGCAGCGGCGGGTGGTGAAGGCCTTGCGGAAGGCGGGCTTGGTGTCGACGGTCTCCGAGCGGGCATTGATCAGGCGGGCGCCGCCGGACGGGTCCTTGGCCCAGGACGGGACCAGGCCCCAGCGCAGCGGGCGCAGTTGGCGCAGCAGTTCGCCGGTGTCCCGGTCGACGCGTTCCAGGACGGCCGGGACCGGGTCGGTCGGGGCGACGTTCCAGCTCGGCGCGAAGGTCTCGGCCGGGTCCCACCGGAGCTCCCCGAGCAGGGAGACGAGGTCCTGGGGCGTGGTGGTGGAGACGAAGCGGCCGCACATGCCCCCAGCCTGCCACGCGGTACGGACAACGGCGTTCAGCGCGGCGCGCGCCCGCCCGGGGTGTGTCCGAAGGCGCGGCGGTACACGTCGATGAAGGCGCTGGCGGAGGCCCAGCCGCAGCGGTGCGCCACGGTGGTGACGGGCAGGCCCTCGGCGAGAAGCACCAGGGCGTGGTGCAGCCGCAGCTGGGTGCGCCACTGGGGGAAGGTCATGCCGAGGTCGGCGCGGAACAGCCGGGAGAGGGTGCGGTCGCTGGCGCCGACAGCGCGGCCGAGTTCGGCGAGCGTACGGCCGTCGGCCGGGTCGGCCTCCAGCAGCGCGCACAGGGCGCGGAGCAGAGGCGTGGCGGGGGTGGGGAGGTGGAGCGGGCTCTGCGGGGAGGCGCGCAGCTGGTCGAGCAGGACGGCCCGCAGCCGGGCGCGTTCGGGGGTGTCCTGGTCGGGGGTGCGGGTGTAGGCGACGATCAGTTCGCGCAGCAGCGGGCCGACGGCGAGGACGGTCGGGCGGTCCAGGCCGAGCGGGTTGTCGGCGGCGGGCAGGCCGACCAGGTGGAGTTCGAGTTCGCCGTGGGCCTGGTGGGCGTGGACGGTGCCGGCCGGGATCCACAGCGCGCGGTCGCCGGGGGCGACCCAGGAGCCGGCGTCGGTGGTGATGCCGACCACGCCGCGGGCGGCGTAGGCGATCTGGTGGTCGTCGTGCCGGTGCGCGTCGATGGCGCCGCCGGAGGGCAGCAGGCAGGCCTCGGTCGACGCGACGGGAGTGTGGCGCGACACGACGGGTGTATGGCGCGAGGCGACGGGATCGTGGCGGGTTCTCGGCATCGGATGGCAGGTTATCGGAAGTCCGACAGCGGGTGCGGGCCCGAGGCTGGCGGCATGCCGAAACGATCCTCCGACCGCAGGTCGATCCTCCTGCTCTCCGTCGGGCACTCCTGTGTGGACGTCTACCAGGGCGCGGTGGCGGCCCTGGTGCCGTTCTTCGCGGCCGAGAGCCACTACGGCTACGCCGCCGTGTCCGGGGTGGTGCTCGCCGCCTCGCTGCTCTCTTCGGTGGCGCAGCCGCTGTTCGGGGCGCTCACCGACCGCCGGCCGCTGCCCTGGCTGCTGCCGGTCAGCACGCTGGTGGGCGGTGCGGGCATCGCGCTCAGCGGGGTGGGCGGCTCGTACGGGCTGACGCTGGCCTTCGTGGCGCTGTCCGGGGTCGGGGTGGCGGCCTACCACCCGGAGTCGGCCCGGGTGGCCCGGCTGGCGGCGCGGCGGGCGGGGGACGGGCGGCGCGGCCTGGGCACCCACCGGGGGATGGCCTGGTTCTCGCTGGGCGGCAACCTGGGCTTCGCCGCCGCCCCGCTGCTGGTCGCCGCCGTGGTCGGGACGGGCGGGCTGCGGCTGACCCCGCTGCTGGCGCTGCCCGCGCTCGCGGGCGCCGCGCTCTGCCTGCCGGTGCTGCGCGAACTGGAGCGGCGGCGGGCGGCCGGGGAGGCGCGGGAGCCGGTCCCGGGCGCCGACGACCGGGCGGCCTTCGTGCGGCTGTCGCTGGCGGTGGTCTGCCGCTCGGTCGCGTTCGTCGGGCTGAGCACCTTCCTCTCGCTGTTCACCGCCCAGCGCTTGGGCGGCGGTCCGGCGGCGGGCACGGCGGCGCTGGTGGTGCTGTACGCGGGCGGCGCGGTGGGCTCGGTGCTGGGCGGCGCGCTGGCGGACCGGTGGGGGCGGGTGGCGGTGGCCCGCTGGTCGTACCTGGTGGCGGCGGTCGCGGTGGCCGGGGTGCTGCTGGTGCCGGGCCCGGCGCTGTACCTGTTCGTGGCACTGACCTCGGCGGGCCTGTATGTGCCGTTCTCCCTTCAGGTCACGCTGGGGCAGGACTACCTGCCGTCGCGGATCGGTACGGCGAGCGGGATCACCCTCGGGCTGACGGTGAGCGTCGGCGGACTGGCGAGCCCGGTGATCGGCGCCCTCGCGGACGCGACCTCGCTGCGCACGGCGCTGCTGCCGCTGGTGCTGATGCCGGTGCTGAGCTGGGCGCTGTTCCGGACGCTCCCGGAGCCGGTGGTGTCGGAGCAGGTGGCTCCCGAGGCGGGGACCGCGCCGGTCGCGCGGTGACGGCCTCCGGGCAGGCGAAGGCCGGACGATCACCCCGATGCGTTCATATCTGCTACGGTCGTTTTTGAAACGAACGATTGGTGAGTGAACGCTATGAAGATGTTCGGCAGGCGCCGGTGGCTCTGGGGCTCACTGCTGTCCGTGGCCGTGCTGCTGGCCGGCGCGGGCGGCTGGGTGGTCTACCAGAACGAGTACGACCTCACGGAGGAGCGGGTCACCGTCACCGGCGGCAGGCAGCCGCTCCAGGGCGTCCTGGCCCGCCCCACCGGCGGCCACGGGCCGTACGGACTGGTGGTCTTCGTCCACGGCGACGGGCCCGTGGACGCCACCCACGACACCTTCTACCGGCCGCTCTGGGAGGCCATGGCGAAGGCCGGGTACGCGACGCTCTCCTGGGACAAGCCCGGCGTCAACAACGCCCCCGGCGACTGGCTGGACCAGAGCATGCAGGACCGCGTCGACGAGACCCTCGCCGCGATCCGCTGGGCCAAGGCCCAGCCCGGCATCGACCCGAACCGGATCGGGCTCTGGGGCGCCAGCCAGGCCGGCTGGGTGATGCCCAAGGCCGCCCGGCAGTCCCCGGACGTCAGGTTCGTGATCGCCGTCGGCACCGCCGTCAACTGGCTCCAGCAGGGCCGCTACAACCTGCTCGCCGAGCTGGGGGAACGGCACGCCTCGCCCGCGGAGACCGCGGCCGCCGTCGCCCGCAGCGACCGCAACCTGGCCGCCCTGCGGGCCGGTTCGACCTTCGAGGAGTACCGGGCCGCCGGCGGCGACGTCGACGGGCTGACCCCCGAGCGCTGGGCGTTCAACAAGCGCAACCACCTCTCCGACGCCACCGAGGACCTCGCCGCCCTCCGGGTCCCGGTGCAGCTCGTCCTCGGCGGCCGGGACGTCAACGTCGACAGCGACGACACCGAGGCCGCCTACCGCCGCCTCGTCACCACCCCGGGCCTGCTCCACGTCCTGCGCTTCCCGGACTCGACCCACAACATGGTGCCCAAGGACGTCGAGGACTCCGAGCTGCGCAGCACCTTCCTCGCCGTCGCCGCACCGCGCTCGCTGTTCACTCCCGGCTACCTCGACGGCATGCGGAACTTCCTGTCCTCGCTCGACCCGGCCTCGCCCGACCACCCGAAGGGCTGACCCGCGACGAAACGTGGAGCTGTAGGACCACTCAGCGGTCGTGCGGTTCGCGCTCCGGGTCAAGGCCCGGCTCGTACGCCGTCCACGGGCGCAGCTTCTCCGGGTTGCGGACCGCCCAGACGCGGGTGATCCGGCCGTCGGCCAGGTCGAAGGCCGCCACCGTCGCGGTGCGGCCGCCGAGCCGGGCGACCAGGCCGGGGCGGCCGTTGACGGTCCGTTCGAGGAGGGTGAGCCCGGGGGCGAGGTCGGCGAAGTGGACCAGGTACCGGGCGATCCGCTCGCCGCCCACCACCGGGCGCAGGGCGGCGCCGGCCAGGCCGCCGCCGTCGGCGGTCATCGTGGCGTCGGGGGCGAGCAGGCCGACCAGGGCCGCGATGTCCCGGTCCTCCCAGGCCCGCTTGAAGTCCCGTACCAGTCCGGCCTGCGCGCCCGTCGGGGTCGCCGGGGCCTGGGCGGCCCTGATCCGGCGGCGGGCGGAGGAGGCCAGCTGGCGGCAGGCGGCCGGGGTGCGGCCGACGATCCCGGCCACCTCGGGAAAGGGGTAGCGGAAGACGTCGTGCAGGATGAACGCCACCCGCTCCGCCGGGGTCATCGCCTCCAGGACGACCAGGAAGGCCATGGTCACCGACTCGTCCAGGGTGACCCAGTCCGCGGGATCGGCCGGCCCGCCGCCGTCGGTCGGGCCGCCGATCCGCTCGCCGCGGTCGGGCAGCGGTTCGGGCAGCCACTCGCCGACGTAGCGCTCCCGCCGGGCCCGCGCCGACCCGAGCTGGTCCAGGCAGACCCGGCCGGCCACCGTGGACAGCCAGGCACCCGGCGAGGCGATGGCCTCCTGCTGCTCCCGGGACAGCGCGTACCACCGGGCGTACGTCTCCTGCACCGCGTCCTCGGCCTCGGCCAGCGAACCGAGCAGCCGGTAGGCCAGGTTGATCAGCTGCCGCCGCTCGCCGACGACCACGCCCGGATCCGGTACGGAGGGGGTGCTCACGGTCGGGGCCGCTCCCCGGGTTTGCTCGTCCGTCATGGACCCTCGCCTCACACTTCGCCGGCCTGTCTCGTCGGATGACCGGGACACTATCGATCAGCTGCCGCGAGGCAGAAGAGGGGAGCGCGTCATGGCCATCGGAACGACGGCGGAGGCGGCCACGGGCACCAGGGGCACCACGGACACGGCGGCGGGGCTGCGCGCCCACACCTTCCTCCGGGCCTCCGTGGCGCTCCAGACCGTGGCGGTCCTCTTCCAGGCGGTCACGGCCGGGCTGCTGCTCTCCACCTCCTACGGCGAGACGCTGCACAGCGTCGGCGCGCGCGTGATGTACGGGTCCTCGATGCTGTACCTGCTCGCCGCCGTCCTGGCCTGGCGGCCCGGCGGCGGCTCGCCCCGTCCGGTCCTGTACGCCACCGGGTTCCTGGTGCTGGCCTCGGCGCAGGTCGTGCTGGGCCTCGCGCACGTGCCGTCGGTCCACGTCCCGCTGGGCGTGGTCGTCTTCGGGCTGAGCATGGCGGTACTGGTCCGGATGCCGGCCGTCCGCGCCACGCGGCGGACGGCCGGCACGAGGGGCTGAGCGGGCCCTCAGGACCCGAGGGTCCAGCGCTGGCCGGTGGCCGGGCGGGTGGTGACGGGGGTGCCGGCGGTGCCGGCGCCCCCGTCGAGGGCGAGGCCGGTGGCGACGTTGGTGACGGTGACGGAGCCGGTGGCCTGGTCCTGGGTCAGCTTCCACTCCTGCCAGGGGTTGCCGGGCGACAGGTCGAGCAGGTAGGCGCTGTCACCGGCCGAGGCCCCGGCGGAGAGCACGGTGTGCCGGTGGGTGCCGGTGGCGCAGTTGTCGCTGATCCGGACGGTCCCGTCGGGGTTGCCGGTGAAGGTCCACTGCTGCGCCGGGTCGCCGGGGCGCGCGGGCTCCAGGTCGGTGATCGAGCCGAGCGGCGCGGTGCAGGAGCCGAGCAGGGACAGCGCGAGGCCGCCGCTGCTCAGGGAGTGGTACGCACCGTCGTCGACCACGCCGGACGGCCCGCCGGTGCCCTGCTTGGCGAGCCGGTAGAGGGCCGCGCCGTGCGGCGGGAGGGAAGCGCTGATCGGACCGGTGACGGTCGAACCCGCGCCCGTCCACAGCTCCTTGGCCTGGTAGCCGGAGCCGCCGAGGCCGAGTTCGGCGAGGCTGGTGGCGACGGTGCGGCCGGCCGACGGGTCCTGGTTGACCAGCAGCACGGCGGTGTCGCCGTTGGCGAGCTGCCGCTTGAGGACCACCGGGGCGTGCCCGTCGGCCGGCTTGGCGCCGACCAGGGTGGCGGGCTTCGCCAGGCCGTCCTGGTCGACGGCGATGACCTCCTTGTTCTTCAGGATCGCCAGGCTGGTGTCGTTGATCCCGGTGGACCAGGTGTAGCCGTCCGCGCTGTGCTGCGACTGCGCGGCGGTGCGCAGGTCGGCGCCGGAGATCATCGGCGCGGCGAGCATGGCGAGGACCGAGGCCTCCGTCCGCGACTCGTCGTCGGTGAAGGGCTTGTGGCAGGTGCAGGTGTCGGTGGTGCCCCACAGGCCGTAGACGTCCTGCCAGCCGGTGAACATCATGTCCAGGTCGTTCCAGCTGCCCGGGCGGACGTTGCCCGGGTACTGCAGCGCGGTCTGCAACTGCCCGTTCCAGAGCACCCCGTCGAGCTCGCTGTCCCGGTCGCCGCCGATCCGGCAGAGGTTGGCGACCTGGCCGCACCAGATGCCGGTGGGCGCGTAGCCGGGGGCGTGGAAGGGGGCGGTCCCGGCGGCCTGGACCACCGGGTCGGTGCGGGCCGGGTCGTCGGCGGCGAGCAGGTACGGGACCCCGCTGTGGACGGGCTGGGCGGAGACGCTGAGGGTGACCTTGGGCTTCCCCTGGGCGGCGGAGGCCGCGTCCAGCGCGTGCTGGAAGGTCTGCACCCGGGCGTAGACGGAGCGGGTCAGCTCCTTGCCCTCGCCCTGGGTGTAGTAGTTGTGCCCGTCCGGGCCGACGATCTGCGGGCCGTACGGGCAGTCGTCGTACTTGACGAAGTCGACGCCCCAGGAGACGAAGTCGGCGGCGTCGGTGGACTCGTGGCCGAGGCTGCCGGGGTGCATCTGGCAGGTGAGGTAGGTGTCGGTGGCGTAGAGGCCGAACTTCATGCCCTTGCTGTGCGCGTACTGGGCGAGGTACGCGATGCCGTTGACGGTGTGGCCGTCGACGGTCCGCTCGGGGAAGTGGTCGGGGCGCGGGACCAGGTGGCCGGAGGTGGGGTCGTTGCCGGTGCCGTCGGTGCCGCTGACCGGGTTGCCGGCGTTGTCGTACAGCTGGAGGCCGCCGTCGGCGTTGCGGACCAGGTCGGAGCTCTGGCCGTCGCGGTGCCAGAGCGACCAGCCGTCGTCGATGGTGACGGTGTCGTAGCCGGCCGCGACCAGTCCGTTGGCGGTCATGAAGTCGATGGTCTGGACGACCTGGTCCTGGGTGACCTCGGTGCCGAGGGAGTTCCAGGAGTTCCAGCCCATCGGCGGGGTCAGGGCGTTGCCGTTGCCGAGGCTGGGGCCGGTGCCGATCGCGGTGGGGGTGGGGGTGGGGGTGGGGGTGGGGGTGGCGGTGGCGGGAGCGGCCGTGCCGAGGCCGACGGCTCCGAGGCCGGCGGTCGCGAGGGCGAGGGAGAGCAGGGATGCCGCGACACGGCGGCGGGTTCGGCGCATGAGCGCCCTCCTGAGGGGTGGGGGATGGTGAGATGACGAACCGTCAGGAAGCGAGGGGGTGCGGCCGGCCGGGTGGGGCCGGCCGGCCGCGGTTGTGCTGTGTGGGGGTCAGTCGGTGACGGTCGCGGTCGCGGAGCGTCCGGGCGCGAGGGTCACGGTGATGGAGGTGTAGGTCGTGCCGTCGACGGTCGTGGTGCGGGCCTCCCGCTGCTCGCCGTCGACGGTGGCGTGGGCGTGCTGACCGGGGAAGCGGGCCTCCCAAGTAACAGGCTCCGTACCGGTGTTGGTGACGGTGCTGCGCTGCGCGCCGTCGTGGCGGACGGTCACCGTGCCGCCGCCCACCGGGATGCCCGCGACCTGGAGCCAGCCCATCGAGGCGGGCAGCTGCGGGGTGGTGGAGAGCGCGTGGCCGGCGGCGTCGGGGGTGACGCCGAGCAGGCCCTGGACGGTCTGGGCGAGCAGGGTGAACGGGACCTCGGGGTAGTCGCCGTTCAGCATCGCGCCGCTCACGTGCGGCTCGCCGACGCTCTCGTAGACGTGCCGCATCCACTTCCAGGCGGTGCTGCCGTCGTGGTTGGCGAAGAAGGCGTCCGGCAGGTAGGTGTAGGCCTCCAGGTTCGCCGAGCGCTCCGGGCCGGAGTCGGCGGCGTCGATGGCGGCGAGCTGGGCGTCCCGGCGCGGGCCCGGGTCGAGCAGCCCCTTGACCGGCATCAGCACGCTCGCCTCGTAGCCCCAGCCGGTGATCGGCTTGCCGGCGGTGTCGTAGCCGTGGACGACCTCGCCGGGCTGCGAACCGTCCACGCTCCAGGTGGAGTTGACGTACGTGCGCAGCTGCTCGGCGGCCTTCCGGTAGCCGGCGGCGGAGGCGGCGTCGCCCCGGGCGTCGGCCAGCGCGGCGGCGGAGAGGTAGGCCTGGTACTGGGCGCCGACCGCGTCCCCGGCCTCGGCGTAGGTGCGGGTGGCGTTCTCGGCGTAGCTGGCGGTGCCGGCGAAGATGCTGCGGCTGGTGGCCTGCGGGATCGGCACCCCGCCGTTGTCGACCGGGCCGGGGCGGGCGGCGATGAACGGGCCGAGCGTGTTGCGCACGTACCGGCCCAGGCCCGGGTCCTCGGCGTAGTCGCGGTCGCCGGTCCAGCGGTAGGCCTCGCCGGCCTGCTGGACGAGTTCGAACGGCGCGGGCAGCTCGCGGACGAAGCGGTCGGGGCTCCGGTAGTCGATGGCGCCGTAGCTGCGGGCGTCGAAGTTGAGCGCCCAGACCGGGTAGAGCTTGTTGACCTCGGTGGCCGAGGCCGCGAAGCCGCGCAGCATGGTCTTGTTCTCGGCGTCCAGGCCGAGCAGGTGGGCGCCGACCAGCTGGTGGGCGAAGTCGCGGCTGTAGAAGGCGGAGCGGAACGGGTAGCCGGCCCAGTAGGTGGCGTCGTAGGTGGTGGTGCCGGTGCCGCCGGGGTGGTTCTCGTCCTGGTCGAGCACGCCGGTGGCGCCGGCCTGCTGCACCCAGCTGTTGGCCTTGGCCTTGGCCCAGTCGAAGAGGGCGACGGCCTCGGGGTCGGAGGAGCTGATCACCGGGTCGTTGGGGGCGGCCGGGGCGACGGCGGCGTCGTCCACGTTGATCCAACCCGTGGGGGAGGAGCCGATGGTGAGGGTCAGCCGGTCGCCGGGGGCGACCCGGACCCGGAGGAGGGTGTACTTCGCGTAGAGGGACTGCTCGGGCAGCGGGAGGGAGCGCACCACGGTGCCGTTGACGCTCACCGAGAGGCTGCCGCCGGCGCCGCCCGTCGCGATCCAGGCGGACAGGTCGTAGCTGCCCGCGGTGACGGCGGTCACCTGCTGGCTCACCGCGTAGCCGGGGCCGGCGTCGAGGTAGGCGAGGCGGGTGCCGCCGTGCGGGTTGTTGGTGGCGGTGCCGGTGTGGGGGGTGAAGGTCCAGCCGCCGGAGGTGCTGCCGGCGGTGGCGGCGCCGTTCGTGCCGTTCGTGCCGCTCGTGCTGCTCGTACCGTTGGTGCCGCTCTGCTCGAAGCCGGGGTCGGCGAGGACCAGCGGCTCGGTGCGGGTGAGCGTCCAGCGGTGGGCGGGGCGGTTGTCGCAGTGGTGGGCCACCGGGGCCGGGTCGGCGGTCAGGCAGCCGCCGGTGCCGCGGGTGGTGAGGGTGTAGGTGCCCTGCGGCGCGCGGGAGACGGTGAAGCGCTCGGCCTCGGGGGAGCTGCCGCAGTCGGCGGTGGCGGGGCGGCGGTCCGGGCCGCCGAGGGTGAGGCAGCGGCCGCTGGCGGCGTTCACGAGCAGGTAGTCGGCGCCGGTGCGGCGCAGCTGCCAGCGCTGGCTGAGCAGCCGTCCGCAGGCGGCGCCGACCACCGGGGTGCCGGGGGCGGGCTGCGCGTACTGCGGGCCGAGGCAGCTGCCGTCCAGGGCGGAGCCGAGGAGGTATCCGCCGCCGTCCACGAGCGGCGTTCCGGCGGCCGCCGGGGCCGGGGCGGCGCCGAGGGCCTGGGCGGCGAGGACGGCCAGGAGGGCGAGACCGGTGGGTAAGGCGCGGGGGCGGGGCGGCATGGCGGGAGCTACCTCCGGTCGGGTGGCGGGGCGATGGTGTTTGAACGTTCAAATCGGATGGGTGGTGTGCGTTACGATGCATCGCATGTGATGGGTGACATTTCACATGGTGGGCTCGGCCACGTCAACGGGATGCGCGGTGACGGCTTCCGGGAGACAGCTGGGAGAAGAGGTGAAGGCCCCTGCCCGACGGGGGTGGGCAGTGGCCTTCACGATCTGGGAACGGTCGCGGTCCGGGCCTCGTGACGGTCGGGGCCCGGCCCGCGACCGGGCTCAGTGGCCCGAGGGTCTCAGCGCTTAGGCTGGGCTCAGCGCGTCAGGGCCGCGAGCGTCTCGTCCAGGCTCGGCGTGCCGGGGCGGGGCCGGTTGTACGGGAGCTTGGAGAGCATCGAGCCCATCGCGCAGGTGTTGGTCAGCGCGGAGAAGGCCAGCCCGCCGCCGACGGCGGCGGAGACCCAGCGGGCACCCGGCAGGGCGAGGTCGACCAGCACGCCGGCCAGCACCAGCGAGCCGGCCACCAGGCGGACCTGGCGGTCCAGCGCCCACACCCGGCGGGCGCCGGCCACCTGGTCCAGCGGCCGCCCGGCGCTCGCCCAGGCGTTGGTGCCGCCGGTCAGGGTGAGGGTCGGGATGCCGGCGTCGGCCAGCACGCGGCAGGCGTTGTCGGCGCGCGGCCCGGCGGCGCAGACCACGGCGATCTCGCCGTGCCCGGCGGCCTCGCGCAGCGCGGGCAGGGCGCGGTCGAGCTGGTCGAGCGGGACGTTCAGGGCGCCGGGGATGTGGCCGGCGGCGTACTCGCCGGGGGAGCGGACGTCGATGAGGGTGAGCAGGCCGAGGCGGGGCTGGAGCTGCTCGACGGTCAGCGGCGTGGTCATGGGAGTGGGAGGTCCTCTCGGGAAGGGGTGTCGGTGCGGTGCGTGTGGTGGGGGAGGGTTCGGGGGTCGGCTCGCCGGGGTGATCAGCTCACCGTGGTGATGAGCATCAGCGCGGCGACGGCGAGCAGGGCGACGGCGAAGGCCTTCTGGAGGGTTCGCCCGCTGAGCTTGTCGGCCAGCCGCTTGCCGTCCCAGGCGCCGAGGATCGCGGCCCCGGTGAAGGGGGCGGCCACGGCCCAGTCGATCGCCCCGGCCGAGCCGAGGCGGGGCAGCAGGGCGGCGAGCGAGTTGGCGGTGATGACCAGCAGGCTGGTGCCGACGGCCTCGGCCATGGTGAAGGCGAGCACCGAGACCAGGGCCGGTACGGCGAGGAAGCCGCCGCCGACACCGAGCAGTCCGGTGACGGCGCCGAGCCCGGCGCCCGCCGCCGTGGAGCGGCCGACTCCGGCGCCGGAACGTTCCTGTGCGTTCTTCGCGGGCGGCTTCAGCATCCGCCAGGCCGCGAGCGCCGCCAGCACCGAGAAGGCACCGGTCAGCAGCGCGCCCGGCAGATGGGCGGACAGCGCCCCGGCGGCCATGGCGGCGGGCAGTCCGGCGGCGGCGAACAGCGCGCCGGTGCGCCAGCGGACCCGGCCCGCCCGGGCGTGGGCGAGCAGCCCGGTCAGCGAGGTCGCGGCGACGATCACCAGGCTGGCCGTGGTGGCCAGCGCCGGGCTGAAGCCCAGCAGGTAGACCAGGGCGGGGACGGCGAGCATGCTGCCGCCGCCGCCCAGCCCGCCCAGGGCGAGCCCGACCACCGCACCTGCGGCGAGCGCCAGGATCAGCGTGGTCATATCACATGCCCGGCGCCGCCGTCGGGCGTGGTGACCGGCAGCCCGGCCAGCGCCCAGGCGCCCATGCCGCCGACCACGTTCAGCGCCTCGACGCCGCGCTGTGCGAGCAGCTCCGCCGCGCGCTGGGAGCGGTTGCCGGAGCGGCAGATCGCCAGCACGGTCCGCCCGGCCGCCTCGGTCGGCAGCGGGACACCGGCGGCCAGCCCGATCAACGGCTGGTGCAGCGCGCCGGGGGCGTGTCCGGCGGCGAACTCGGCGGCCTCCCGGACGTCCAGCAGGACGGCGGTGCCGGTGCGGGCGAGCTCGTGGGCCTCGGCGGGGGTGGTCCGCCCGGGGGTGCCCGGTCCGTGGGCGTCGGGCCGGCGGGCGTAGGGCCCGTGGGCGTGCGGCAGCAAGGGCATGAGGTGTCTCCAGTGGTGCAGACCGGACCGCAGTGGTCCGGCGGGTCGGGGGGCGGCGCGGGCGTCCGTACGGGCCCGGTGGCCCGGTGCGGGTGGTGTGCCGGGTGCGTGGCATGACCGGTGCGTCCTCGGCCCCGCCGGTACCTGGCCCGTACCTGGCTCGGCGGCGGTGGCCGGCCCCTCGGTGCCTCACCATAGTACCCCCGG
Organism: Kitasatospora sp. NPDC001261; assembly: GCF_042896795.1. Taxonomy (NCBI): domain Bacteria; kingdom Bacillati; phylum Actinomycetota; class Actinomycetes; order Kitasatosporales; family Streptomycetaceae; genus Kitasatospora; species Kitasatospora sp. NPDC001261. Next base: position 12,631 of record NZ_JBIAXP010000056.1, read on the forward strand.
GGGTATTATCGAAATCGTTCGGCGATACCCCGACCCGTATCGGCTCAGGTAGCCGTATGCTCGCAAATATACCGAGGGGGGTATCGGAGTGGCACTGCGGCGCCCGACACCGCCCAGGCCTACGAGCCGCCCACCCCCGCACCGCCCGGCCCCGAGCCCCAGTCCTATGCCGCCCAGGAAGGTCCCCCGTGTACTTCGCCCAGTTATCACGAGTCTGACGTTTCTGCCCAGCTCAGGGGCATGATCGACCATCCGGGGTCAGCAAAAGGTCAGCAGGATTCCCGGAGGTACCAGTCAGATGGCGACCACAGGCCTCACCCGCGGCATGGGCAGCTTCTTCAAGGAGTGCGAGCATCCGGAGTCCCGCTGGAGCAAGTGCCCGCACGAGTACAAGATCAGGTACCGCAACGCAGTGGGGCGGCAGACCGAGGAGTCAGGCTTCGCCAACCAGGAGAAGGCCAAGGCCCGCCTCGCCGAGGTCTACCACGCGCGGAAGAACTCCCCGCAGAGCCAGCAGAAGGCGGACCGCATCAAGAAGTACGGCAGCATGCAGTTCGCGGTCTACACCGCCGAGTGGCTGAAGGGTCAGCGCCACCAGAGCCCGACGTCGTTGCGGAACATCGACTCCATCCTGAAGAACCACCTTCTCCCGGCATTCGGCAGTCGTCGCATGGGCACGTTCGACCACAAGGTCGTGGAAGCGTTCGTCGAGACCATGGAGCGGAACGGTGTCGGCCTGGCCGCCCAGACCAATGCCTTCGTCAGGCTGAAGACCATCCTGCTGGACGCGCACAGGCTGGGCCTCTACGAGGACAGCCCGATGAACGGTGTCCAGCCTCCCCAGTACGACCCGGAGCGGGTGGTGATCCCCTCTCTCGCTCAACTGCAGGAGATCCGGAGCACGGGTGACGACGCCTTCCGCCTGGTCGCGGAACTCATGAGTGGCTGCGGCTTGCGCAATGGCGAGGCATTCGCCGTCAATATCAACAACATCGTCGCCGATGACGTCTACCGCGTCACCGAGCAGGTCAACCAGGCGACCAAGACCTACGCGCGCCTGAAGCACCGCAAGGTCGGCGAGTACCGCGACGTGCCGCTGCCGACACGCACCAAGCAGGCCATCGAGCGGTATGCGGACACGTACGGGACCGTGGACGGCTACCTTCTGCGCAATCCCAAGGACATCGGTCTGGCCATGCCGCACCACGTCATCCACAACCAGTGGCAGAGGATCAGGGCCTCCGGGCAGGCCGACATCCCCGAGGGCATGGTCCTCTACGGCCTGCGCCACTTCTTCGCGTCGAACTGCCTCAGCAACAACATCCCGATCACCGACGTCGCGGAGTGGATGGGCCACCGCAACATCGAGATCACCTTCAAGATCTACCGCCACCTCATGCCCGGCTCCATCAGCCGCGCGGCGCAGGTCCTGGACCTCGGTCTGGCCGCGTGAACGAGTGCGGGTCTGCCCGTCATGGGCAGGCCCGCACTTGCACCGCCGGCTCAGGCGCCGGACAACCGCTGCTGCCTCACCCAGGCATGCACCTCCGACACCTTGAACTGCAGCTTCGCGTTCCGCCCACCACCGAATCGGTAGGGAACGAGTCCCACCCGAGGAGCGTCCCGGTATACCCACGCTACGGACATGTTCAGGTACTCGGCAGTCTGCTTGACGCTCATGAAGTGCTCGGGCACGGGCTCCTCCTGGGTGATCGGTCGAACTCGCGGAGCCTGAACTATCCATGGAGAAAGGCAGTTTGGCCGCGCCGCCGCCGCGTGATAGCGCCCGAAGGAGGGCCGCTTCCAGTGGCCTGGGGCAGTGGCGTCGGAGTTCACGCGGCAGATCGCGAGCGCCTCGATTGCGTCGATAAAATACCCCCGGGGGTACACTCGACATAGAGCCAGCCTGTCAGACCCGACGAGGAGAAATCCCGTGATCTTCAGCCAGTACTACCTCGACTGCCTCTCCCAGGCCTCGTACCTGATCGCCGACGAGCGCACCGGCCAGGCCGTGATCGTCGACCCCCGCCGGGATGTCGACGAGT
>NZ_JBIAXP010000057.1:0-14328 GCF_042896795.1 Kitasatospora sp. NPDC001261
ACTCGTCGACATCCCGGCGGGGGTCGACGATCACGGCCTGGCCGGTGCGCTCGTCGGCGATCAGGTACGAGGCCTGGGAGAGGCAGTCGAGGTAGAACTGGGCGAACTATCTCGGCCGATCCGGTAGGCAGATCGTACAGGCGAGGGAGGGGCCGGGGGAAGTAGGTCGGGTACGGGCGAGGTGCACGATTGAGCGGCTGCCCAGGTGTGCACCAGCAGCACGGCAGACTCGGTTGAAGCCTTGGGTGCGACTGTGCTGACCTGCAGAAATGGCTTGCTGATCTGCTACCAGGGACGCTGTGCGGCAAACACGAGACGATCTTGATCCGACTGCGCAGGAAGGCCAAGAAGCGACCTCCGGACGCCCCTTGGTACCTCAACATGGAAGATAAGTGCTCTCATGTGTTCGCGTGTGCAGCAGGGTGTACTCATCCCGATGCTGACCTCTTGCTGACTTCCCTGATTATGCGTCAGCTCGGAAGTTCATTCCGGTGACCGCGCTTCTCGACCGGAGCGGACTCTGTGCTGGCCGTTCTGTCCCTGAGTAGGGAGGCTGACACTGCGCGACCCTCGTCAACTGGCCGGAGCGTCGAGCGACAGGTGCTCTCGCAATTCACGTATAGAGCCGCCAGTGCGGCAGCATCACAGAAAGGGAGACGTTGGCGGGCTCATTCGGGCTGGCGATCCGTCCCTCCGCGCCTTGCCGGTGATTGCTTCGTCGGCGCCCCGTCTCCCTCCACGGGGACCGACCCGACCGGCACGGGGGTACTGCTGCTGGGGCGAAGGAAGAGGGTCCCGGTACCCGCGACAGCGGCACGGCCTCCGCCCCGCCGTCTGCCCCCGCAGACCTGGGCCCGCCCGCCGACCGTGCCCCACCTGACCCGGGGCCGGCACCGGCCCCGGGTCCGCAAGTGGTCCTCGACGTGCTGATGGCCGGCTCCGTCGAGGACTTCTACGCCCTGCCCGACGACCGCCTCGTCGCCCTCATGACGGCCTTCCGGGCCTTCTACCCCGCCCTGCCGCGCGCCGCCAGACCCCCCAGGACCTGACCGGGCATCACGTCGCTCGCGCCCGGGCCGCCGAGCCCAGGCGCGAACCCACACGCCTCGGTCCGCTTGTGCGTCCGTCAACCGCGGTGGCGTGCGATTCACCCGCCAACAGCACTCCGCTGCATTCACCCCTGCCGGGCGGAACGGCCGACCGTACCTTGCCGCACGCCATTCCCGCTCGCCTGCCAGCGCCGCTCACCGGTCTACCCCGCTCCTGTTACCCCGGAGATCCCCCATGCCCACTGTGTCGAATGTATGGAACACCCGTGAGGCCGCCCGCCACGCCGGCGCCTCACCCCCGCACATCGCGGCCGACACCGCGGCGCGCAGGCGAGCTACGCCCGCACCGGCCCCGGTCGTGCTGTTCCCGCCCACAGGAAGGACCATCGTCGCTCGACAAGTTCGCCCTCCTCCTCGACCGCTTCGAGCGCTACATCCACCTGCGCGGCGCCCTCCGACTCGACGACGTCACCCCGCAGCTCGCCGAGGACTTCGTCACCGCCCCGGGCCGCAGCTGCCACGGGCACGTCACCCCCCACCGCCACCTGGAGCCTGCGCCGCTCCGTCCTGCGATCCGCCTGGCGCACCCTGCGCGACCTCGGCCTCATCGACCAGGACCCCGCCCGCGACATCCACCTGCCCACCCGCACCCGCACCACCGCCCGCCCGCTCACCGAGATCGCCGCCGTCGCCCTCGCCCTGGCCGGCGGCCACAGCGGCGAGATCGGCCACACCCGCATCCGCGACCTCGACCCGGCAGGTCGGCGCGTGTGGATGCACGGCTCCACCAAGACCGACCCCCGCTGGTGCCCCCTCGACGACTGGGCCCTGGCCGTCCTCACCACCCGCGCCCGCTTCGTCGCCGCCCGCCAGCTACGGCCCGCCGCCGTCCCCGCCGCGCGCCTGCGTCGCCCTCACCGACCTCCTGCACCGCACCGGCCTCGTCGGCGAGGCGGACGTCAAACCCGCCTCCATCACCACCCGCGCCGCCGTCGAGGCATTCGAAGCCTCGGGCCGCATCGAGGACGCCGCCCGCTGCCTGGGCCTGCGCTCCCTGGACCGCGCCGCCACCGTCATCCACCTCACCTGGCGCCCCGACCCCACCGACCGGGAGGAGGCAAGCGGTGCCTGACGACATCTTCGGCGACCCCCTACCGCCCGAGCAGCGCCCCGCCCGCAAACGCCAGCTCACCGACCGCGACCAGCGCACCCGCCTCCAGCGCATCGAGGACTGCCTCGACTACCCCATGATCTACGAGCTCGCCGAACACCTCCCCGCCCCGCACCAGGTCGGCTGCCCGCCCCAGTACCCGCCGCTCGTCTACCTCCTGCTCGCCTCCCTCATGCCCGTCACCGGCTCCAAACGCTCCGCCGCCGCCCACCTCTCAAGCGACCTGCTCTGGCGCCGCCTGCATACCGCCGTCCGCAGACACGCAGGGCGCCTCGCCGCCGCCCGCCTGCCCGACACCGCGCCCAGCCGCGGCCAGTACCTCTACGCCGAACACCACCTCCTCGCCCCCGCCACCGACCTCCTCACCGACGTCTTCGAGCACCACGCCGTCCGCCAGGCCCTCGCCCAGGGCCTCTTCCCGCCGACTGCCGTGCGCACGTGGGCCCGCCCCCAGCGCCGCCAGCTCATCGTCGGCGACGCCACCGTCCCCAAAGCCCCCTCCAAGGCCGAGCACCCCACCACCCTCGACCCCGCCACCGGCCGCCTTCTGCGTCACCGTGTGGACCCGGCCGCGCGTCTGTACTACGAGAACGGCGAGACCCGCCCCCGTCCGGCCCGCGGCACCAAGTGGTTCTTCGCCTCCGGCCGAGACGACGGCTACTGGCGCCGCGTCATCCTCACCTACGCCCACGTGGCCGGCGGCGCCTACGAGGACGAAGCCGCCGTCGCCGTCCGCTCCTTCACCACCCTCGCCACCCGCCTGCCCGGATGCATGGGCGTCGTCTACGACGGAGCCCTGCGCGGTGTCCACCGCGACACCCTCGCCCGCGCCGGCCTGCTCGCCATCAACAAACAGCACGGCTCAGTTCGCCCGATGGCCTACGAACTCCTGCGGTTCGGAGCCTGTCGCCACGACCTGTGGTGCGACCAGGGGCGCATCGCGGAGCGCCTTCTCCTGGACGACGGCACCAGCGTCCTGCGCCCGGTCCCCGTCACCCGCCTCGAACACCGACCAGGACGTACCAGGAGCCGCTGGTACCACCTGTTGGACATCCCCTGCCGGCGCGGCAACCACCCCCACCGCGTCCCCGTCGCCATCACCACCACACCCGCCGACCGCGCCGTGCGCGACACCGTCACCGGCCGCCGCGCCAGGAGCGACACCGAGCGTGGCTTCCACCGCGCCGAACACCTCCAGCAGATCCCCGAACCCACCCTCGCCCACCAGCACCTCTACCCCTGGCGCGCCGACTCCGAATCCGTCCACAACCAGTTCGACCAGAGCCTGTGGAACCAGCGGATGATCTCCTACGGCCTCGACCGCCAGAAGGTTTTCGTCCTCGCCTTCGCGCTCGCCCACAACGCCACCAGCCACCGGATCTTCCAGAACGACAGGATCCACAGCCGCGTGCCGTCCGGCGCCGGACACGGACCCGCCCCAGCCGGCCCCGGAACCTGACATCGCAACCGCTCCGGTTCGACGCACGGACCGAGGCCGCCGGGCACCCGGGCCCGGTCTTGCTGCGGCCTCCCCACACGGCCGCCGGTTCCGGTCCGGGCAGTGCCGGTCGCCTTGGTGAATGCCGGAACCGAGCGGTGTCCACCGGGCAGGAACGCTGCAGCGGGCGGGACGACAGGGGCAGCACGAGAGAGCGGGCCGCGGCCGCGGTGTGTCAGGCGGTCGTGGCCCGCGGCCGAAGATGCCGGCTCTCCGGGCCGTCGGCCGTACGTGCGGGCCGGCGGCAGCAGGCCCAGGGCACTGAGCGCTTGGTTCCGCCCGCTCCGCGTCTAGACGGGGGTGACGGTGAGGAGGAAGGTGGCCTTGCCCGGGCCGTCGGGGGTGGTGACGGTGATGGTGAACTCCCCGGGGGTGGGCCCGGCCTTGACTGTGGGGCTGGAAGCGATGGCGTCGCCGTCGGTGGTGGTGTCGTGAGTCAGGGTGTCGCCGGCGAAGACGGAGCCGGTGTTCGCGGGGGCGATGGCGAAGTGGATGCGGGCGCCCGTGACGTTGCTGCCGCCCTGGTCGCGGGCCTTGACAGTGGGAATCTGGTCGAAGTCGGTGCTCGCCTTGGCCTCGAAGTTGTCGCCGACGGTGGAGCTGATGGCCGTCACCGTGTGGACGGGGGTTCCGGTGACGGCGCCGGACAGGGTGACGGGGGTGTGCTCGCCGATGGTGGCGGAGCCGTCGGTCCGGGTGCCGGGGAGGCGGTGGCCTCGGCGCGCATCGGCAGGGTGTAGGTCGGAGGACTCCGGTCGCTGGTAGCGGTGTTCACGTGGGGGTTGCCCTTGGCGACGAGCGTCCTGCCCTGGTTCTCGATCGTGTGGTCCAGGTGCCCGGTGTTCCCGCCGGGGTAGGCCCAGATGGGCGCATTGGTGAAGACGAAGCCCGTGGGTGCCTTGAACGTTTGGGTGATCACCCCCGGGTTGACCCGCACGGTGGGGGACGCGCTCAGCTGGAGCTGGATCGCGGTGCCCTTGCCGGGCGCGGCGCCGGCCGCCACGGTCTGGGTGATGGTTAGGGCGCTCTCGTCCTGGGCCTCTGGTTCGGCTTTGACGATGGTGACCGGCAGTTCCACGGTGTTGTCGGACGGCTTGGTCTCGTGTGCGTAGGTGACGGCGGCCGTGGCGGTGTAGGTGCCGGGCTCGGTGGTGTTGGGGGCGTGGACCTTGAAGGTGCGGTCCAGGCTGTCGACGTCGGGACGCAGTTCCATGCCGGGGAAGGTGCGGGTGCAGGTGTGCTGGATGCATCCGCCGTCACCGACCAGCCCCTGCGACAGGGTCAGCGTCACGCTCACCTGCTCGCCCTTGACCGTCGCCGGGCCCCGGTTCCTCACCCGGACGCCCAGGTCGAAGGGCACCCCTGCTGTTGCGCGGCCGTCGGGAAGACGCCCTCCGGCATACAGGTCCACGTCCTCGGGCGACGCAGGCCGTACCCCGGTCGCCTCGGCCACCATCCGCACCCGATGGTTCAAGTAGTCGGCGATGTACAGGTTGCCGCTCGGGTCCAGCCCGACACCACAGGGATAGTGGAGCCAAGCCGAGGTGGCGGGCCCGCCGTCGCCGAAGAAGCCCGCGGTTCCGCCGCCGGCCAGGGTGAAGATGGTTCCATCGGCGGTCACCTTCCGCACCCGCTGGTTCCCGTTGTCGCCGATGTACAGGGCTCCCGCACTGTCGACGGCCAGCCCCGTGGGGGAGTCGAGCCGCCGGTGCCCGCCACGGTGGTGATCCTCCCGTCCGCACCGATCCTGCGGACACGGTGCCCGAACGACGAGGTGAGGTAGACGACACCCGAGGCATCAACCGCCACGACGGCGGCACCGTCCAGGTCGGCCTCGATGGCCGGCACGCCGTCGTCGGCAGAGCTTCCTCCTCCCGCGATCCTGGTGATCGTCCCGCCGTCCGGGGAGACCTTCCACAGCAGATAGTCAGCGGCGAGATTGTATGCCGTGATGTAGATGCTGCCGGCGGCGCCTTCTGCGATCCCGGCGGGCTCCCCGATGTACGTGTCCAGCGGCGTGCCGTCACCGGCCTTCTTGTTCTCCGTGCCAGCGACGGTGGTGATGACGCCAGCCTCGTCGACCTTCCGTACCCGCAGTGCGCGAAGTCGCAGATCAGCAGCCCGCCCCCGGTACGCACGACGCGCCCGGGTGAAGCCAGCGACGCCGCCACTGCCGCTCCGCCGCCACCGTAGGGCGGGGTCCGCGTCCGGGTCCCCCGCTCCGGTGACGGTGGTGATGACACCGGCCGCATTGCTGTCCGGATACGCCGGGGGCGGGGAGCGGGTCAGGGGTCGGCGCTGTGTCGCCTGGGGGTCCGGTCACCGGCGAGCCCGGTCGGCAGCCGGCAGGCGCAGCTCGTACGGACCCGCCTCGGGGAGGTTCACTTGCAGGTGGCATCGGTGGGCGCGTCGTGGGTGAGGGTGCAGATCATCTTCTTGCCGTGCCCGTTGGAGTACCTGGCGAGGAGTTCGTCCTGGAAGTCTTGCCACTGGCGCTTGATGTCCTCGGTCGCCACCTTCTCGGCGTTATCGCCGTTGTGGTCGATCTTGGCCCGCGAGCCCTCCTTGCTGAGGCCGCCCTTGCCGTCGGCGTCGTCGTAGTGGTTGATGCGGCGGTTGCAGTTGTTGAGGTCCTTCGAGCCGTGCTCGTACTCGCCGCCGGCGCAGCCGGTGGCCACGTCCGGGACCTTGCCGATTTCCTTGCGGGCCTCTGCCTCCCATGTGGCCGTGGATTGGTTGCTGTAGGCGCGCAGGGTGAAGAAGGGCGCGGGCGTCGTCTTCTGCAGCCCGGGCGGGTTCGTCACGCTGATGTCCTTCTCGGGGACTTTCTGGTCGGTCCAGTTGCTGTGGGAGTAGAAGTCTTCGATGGCGTGCCAGGCGCGTCCGAGGTGCTCGAAGACTGTGCACTTGGCGCGGCCGGGGGAATCGTTGTACTTGCACCGATGGTCGAGGCCAACCTCTTTGGTGTTGATGTGGCCCTTGGAGTCGACGAGTTCGCCGGCGGCGACCACTGCTTTGTGGAACTCCTCGACGGAGGTCTGGATGCAGGCGAGGAGTTCGTCGGTGGCCTGTTGCCTGCTGCGCGGGTAGCCGCTCACCTTGAGGTAGTCCGCGTCGTCGCAGTGGTAGCGGGTCTGCTTGGGGTAGTAGTCGCCTTTGTCACTGCCGCGGATGGCGCCCCACTCGTCGTCGCCGAGATCGCCCGCTGCCATCGCTTCGAGTGACTTCTTCTGGAAGCCCCCCAACGCACTCTCGGTGATCTTGGTGTGTGTGCCGGGGCCGAAGGCATGCGCGGGGACGGTGACAGCCGGGACGCAGGCCAGTGCCGCGGTGATGGCGAGAGCTGTGCGTGTGCGCCACGGCCTGCGATGACGCGCGGAACGAGTCATGACGGAACGGGTGGCGGAAGATGCGTTCATGGCTGCTCCCAGGGTGGTGTCCGTGCTGATCGGGGAACCCCTAGCGACCAAGGCCCGTAGCCTGTTGGCTTCTTGCCTCAGGGTGGCCCGGGAGTACTCCGAGCGGCGCGCCTGATTGCCCCATTGGAGGGACCTTCCGTCACGCCGTCGGCAGCCGTCACGCCGGGCAAGGCGGTGCGGCCGACACCTTCACCGCCTTGGCCCGCAGCGAGGTCAGGGCCTTTCCCGTGCCCGGGAGGACGGCAGCCGAACCAGCTGCCGACGGCCGGGCGATCGCCTCGAAGCTCGTTCCTCCTCGGCGGAGGCGAGGGGCTCGTGCCCTGTGTGTTGTTTCCGTATTGCCAGCCCGTGCGGGGACAACCGCCGACGCCGGAACGCACGCCGCCCCTGGAGATCTCGTGGGAAGTGATCTTCAGGCACGCGGGAAGAACCTTGCTGCCAGCTTGGCGAAGCCGCAGGTCAACGAATTCTGTCGATTGGCCTCCTCGACCAGTTCCGCGAGCGCACCACCGAGCTCGACTCCGCCGCGTCTGCTCGGCATGGCGGCTGCCGCAGACGGAGTCGGCTCGGTGGTCACCGTGCTGGTGCGGGCGGCGCGGCCGAAGTCTCCGACTCGATGAAGGTGGCCGGCGTTGGGGAGGAGGCCGCGCCGGACCTGCCGGGATCGCAGGCCGCAGCCGCGGCGAGGAGCAGAGCCACGGCGGCGAGCGCCGCCGCCTTCGGCATGGTACGTGCGCTGGTCTCAGGACGGGGCATCAGGCCAGTTCAGGCAAGCGGTGATCTTGGCCTGCTGAGCGGCCTGTCTCAGAAGCCTCTGAACACCCCGTCCTCGTCGACGGCTCCGGCGAACTCGTTGTATTCCATGTTCGCGATCGACAGGTTGTTCTCGATCCCCCAAAGCTCCGCGGCGACAACCCGGATGAAGCGCCCCGGCTCATCCCGCAGGTCAACGACGGCGACCGGCAGTTCGGTCGAGCCAAGCGCCACCGTGTCCGCCTGGGCGAGCAGTGGGTGCGGGCACCAACCCCGGTTGTCCTGGTCTCGGGCGGTACCGCAAGGGCCCGGGACGACTGCTCAGGACCGGTTACGTATGGCCGCCGAGGTCGATCATCTCGACCCTTCTCTCCTTGTCCCAGACCCAGAATGTGGCGCGCGCGCTCCCGTCCAGGCGGATCTGGAACTGATTGCCCTGCAAGTTTTTGTAGTTCGTGTCTCCGACCGACTCCGCTGCTGTCTTCGGGTGGAGTCCCTCATCCCGGATCTTGCTCGCGAAGCTGTCGAACTTCTCTTGCGCGGGATCAGTGAGCTGGCGCCTGTCTCTAATTCGGCTAATTCGTTGATCGTCGAACGTCCAGCGCTTGCTGGTCGGCTGAACCTGAGCGCCGGCATTGCCCTGGGCCGGTTCGCCTCCGACCGCGCCTTGGGGGTCGGCGTTCTCCAGTCTTCCGGGGGCGCCTCGCCGGCCGGTGCCTTTTGAGACGTGTCCTTTCCCTTTTCCGCCGAACTCGTGTTCCGGGAGCGAGTTGAGGTACCGCCGGTAGGCGGCTCCGCCCTGTTTGAACGCGGCCGTCTCTTCCGCCGACATCGCGTACGGTCCGCTCCGCGTGGCGAGTCGGGACAGGCCCCGTACGGCGGCGGAACCGGCGACGAGTTCTGCGCCAAGCGAGGCGAGGCCGGTGCCGAGGGACACCCAACCGAGGACGGCGGCGGTCCGGGGGTGCCTCTCTGCTTCGGCGGCGCTGAAGACCGCGGTGGTAGCCGAGACAACGCTGAGGGTGGTGACGGTGACGGCGGCGGCGGTGGCCCAGATGCCGGCCGCCGCGGCGATCGAGAGGCCGCCGGTGAAGACTGCCAGGCCCACTCCCAGGGCGGCGATGCCGACGTTGAGCCAGGTGCGCCAGCTGAGGTGGCCGGTGGGGTCGGTGCGGTTGATCGGGTCGCCGAGGCAGTAGGCGTAGGGGTTGATGCCGCCGGCGCCGAAGGGGCTGAGGCTGTCGGGGGCGGTGAACCGCATCAGGACGGGGCTGTAGGCGCGGTAGCCGTTGCCGAGGTGGTACCAGCCGGTGGCGGAGTCGGTGCGTTCGCCGTCGTGGCCCAGCACGCTGGCTGCCGCGGCCGGGCGGCGGTCGCCGTAGGGCGTGTAGGCGTACTCCTCGGCCTCCTGGCCCTTCTCGGCGGCCAGCAGGACGGTCTGCTTGCCGTCGGTGCCCAACAGGCGGGTCGAGGTCTGGGTGCCTTCGCGGTGCTGGGCGACGCAGGTGCCGGCGAGGCGGATCAGGCGGGTGTGCTGGTCGCCGTCGGTGATCGAGGCGAGGGCCTGGCGGTGGTAGGAGAAGACGCTGGTGTGGCCGGCGCCGGTCTGGGTGAGGAGCCGGTTGCCCGGGTCGTAGCCGTAGGCGGCGGCCGTGCCGGCCGCGGTGAGGCGTCCGAGGTCGTCGTAGGACAAGGTGCGGGCGGTGCCGTCGGTGTCTTCGCTGGTGAGGCGGCCAGCCTTGTCGTAGGCCAGGGCGACGGAGGACTTGGGGTTGTCGTGGTCGATGCCGGTCAGCTGGCACGGGTCGGCCGCATTGCCGTAGCGGTAGGTCGCGGTGTCGCTGCCCTTGCCGTCGGTGAAGCCGGTCTTGCACGTGGTGACGTTGCCCCAGGCGTCGTAGGTGAAGCTCTGCCCCGTGATGGCGCGGCCCTGCTGGTCCTGCGGGGGAGTGCTGCCGGTGCAGGTGTACGCGGTGAGCTGGTTGCGGCTGCTGTAGGCGAAGGTCTCCTCGCGCAGCACGGTGGTGCCGTTCTTGAGGGTGCGCCGGCTGAGGAGGTCGTTGGGCTGCCACTGCTGGGTGAGCGTCCACGTGGTGCCCTTGCCGTCGGTGAGGGTGCGGGTCACCTCGCGGCCGAAGTCGTCCAGGACCAGGTCCGTCGTCAGGGTGTTCTTGGCCTGGTCCTGGGTGGTCCAGCCGACGACCCGGCCGGCGGTGTCGTAGCGCAGTGTCGCCTGTGCGGCGGGGTCGATGACGGTGAGGAGGCGGCCGAAGGTGTCCCAGGTGCTCTGCCGGACGGTGTTGTCGACGCCGGTGTGGGTCTGTTCGAGGCCGTTGACCGTGTAGGTCGTGTGCGTGGTGGCGTCGGGGTGGCCGGTGAGGTGGGTGGTGGCGGTGCACGGCCTGCCCGAGGGGTAGTAGCCGCGGGTGAGGGTCACGGCGCCTTCCTCGGCCTTGAGCACGGCTGCCGTGACCGGGTGACGGGTGTACTTCTGGGTGATCGTGACCGGGCCGTTGTCTGTTGGGCGTGCTTCCACCTGGGTGAGGGCGTTGGCGAGCTGCGGGATGTACTGGTAGGTGCGCTTCTTCCCGTCCGGCCCGGTGGAGGTGGCCGGCACGGGGTCGCTGTCCTTCGCGTAGGTGGCGGACCATGTGCGCCCGCCCGAGGTGCTGCGTGTCAGCCGGCCCAGCCCGTCGAAGTCCTGCGTGCCGTAGGAGGCCGTGCCGACCGTGAGTTCCGTGACCAGCGGCTGGGCCGCGAACGGCGCGTAGGTGCGCGAGACCTGGGTGGTGTCCGGCAGGGTGGTGAGCTTCACGCGGTCGTGGGCGTCGTAGTCGTACCTGGTGGTGTGGCGCAGGTCCTTGGTGGAGCCGAGGACGTCGGTCTCGGTGCGCAGCCGTCCCAGTCCGTCGTGCTGGTACTCGCGGCGGCCGCAGGTTTTGCCGTCCCGGTCGAGGCGGACGGTGCTCGTCGGCAGACCGCGCTCGTCGTAGGTGGTGACGGTCTTGGCGGGCAGTGGCTTGCGGTCGGCGAGGAGTTGCTCGGTGGTGGTGCGGTTGACCGGGTCGTGCAGGGTGAGTGTGCCCGAGCCGTCGTTGAGGACCGTGGTCGAGTGCTGTCCCCAGTCGTCGTAGGCGTAGGTGCTGGTGAGCTTGAGCTCGGTGGCGCTCTCGCCGCGGGTGTGGTCGTGGACCGTGGTGGACGCGGTGCGGCCCTGTTCGTCGTAGCTGCGGGTCCAGGTGGTGTACCAGGTGCCGGTGCCGCGGGCCGCGCAGTCGCCCTTGGCGTCGTCGATGTCCTGACGTTCACGTTTGATCAGGCGGCCGGCGCCGTCGAAGCTCTCGCGGACCTGGTTGCCGAGTGCGTCGGTGGCCGTCGCGACGAACGGCGCGGTGGTGCCGCTCTCGTAGGCGCGGGTCTCGACGGCCTTGTACGCGGTGTCCGGGTTCACGGTGTAGGTGAGCAGGCGGCCCAGCTTGTCGTACTCCGCAGTCTCGACGTTGCCCTGGGCGTCGGTGGCCGACCGCAGGCGTCCGGTGAAGCGGGAGTGGGTCTGCGAGCGCGTCACGGTCAGGTGGTCGTGGGTCGTCACCTCGTGGACCTGGACGAGGGTGTCGCCGTCGACCGAGCAGCTGGTCGTGTCCACCGACTCGAACCCCTCGCCGCCGCCGTCGGGGTACTCGGTGGTGGCCAGGCGGACAGGGCGGCCGAACTCCGCGCTCTCGGAGGTGTTGTAGGCGAGGACCTGCTTGCGCAGGACCCGGCCGCCAGCCTGCTGCTGTTCCTCGGACTTCAGGACGGCGGTGGGCACCCGTGGGTCGGGGGTCTTCTGGTGCGCGCCGTAGCGGTAGACGGTCGTGTGGACGGGTGCGTCGAAGTCGGTGTGCGGGGGTGTGCGGGTGACGCTCCTGAGCAGGCGGGTGAACCCGTTGGGCTCGGGCGGGCAGTCGTCGCCGCTGCCGCCCACCGGGTAGTACTCCCACACTGTGTGTGTGCCGTCGGGGTCGTCCTGGCTCGACGGGTTGCCGAACGTGTCGAAGGCGGTTGCGGTGACCTCCTGGTAGGTCTTGGCCGGGCCGGTGGACTGGGAGTCCGTCCACGTCACGGTTTTTTTCCTCGGGAGCTGGAACTGCGCCGGCTGGTCCTCGAACGGCTTGCCGGTCACCGCGTAGTACTGGGTTTCCACGGTCCGCGCGCAGTGGTTCTGCTGCTGCCTCTCGGCGGTCTCCAGGTGGTACTTGTTGTACGTCCGGGTGACCCGGGTGGTCTGGCCCGCGCAGGTCCGCGACTCCGTGGAGCCGTACGTGTACTCCGTCAGGACGTCGTACAGGCAGTCCCGGCTGCTGTCCCAGTCCACGTCGGAGTGGCCGCCGAGGAAGTTCGTGTCGGTGTAGGCGTACGAGGACTCGATCGGGGGCTGTCCGCCGCCCGGCGTCTGGACGAACCGGTACACGCGGGGAAGCGCCGGCAGGCCCGCGGTCGAGGGGAAGGCGTGCCCGTCGTCCTCGTACCAGACCGTCTCGACCATCCCGCCCGGCATCGTCACGCCGGTGATCCAGGACCCCCACGCCCCCTGCTCCCCGACCGGGGTGTGGGCGAAGTCCCACACCAGCGGCTTGTCCGTCCCGAGCCCGAAGTGGTGCACGGTCCCGAGGAGACCGTTACGGAACCGCAGGTCGACGTCGTAGCCCTCCTTCTGCCCGGGCAGGACACGCAGGGTGGTCTTCGACTGACCGCTGTAGGTCACGGTCAGGAGGGTGTCGTGCTCGTCCGTGACCTCGGCGAGCCTCGGCTGTGGACCGGTGGTGAAGTCCCACTGCAGTTCCAGGCGGTGGCCGGTGGGCGTCAGCAGGCTGGTGGGCACCTTGAGGCCGTAGGCGTTCCGAGGCCCTGTCAGGACCTCGACGTCTCCGGACTTGTGGACGATCTGGTAGCGGCTCTCGTCCTGCTCCCGGGCGATGTGTACCGTTTCGAGTTTGTGCTGCAGCAGGACGACCTTCGTGTCGGTCTCCTCGACCCGGTACTGCTCCCCGGTCGACAGAACCAGCAGCCGCTCGTCCGCGTCGTAGGTGGTCAGCCCGAGCGACATTCCCTGCCCGAGCCCCATGTCCGTGCTGGTCAACGGCGAGTACGACAGTGTCAGCGGCAGCGACGGGCCGAGGGCGCGGTTGCCGACGAGATGGCCCAGCGAGATCCGGACGCTGAACAACCCTGTGCGGGGGTCCACGCCGCCGGACACCGCGCTGGAGAAGTTGGTCGCGTGGGTGAACAGGGACGAAGTCGAGGCCACGGCGGTGCACTCCTCAGAAAGGTCAAGTCGTGCACGATCGTAATCGCGCGATTACGGATCCGCCCGCCGTCGGTCGGGTGGGTCGCCCTGCGACCGTGCGCGGGTCGGGGGTGCGTGGGTATCGGAAGCCGGGGGCGATCCGACCGGCGCTCCCCGGGAGGACGGACGGCCGCGGAACCCGGACGGCAGCAGCGGCGGGACCGGGTCGTCGGCGGCGTCGAGCACCGCCGACCCGAGGGCCGTTCGAGGTCATGCGTACACCCGTTGTACGTAAACAAGTTCGTCCACAGCCCCCCCCTTTGGAGGTGGGCGTCCATAGTTGCTGTCGATGCGGTGGAGTTGTCGCCGCACGCACAGCCGAGGCCAGGGGCCTGTTGGTGTCGACGAAAGGACAGGAAAGATGGCGGGAATCAGAAGTGCCTGGATCTACAAAGGAAGTGGCGAGGCAGGCTTCCTGAGGGCCGGCGAGGTCCATATCACCGACCGCGGAAATGCGAACGTGACGAAGCTGGGGAAGCGATACACGAACCTTCCCGCGGGCTGGGACGATCCCGACTTCGGCTTCGGCACCTACAACAGCGGGGAGATCGGATTCATCAAGAGTGAAAAGGTGTGGGTGACCGATTGGGACGTACCCAGACTCATCAGCAGCCACTTCCCCACCCCGCCCGAAGACTGGAAGCACGGGGGGATCAACAGCGCGTGGATCTACCCCAGCGGTGAGGCGGGATTCCTCATGAAGGGCGAGGTCCACATCACCGACCGCGGAAAGGGCAACAGGACCCTGCTGAAGGACCGCTACAAGAACCTTCCCACAGGCTGGGAACTCCCCGATTTCGGCTTCGGCACCTACAAGAGCGGGGAGATCGGATTCATCAAGGGCGACCAAGTGTGGGTCACCGACTGGGACGAACCCAGACTCATCAGCAGCCACTTCCCCACTCTCCCCGACGACTGGAAGAACTAGATGCGCTCCCCGGTTCCCAGACAGAACGTCTCGGGGTGAAAACAGTCCGGACCCGCCGACGGCCGGGCCCGGCCGGACTGCCTCCGAGGGCCGTTCGGCCCAGACTGCCGGGGGGGGGGGGGGGCCCCCCCGGCCGCCCCCCCCCCCCGGGGCGCGGGCCCCCCCCCCCGGGCCCGGGGGC
>NZ_JBIAXP010000058.1:0-13195 GCF_042896795.1 Kitasatospora sp. NPDC001261
CCCTCAAACGCGTCCAACACCGCAACTGGCCACCACCAGTCCCCGCAGTCATCGCGATCACCAGAGCAGCCACAACCTAAGTCACTGGCATTGGGTCTAGCCGAGCAGGTCGCGGGCCGCGGCCTTGACCTCGGCGAGCAGGAGGTGGAGGTCGGCCTCCGTCGTGGCGGCGTTGAGGAGGCAGGCGCGGAGCAGCTCGGCGCCGTCCAGGCGGGCGCCGGTGACGAAGACCCGGCCGCGCCGCTGGACGGCGGCGGGGAGGTCGCGGTTGAGGGCGTCGCGGGCGGCCCCGTCCCGGCCGGGGGCGCGGTGGCGGAACGCCACGATCGAGGTCTGCACCTCGGCGAGCAGCTCCAACTCCTCGTCTGTTTCGACGAGTTCGCCGAGCCTGCGGGCCAGTGCGGTGCACCGGGCGATGTCCCGGGCGAGCCCGGCCCGGCCCTTGTGGGCGATGGTGGCCCAGACCTTGAGGGCCCGGAAGGGGCGGGTCTGCTCGGTGCCGTACTCGGAGAACCAGCCGAGCGCGCCGGCCGACTCGTCGCGCAGGTAGGACGGGACGAGGCTGAAGGTGCCGCGCAGTTCCTCGGTGTCGCGGACCAGCGCGCAGCCGCAGTCGACCGGGACGCCGAGCCACTTGTGCGGGTCGAGGGCGAGCGAGTCGGCGCGCTCCAGCCCGGCGTAGCGGTGGGCGATGGCCGGGTCGAGCCGGCCGAAGGCGCCGTACGCGCCGTCCACGTGCATCCAGAGGCCCTGCTCCTCGCAGAGGTCGGCGATCGGGCCGAACCCGTCCACCGCGCCGGCGCCGACGGTGCCGGCCGAGGCGACCACCAGGAAGGGCAGCAGGCCGGCCGCGCGGTCGCGCTCGACGGCCGCTCGCAGGTCGGCGGTGTCCAGCCGGCCGTCGGGGCCGGTGGCCACGGTGCGCAGCTGCCGGCTGCCGAGGCCGAGCAGCTCGGCGGCCTTGCGGACGCAGGAGTGGGTCTCGCCGGTGACGTAGCCGACCAGCGGCGGCAGGCCCGCCAGGCCCTCCTCGCGGACGTCCCGGCCGGCCCGCCGGGCGGCGCGGTTACGGGCGGCGGCGAGGCAGACGATGGTCGCCATCGAGGTGCCGGAGGTGAGCAGGCCGCCGCCGGCCGGGTGGGGGAAGCCGACCAGTTCGGCTATCCAGCGGACCACGGCGCGCTCCAGGTGGACGTCGGCGTGGTCGCCGCCGGCCGAGCTGGGGTTCATCGCGGAGGCGGCGAGGGTGGCGAGCACCCCGGCGGGGGCGGGGGCGGAGTTGACCCAGCCGAAGAAGCGCGGGTTGCCGTTGCCCATCGGGTACGGCAGGACGTCCCGTCCGATGGCGCCGATCAGCTCGTCGAGCGGGCGGCCCTCGGCGGGCAGCGGGGCGTCGAGCAGGGCCCGGCGGGCGGTCTCGTCCATGGGCTGCCAGACCGGGCGTCCGGGCAGGTCGGCGAGGTAGTCGGAGACGAGGTCGGCGGTGGCGTGGGCGGCACGGCGGAAATCGGCGTCGGCGACGTCGGTGCCGGGGAAGTCGGTGCCGGGGGAGTCCTCGGTGGTCATGGCGTGCTCCAGGGAGGCCGGGGGACGGGTTGGGCGAGGCGCGGCGTCCTTGGCGCACCCGGGTCAGGCGATGATCGGGTGATCCTACGCAAGCAGGCCCGCACCGTGCGGTGCGAGCCTGCTTGCTGAGACCCGGGGCGTCGGTCCGGGGGACCGGGGGCGTCAGTCCAGCGAGCTGGACAGGCCGCTCGCCGAGCGGCAGTAGCCCTGCATCTCCTTGTTGGTGATCTTGGCGCAGAGCCGACCGGCCGCGCCCCCGTCGGTGTAGTTGACCGTGTAGTAGCTGACCAGGCCCTCGGCGCAGGCCTTGCGCTGCCAGCCGTCGGCGGCGGTCGCGCACTGCTCGGACGCCCAGTCCTCGCGGTCCAGGTTGTACTTCATGGTGCGCGAGCCGACACCGCGGCTGCAGTCCACCGCCCCGCCGCTGGCCTTGCCGTTGAGGCACCACTTGAGGGCCTCGGCGTAGACCTCGGGGTGGTTCGGGTAGTCGTGCGAGGAGAGGAAGAAGGTCGGGGCGTAGAAGAAGCAGGCCGACTGGAACAGCGAGGGCTGGTCCTTGCACGGGTAGAGCGGGTCCTGGGCGAGCTTGTCGGCGGGCAGGTTGGCCTTGGCCTGCTCGTCCTCCTCGTCCGGGCCGAAGAGCTGCATGAACAGGCCCTCGGAGCAGCGGATCCGGTTCTGGTCGGAGGGGAACTTGTTGCACAGGTCGCGCGCCTTGGCGACGTCCTGCTTGGCGACGAACATGGTGCCGTGGCCGACGCCGTGGATGCAGGGCCCGGTGTTCTTGGGCGCGCAGAGCTTGAGCAGGTCCGTCTCGGGCTGGGTGGAGGCGTTGAGCATCTCCTCGACCGCGCCGTGCAGGTAGCCGGCCGCGCAGGTCTCGTGCGGGAAGGAGATGACCTTCTGGAAGTCGGCGTTGAAGCGCTTGACCGCCGCGTGGCCGAGCTCGTGCGCGATCGGGTGGCAGAAGCGCACGGTGTACGGCTTCTCCTTGGTGATCTTGTCGAGGTCGGCCAGGGCGACACCGGGGTCGGTGGCGTCCATCTCGGCCATCACCTTGTTGCGCAGCGTGGAGCGGGTCCACACGGCGGGGTCGCCGGTCGGGGTGGCGCTCGCGGGGCCGGCCGCGGCCGGCCGGGCGCCGGCGGCGGGGGCCCCGGGGGCGACGGCGGTCAGGGACGCGGTGGCCGCCGCGGGCGACCAGTCGGTGACGGCCACCGACCCCAGGCCCAGGACGCCCAGGAGCAGGGCGGTGAGAATCGCGAAGACTCGCGGCTGCATGACGGGATCCCCCGGCGGATCGAGGTGAACGTTTCGCTCCCATCCTGACGGCACGTGAGCGGTAGGCCGCGATTTCGCCCGCCATTCGGGAGGTGTCGGCGACGCTATCGCACCGTGGGACCTCCGGGCCCGGCGGGATGGTTCCGCACAATCACCCGGACGGAGTACGGGGGCGCGGGCGTCGCCGGGTGCGCCGTTCGGGTGGCGGCACCCGCGCCCCACACGCGTTCAGGCCCCGGCGGTCAGAGCTCCAGCGTCACCCGGTACTCCGTCAGCCAGGCGTCGAAGTCCAGCGCGAGGTCGACGGCCAGCCGGACGGACTGCGGGTCGGTGTCCGGGGCGAGCGCGTCGGCGAGGCGCCGCCGGTCGAGCAGGTCCAGGGCCGGGGAGGTGCGCTCGACGGCCAGCCGGGCCAGTTCGGCGCGCAGCTTCGCCGGGTAGTGCGGGTCGGTGGTGACCGGGTACGGGCTCTTCGCCCGCTCGGCGACCGCGGCCGGCAGCACGTCCCGGACGGCGGCGCGCAGCAGGCTCTTCTCCCGCCCGTCGAAGGACTTCATCGCCCACGGGGCGTTGAAGACGTACTGGACCAGCCGGTGGTCGCAGAACGGCACCCGCACCTCCAGGCCGTTGGCCATGCTCATCCGGTCCTTGCGGTCGAGCAGGATGCAGACGAAGCGGGTCAGGTTGAGGTACGAGATCTCGCGCATCCGCCGTTCGAGCGGATCCGCCTCCGGCAGGTGCGGGACCTCGGCGACCGCCTCGCGGTAGCGGGCCCTGCGGTAGCCGTCCAGGTCGAGCTTGCGGAGCAGTTCGGCGTCCAGGAGGTGCTCGCGCGGGGTGGCTCCGCCGCCGGCGATGCCGGTGAGGCCGAGCGCCCAGGGGAAGTCGTCGACGGCGATGGTGGCCGGGTCGTGGAACCAGCGGTAGCCGCCGAAGAGCTCGTCCGCCGACTCGCCGGACAGCGCGACGGTGGAGTGGCGGCGCACGCCCCGGAAGAGCAGCAGCAGCGAGGTGTCCATGTCGCCGACGCCGTTGGGCAGGTCACGGGCGCGCAGCACGACGGAGCGCCGGGCCGGGTCCGTCAGGTCGGCCGCGTCCAGCTCGACGACGCTGTGGTTGGCGCCGACGTGGTCGGCGAGCAGCCGGGCGAACGGGCCGTCCTGGGTCTGCCGGACGTCGTTGGCGTTGAAGGTCTCGCTCTGCCCGGCGAAGCCGACCGAGAAGGAGCGCACCGGGCCGGCCCCGGCCGCGCCCAGGGTCCGGGCGGCCAGGGCGGTGACGGCGCTGGAGTCCAGGCCGCCGGAGAGCAGTGAGCAGAGCGGGACGTCCGCCTCCAGCTGACGGTGCACGATGTCGTCCAGCAGGGCCCGGACGGTGGCGACCGTGGCCTCCAGGCTGTCGCGGTGCTCGCGCGCCTCCAGCGCCCAGTAGCGGCGGACCGAGAGGCCCTCGCGGCGCACCCGCACGACGTGCCCGGGCCGGACCTCGTGGATGTCCCGGTACGGGGTGAGCCCCGGGGTGCGGGCGTAGCCGAGCAGTTCGCGCAGCCCGTCCAGGTCCACCACCGGGCGGACGGCGGGGTGGGCGAACAGGGCCTTGACCTCGGAGCCGAAGACCACGCCGTCCGGGGTGCGGTGGTAGTACAGGGGTTTGACGCCCATCCGGTCGCGGACCAGCAGCAGCTCCTCGTGCCGGATGTCCCAGACCGCGAAGGCGAACATGCCGTTGAGCCGCTCGGCCAGGTGCTCGCCCCACTCCAGGTAGGCGCGCAGCACGACCTCGGTGTCGCTGCGGGTGCGGAAGCGGTGCCCGGCCGCCTCCAGTTCCGCGCGCAGTTCGCGGTGGTTGTAGACCTCGCCGCTGTAGGTGAGCACGGCCAGCGTCCGGCCGTCGTGCTCGACCGTCATCGGTTGGACGCCGCCCGCGATGTCGATCACCGCGAGCCGGCGGTGGCCGAGCGCGGCGTGCGGCTCCAGGTGGACGCCGCCGGCGTCCGGGCCGCGGCGGGCCTGGGTGGCCGTCATCGCGTCGATGACCCCCCGTTCGGCGGTGAGGTCGCGCTCGAACGCGACCCATCCGGTGATCCCGCACATCAGCAAGCCTCCGGTCTTCCGCTTCGTGTTCAGGGGGTCACGCTACGTGCGGAGTTGGCGCCGCTTCAAGGGGCTTTCGGGAACAGGGGCGAACGGGTGGCCGTTCGACGGTCGAATGTGAAGGATTCGTGGATGTGGTCTGAAAGTCGTAATGTCTGCCCGATTTCGGGCAGAAACTTTGGCTTCGGCGGCCGGCCCGACCTAGGCTCCACACTCGTGCCGAGCTCACCCCACCCCCACGAAGACCTCCTCGCCCACCTCACCCGGACCAGCCCGCTCGGGCCCCGGGAGGCGGCGCGGGTCGTGGCGGAGGTGCTGGCGTACTTCTCCGAGAGCACCGAGGAGTACGTGCGCCGCCGCCACACCGAGCTCCAGGCACGCGGTCTGACCAATGAGCGGATCTTCGCCCGGCTCACCGAGGAGCTGCCGCAGCGCCGGGTCTCGGCGCCGGAGCTCTCGGCCCGCCAGCTGCGGCGGATCGTCTACGGCTGAGGCGGCCGAGGCGGCCGAGCGCCCGTCGCCCTCATCGCGCTCGCTGCCCACTGCCCTCGCTGCCCTCAGCGGGCTGACCGCCCTCGTTCCCGACCTTCCGAAGACTTCGAAGAGGAGACCACGCATGTGCGGAATCGTGGCCTACATCGGCCCCAAGGACGCGACCCCCTTCCTGCTGGAGGGGCTGGCGCGGCTGGAGTACCGCGGCTACGACTCGGCCGGTGTCGCCGTCACCGGGCGCAGCGGCGGGATCAAGCTCCGCAAGGTGAAGGGCCGGGTCGCCGACCTGGCCGCGGCCGTACCGGCCCGGTTCAAGGGCACCACCGGCATCGGCCACACCCGCTGGGCCACCCACGGCGTCCCCAGTGACGCCAACGCGCACCCGCACCTGGACAACGCCGAGCGGATCGCCGTCGTCCACAACGGCATCATCGAGAACGCCGACGAGCTGCGCGCCAAGCTCGCCGCCGACGGCGCGGTGTTCCGCTCCGAGACCGACACCGAGGTGCTCGCCCACCTGATCGCCGCGAACGTGGCCGAGGGTGTCGAGCTGGAGGACGCGGTGCGGGCCGCGCTCGGCCGGGTGGTCGGCACCTACGGCATCGCGGTGCTCGACGCCGAGCGGCCGGACCGGATCGTCGTCGCCCGCAACGGCAGCCCGATCGTGCTGGGCATCGGCGAGAAGGAGATGTTCGCCGCCTCGGACGTCTCCGCGCTGGTCCGCTACACCCGCCAGGTCGTCCACCTGGAGGACGGCGAGCTGGCCACCGTCCGGGCCGACGGCTTCCGGACCTTCACCGAGGACGCCCGCACCACGCACCGCCAGCCGTCCACCGTGGACTGGGAGGTCGACTCCTACGACACCGGCGGCTTCGAGCACTTCCTGCTCAAGGAGATCCACGAGCAGCCCGGCTCGGTCGAGCGCACCCTGAGCGGCCGGCTCGACGAGCGCTTCGCCACCGCGCACCTCGGCGGCCTCAACCTGGACGCCCGGGAGCTGCGCGAGATCCGCCGGGTGAAGATCCTCGGCTGCGGATCGGCCTACTACGCGGGCGAGATGGGCGCGCAGCTGATCGAGGAGCTGGCCCGGATCCCCGCGCACAGCGAGCCGGCCTCCGAGTTCCGCTACCGGAACCCGGTGATCGAGGCGGACACCCTGTACGTCGCGGTCAGCCAGTCCGGCGAGACCTACGACACGCTGGCCGCCGTCCAGGAGGTCAAGCGCAAGGGCGGCCGGGTGCTCGGCGTCGTCAACACGGTGGGCAGTGCTATCGCCCGAGAGTGTGACGGCGGTATCTACCTGCACGCCGGTCCGGAGGTCTCGGTCGCCTCCACCAAGGCGTTCACCTCCACCGTGGTCGCCTTCGCGCTGCTCGCCCTGCACTTCGGGCGCATCCACGACCTGTCGCCCGCCGACGGGCGCCGGATCGTTTCCGCGCTCAAGGCGCTGCCCGACCAGATCCGCGAGGTGCTGGAGCAGAGCGAGGCCATCGCCGGACTCGCCGCCGAGTACGCCGACTCCGCGGGCATGATGTTCATCGGCCGGGTGCGCGGCTACCCGGTGGCCCGCGAGGGCGCGCAGAAGCTCAAGGAGATCTCCTACGTGCACGCCGAGGCCTACCCGGCGAGCGAGCTCAAGCACGGCCCGCTGGCGCTGATCAGCCCCGAACTGCCCACCGTGGCACTGGTTCCGGACGACGAGCTGCTGGACAAGAACCTCACCACGCTGGGCGAGATCAAGGCCCGCTCCGGGCGGGTCATCGCCGTCGGCCACCGGCGGCCGGAGGAGAAGCTCGCGGACCACTGCATCCTGGTGCCCAAGAGCGAGCCCGAGCTGGACCCGCTGCTGCTCAACATCCCGCTCCAGCTGCTCGCCTACCACGCCGCCGTCGCCCTGGGGCGGGACGTGGACAAGCCGCGCAACCTCGCGAAGAGCGTGACGGTGGAGTAGTCCCCCGGAGCCTCGGAGGAGGGCGTCCTCGGAGCGGAGGGCGCTCGTCACGGACCCGCGGGTCCCGGTCGCTGTGCGGACGGCCGGGGCCCGCGTTCCGCTGTCCGCAGGTCAGAAGACCGAGCAGCCGGACAGGGTGGTCAGGGTGTCCAGGGCGGCGACCGCGGCGACGGAGTTGCCGGCCTGGTCCAGGCGCGGGCCCCAGGCGCAGACGGCGGCGCGACCGGGGAGTATCGCGAGGATGCCGCCGCCGACGCCGCTCTTGCCGGGCAGGCCCACACGGAACGCGAACTCGCCGGCGGCGTCGTAGGTGCCGCAGGTGAGCAGGACGGCGTTGATCCGCTTGGTCTCGCTGCGGGACATCAGCCGGGTGCCGTCGGCGCGCACGCCGTACCGGGCGAGGAAGGAGCCGGCCAGCACCAGGTCGCGGCAGCTGGTCGCGACGGCGCAGTGGGCGTAGTAGTGCTCCAGGACGGTCTCGACCGGGTTCTCCAGGTTGCCGTGGCTGGCGATGAAGTGGGCCAGCGCGGCGTTGCGGTGGCCGTGCTCGGCCTCCGAGGCGGCGACCACCGGGTCGGTGTCCAGCAGCGGGTTGCCGGACTCGCGGCGCAGGAACTCCCGTACCGCGCCCGAGGCGTCGCCGGTCATGGTGTGGAGCCGGTCGGTGACCACCAGGGCGCCCGCGTTGATGAACGGGTTGCGCGGGATGCCGTGCTCGGTCTCCAGCTGCACCAGGGAGTTGAACGGGTTGCCGGACGGCTCGCGGCCGACGCCCTGCCAGAGGGTGTCACCGCCGTAGGCCACCGCGAGGGCGAGCGAGAACAGCTTCGAGACGCTCTGGACGGAGAACGGCCGCTGCCAGTCCCCGACACCGTGCAGCTCCCCCTCGACGGTGGCGACGGCCATGCCGAAGGCCTCCGGGTCGGCGGTGGCGAGGGCCGGGATGTAGTCGGCGACCCGGCCCCGGCCCGTGGTCGCCCGGGCGGCCGCCTCGGCGGCCTCCAGCAGGACCGGCCAGTCCAGGTACTCCCCGCCGGGCACACCGTTCAACGCTTCTCCTCCACCGGCACCGACTGGGAACACGACCGGGACCGGGCGCGCGGTGCGGTGCGTCCGGTCCGACCAGGATTATCCGTGTTTCGGGCGGGTGGGTCGGGAGGGGGGTGGGTGGTTCGCCCCGTGCGGTGTCGTGAGGCCGTCGGTGCCGGGTTGTGCCGCTCGGCGGTGTGCGGCGGCGTGAGGCGGCGTGCGGGCCGGCTACGGGGCGTTGGTGGGGGCCTGGACGGGCGGGCCGGTGAGCAGGGTGCCGGTGTCCGAGTACGGCCAGCCGTTGGGGACGCAGCCGTGCAGCCCCTTGATCTGCTGCATCATCACCGGCGCCGGGGCGCCCGGGCCGGGGCAGTCGACGTGGCCGTTGCCGAGGATGTGGCCGACCTCGTGGTTGACGGCCAGCGCGTGGTACTGCTCGGGCCTGCCCTGGTAGAACTCGGACAACTCGGTCCAGCGGGTGAGGTTGACGACCACCTGGTGGGTGACGCCGCAGTTCACCCAGCCGCCGGTGTCCAGCCCGTACTGGCCGCAGATCCGGTCGGTGGACTTCGGGGTGGCCAGGTAGACGGTGAAGTCCACCGGGTCGGCGGGCATCCGCTGGAACGAGGCCGTGCCGCCGGCCGCCCAGCCGTGCCGGACGTCGCCGAGGACCGCGTCCACCTCGGCGGCGAACTGCGCCGGGCTCTCCGCGATCCCGTCCTCCACCCGCACCTTGTAGCGGTACAGGTGCTCGCCGGTGCCGAAGCGGGCGGAGCCGCCCGGCGCGGTGGTGAACGCCAGCCGGTCACCGTCCCCGCCGCTCCACGGCTGCCACCAGAGCAGCCCGGCGGTCAGCGCCGCGACCAGCGCGAGGGCGGGCAGAGCGTGCCGGGGCTTCCAGCGGCACAACCGCGCGGGCGCCCTCACCGGCCCGCTCCCGCCGCGGCCAGATGGCCGTACACGCCGCGCAGGGCGGCGTGGGCCATCAGGAGGGCGGTGGTGTCCGGTCGGGCGTGGATCGGGGCCAGGGTGGACATGGCGGAAGTGCTCCAGGACGGGATCGGCGGGCCGGGGCGGCCGATCGGCGACCGGGCCGTCGCCCGGTCGTGCGAAAGGGTGGTACCTGGAGGAACGGGGCGGGGTGCGGCGGCGGTTCAGGGCGCCTTCGCGGTACGGGGCGCCTTCGCGGTTCGGGCGGTGGCGTGCGCACGGTGCCGGCCCCTGTCGGACGGGAGGCCCGGGTGGTTCCCGGAACCGCTCGATGGTGTCACCCCGGCGGCGTGTCCCTGGGCGGCGCCGTCGGATTCGGGTGTCGTAGGGCGGGTCGATCCGTCCGGGTCGGACCTGTCCCGAGCGAGCTGCCATCGGAGGCGCCGTCATGTCCACCACCGCTGTTTTCACCGTCGACGGCATGAGCTGCGGCCACTGCGAGAAGACGGTCAGCGCCGGGCTCGCCGTCCTGCCGGGCGTCACCGACGTCAGTGCCGACGCGCCGAGCGGCCGGGTCACCGTGGCCTCCGCGCAGCCGCTGGACGAGGCCCTGGTCCGCCGCGTCGTCGACGGGGCCGGGTTCACCTTCGTCGGGCAGGACTGAGGGCGGTTCCGGGGCGGGGCGGTCCGGGGGCGCGGGGCCCGTCGGCTGTCGTCGACGGGCCCCGTTGCCGTCCCGTCGGCCGGGCTCAGCCCATGCTCTTCGCGCCGTCCAGGGACTCGCGGATGATGTCGGCGTGACCGGCGTGCTGGGCCGTCTCGTTGGCGATGTGCAGCAGCACCCGGCGGGCCGACCACTCGGCGTCCGCCTCGAACCACGGGGCCTTCGGCAGCGGCTGGGTGGCGTCCAGGTCGGGGAGGGAGGCCACCAGCTCGTCGGTGCGCACGGCCACCTCGGCGTACGCCGCGAGGACACCGGCCAGCGTCTCGCCCGGCAGCATGCGGAACTCGTCCGCGCGGCGGGCGAAGTCCTCCTCGGTCCAGGCGGTGAAGTCGGGCATCGCGGACGGGCCCTGCACGATGAACTCCGCCCAGAGCCGCTCGACGCTGGTCACGTGCTTGATCAGGCCGCCCAGGCACAGCTCGCTCGCACAGGTCCGCAGGCCGACCTGCTCGTCGGTGAGGTCGCGGGTGGTGAAGCGCAGGAAGTGCCGCTGCTTCTCCAGGGCCGCCAGGAGGTCGGCGCGCTCGCCGGTGAGGTTCTGGGTGGCGGCGGGGGTGGTGGTCGTGGTCATCGTCATGGCCTTTCGCTGGGTTCCTGCTACGGGTTCCTGCTCCCTCGGACAAGAACAACGCTACGGACCATTGCGGTCACTTCCTGTCCTGAATCCCAGGGAGAATCGACGCATGGCGAACACCAGCACGCGGACGCTGCGACTGCTCTCCCTGCTCCAGACCCACCGGTACTGGCCGGGCGACGAACTGGCCGACCGGCTCGGCGTCTCCGTCCGCACCCTGCGCCGCGACATCGACCGGCTGCGCGAACTCGGCTACCCCGTCGAGGCCCAGCGCGGCGTCGACGGCGGCTACCAGCTGGCGGCGGGCGCGGCGCTGCCGCCGCTGGTGATCGACGACGAGGAGGCGGTGGCCCTCGCGGTCGGCCTCCAGGCGGCGGCCGAGAGCCCGGTCGAGGGCGTCGCCGAGGCCTCGGCGCGGGTGCTGGCGAAGGTGGTCCAGGTGATGCCGGCCCGGCTGCGCCGCCGGGTGGAGGCGCTGCGCGCGGTCACCGTCCCGGTGGACTGGGGGACGCGGACGGGCACGGGCGTCGACCCGGACGTCCTGACGGTGGTGGCACTCGCCTGCCGGGACGGCGAGCGGGTGCGGTTCTCGTACACGGCCGCCGACGGGCGCGGTACCGACCGGCACGTCGAACCGCACCGGCTGGTCTGCCTGAACCGCCGCTGGTACCTCGTCGCGTACGACCTCGACCGGGCCGACTGGCGCAGCTTCCGCCTCGACCGCCTCACCGCCCCGACCGGCAGCGGCGCCCGCTTCGCCCCCCGGACCCTCCCGGCGGCCGACGCGGCGGAATTCGTCCGCGCGGGCCTCAACAGGATGCCCCGACCGCACCAGGTGGAGGCCCTGATCGAGGCACCGGCGGAGTTCGTCCGCGCCCGCGTCGGCCGCTGGGGCACCGTGGAACCCGTCACCCCGCACCGCTGCCGCCTACGGATGACCGCCGACTCGCTCGACTGGCCCGCCATGGCCCTCGGCTCCCTGGGCGCCGAATTCCAGGTACTCGCCCCGGACGCCCTCCGGACCCTGCTCACGGACTGGAGCACCCGCTTCGCCCGCGCAGCGGGGGAGGGGGAGTAGGCGTAGGAAGTCGGCCTGGCCGACTTCCGGCGTCGGCAGTCCGCGCACCCCGCTGCCCCTGGCTGTTGCTTGCCCGGCCCCGGTGCTCGCCCCTGTCCCTGGGGCGCGGCCGGGGGCGGTTGGTGGCGTGGGAAGTCGGCCCGGCCGACTTCTGGCGTCGGCAAGGGGCGTGGTGCGCCGTTCTGACGGGCGCTTCGTCGTGGTCTGCTGCTTCGGTGCTTGCCATGGTCGGACGACGGCCCGTTGCGGCGGAGTAGGAAGTCGGCCCGGTCGACTTCTGGTGTCGGCAGTCCGCGCACCCCGCTACGCCTGGCTGTTGCTTGCCCGGCCCCGGTGCTCGCCCCTGTCCCTGGGCTGCGGCCGGGGTGGGGGGTGGCGTGGAAAGTCGGCCCGGCCGACTTCTGGTGCTGACGGTCCGCGCATCTTGCTCCGCTTCTGTCCTCACCTTCGGCCTTGCCCTTGCCCTCGGCCTCGGCCTTCGCGTTCGCTCCCTCCCCGGGGCGCGGCCGGGGGCGGTTGGCGGTGTGGAAAGTCGACCGGGCCGATTTCTGGCGGGTGGCCATCGGCACATCACCGCCTCGGCCCGGTGCCGGCGTCGGAAGTCGCCCGGGCCGAGTGCCGGTGTGACCGGCGAGTGTGCCCCGGCCACCGAATGCCGTACTTCCGGTCTGAGCAGCTGTGGCGGCATGGCCGGTGTTGGTGGAGCAGGAAGTCGGGCCCGTCGACTTCTGGTGCCGCCCTGGGCGGGTTCGGGTTTGTGGCGGGCCGGTAGGTGGCGTGGGAAATCGGACCCGTCGACGTACGCGCGGGCGTGGGGGACCAAGTGAGGCTTGTCAGGTGGCGGTGGGGCGGGTCCTTGTGGGCGGGGTGGCGTGGGAAGTTGGCTCGGCCGACTTCTGGCGTCGGCAAGGGGGTGTGGTGCACCGTTCCGGCGGCTGCTTTTGTCGTGGTCTGCTGTTCTGGCGCTCGCCCTAGGCGGACGACGGCCCGTTGCGGCGGAGTAGGAAGTCGACCAGGCCGACTTCTGACGGGTGGCCGTTGGGGCGTTAGCGCCTCGGCCCGGTGTCGGTGCTGGCGTCGGAAGTCGCCTGGGCCGAGTGCTGGTGTGACCGGCGAGTGTGCCTCTGCCATCGAATGCCGTGTTTCCGGTCTGTGCAGCTGTGGCGGCATGGCGGAGTAGGAAGTCGGACCCGTCGACTTCTGGCGCCGGTCTGGGCGGGTTCGGGTTCGTGGCGGGCTGGTGGGCGGAGTGGGAAGTCGGACCCGTCGACGTACGCGCGGGCGTGGGGGATCAAGTGGGGCTTGTCAGGTGGCGGTGGGGCGGGTCCTTGTGGGCGGGGTGGCGTGGGAAGTCGGCATGGCCGACTTCTGGTGTGATTGTGGTGAGAGGGTGTTCTGTGAGGCTTCGCCGGAGTTCAGGTCTGGGTGGCCGGTGTCGGGTTGGTGAGGACGAACACGCCGGGCTCGGGTTCGGTGA
>NZ_JBIAXP010000059.1:0-11392 GCF_042896795.1 Kitasatospora sp. NPDC001261
CCGCAGTGGCTCCCTCCTCCGCCTTGCGATGCACGCACCCCAACGCCGCCCCGCCCGCCCTCCGGGCGGACGACGGGAGTTCGAAGACAGGCCCTAGCCGCCGAGCCAGGCGCCGGTCGGCGCGATGGACGGCGGCGAGCTCGGGCCGGCCACGATCTTGACGATGTCGGCCTCGGGCAGCACCTGGTCCCACACCTGGATGTCGGCAACGGCGCCGTGCCAGGGGTCGGCCCACTGCGAGTTGGAGCTCAGCCGGCCGACCTGGAGGGAGTTGCTGCCGCTCGGCTGCACCCCGGCCGACTTGGCCGAGGACTGCGGAGCGCCGTTGACGTACAGGGTGAGCTGGCCCGACGGGTCGTCGTACACGCCGGTCAGCAGCACCCACTGGTTGACCGTCGCGTCGCCCTTGGACCAGGCGATCGCCGAACCGCCGCCCGGCACCTGGACCTTGAAGTACCACTGGTCGTGCCCGTTGTTGCCGGCCCGGCCCAGCGCGAACGAGTAGTACTGGCCGTCGCCCTGGCTGACCGCGCTGCGGTTGCCGTTGGGCACGTCGACCAGCACCCGCGCGGAGACGGTGAAGCTCTTGTTGACCTCGACGACCGACGTGGAGGTCGAGGCGAACGAGTCCTGGCCACTGGGCAGTTTGAGGACCTGTCCGGAGAATCCGGCCATCGTCCCCTGCTTGGCGTCCGCCCCCAGGTTGAGCGCGGCCGCGCCCTTCTTGGCGGGCAGCGAGCCGACGGTCGGCGGGCTGTCGATGCCCTTGAGCGGCGGCGCGCTCGTCGTGTTCGAGGGGCCGGTGACCGTCGGGGTCGGCGAGCCGGCGCCGTGGGGCACCGGCGTCTTCTCCTTGCCGTGCTGGTAGTACCAGTA
Organism: Kitasatospora sp. NPDC001261; assembly: GCF_042896795.1. Taxonomy (NCBI): domain Bacteria; kingdom Bacillati; phylum Actinomycetota; class Actinomycetes; order Kitasatosporales; family Streptomycetaceae; genus Kitasatospora; species Kitasatospora sp. NPDC001261. The sequence continues at coordinate 877 of NZ_JBIAXP010000059.1, forward strand.
CCCGCCGCCACCGGCGGCGGCCACCACGACCACCGCGGTCACCACGCCGATCAGCTTGAGCCTGCGGCCGCGCTTGGCGGACTGCTCGTTCTGCTCGGCCAGCGCCTCCCAGTTCGGCGTGCCGGCCGGGGAGACCGCCGGGCCGGGCGGGGGGACGGGCGGCTGGAAGCCGCCCTGCTGCTGCCAGTGCGCCACGGGCTGGCCCGGCTGCGGGCCCGGCGGGAAGGGCTGCCCGACGGCCGGCCCGGGCTGCGGCATCGGTGCCTGCGGCTGCGGCTGAACCGCCTGCGGCTGGACGGGTTGTGGTGCCACCGGGCCGGGCTGCGGCGCCACCGGACCGGGCTGCACCGGCCCCGGCGCCACCGGGGCGGGTCCGCCGCCCTGGTGCGGCACCGGCGGCACCGGCTGCGCGACCGGATGCGGCGTCATCTGCTGGGGCTGCGCGGGTGCGGGCGGCGGCCCGTAGCCGGACGCGGGGCCGAAGGCTCCGCTCGGGAACTGCGGTGGCACACCGGTGGCCGGAGCGGGCCCCCCGGCCGGTGCCTGCTGCGGTGGCGTGGCGGGCTGGCCCGGCTCGCCACTCGGTACCGGTCGATCGCTCATGGCCCGAATGCTAGGGCATCCACCCCGACACGCCCATGGGGGGTGCGCGGACGAAACGTCAGCACGGCCGGGGTTTCCCGGGTGCGACGCCGGCTCACGCGAGCCCGTTGTAGGGCAGCTTCCAGCGCTGCGAGACGGTGTCCGCGCACGGGCGCAGGAGCACCGCCGTGCCGTCCGCGAGCGCCCCGCCCGCGGTGCCCAGGCACAGCCCGGTGTCCGGGTGCTTCAGCCGCTGCCCGGGGGCGGTGACCCAGCGCTGGGCCGAGCCGCCGGTGCACTCGGCCAGGGTCACCGAGGAGCGGTCGGCGCCCGGCGCCAGGCAGGCCGCCCCGCCGCGCAGCGAGCCGTCGTTGCCCACCGTCCACCCGGTCGAGACGGCCTGGTCGCCGCAGGATCCGACGGTCACCGGGCTGCCGGCGGTCCCGCCGCCGCCGTGCCGCAGGCAGATCCCCGGGGCGCCCGCCGGGACCTCGCCGGCCGGCAGGCCGACCCGGTTGTGGAAGGCGAAGGAGTTGCTGCGCAGGCCGGTCCCGCCGCTCCAGACCTCGAACCCCGCCTGCACCCGGCAGAGGTAGGAGCTCTTCGGGACGTAGCCGCGCGCCATCGCGTCGGCGGTGAACAGCCGCAGGTCGAGGCCGCGGGTGGTGTGGGTGGGTGCCGTGCGGACGTAGCTGATCACGCTGTGCGGGCCGGTGATCGGCGCCTGGTAGACGTGGTAGCTCGCGTCCCCGAACGGCAGGGCGTCCGCCACCTTGTCGCCGGCGGGCCGCACGTTGTCGGTGGCGTCCAGCCAGATCATCACCTCGGCGCTCTCCCCCGGCAGGCAGTTGTCCGGGCTGGAGCCGTACCAGAGGTCGAAGGAGAGGTTGAAGGAGCCGCTCACCCGGCCGTTGGCGTCCCAGTCGGCGGTGGCGTCGCCGAGCGCGCTGACCGGCACCGGCAGTCCGCTCGCGCCCGGGGCGGTCGAGACGTTGGGGTAGGCGCCCGGGGCGAGCGGGTTCTTCGGGACGAAGTCGTTGATCCGGGACACCGTGAACCCGCTGTCCCCGACCGGGTCCACGCAGACCGTGCCCGCGGTGTTCCACGGGTTCGGTTCGAGGATCTTGGCGCCGCCGTCCATCGCCAGCTTGGGGAACGGCTCCTGAGCGGTCGAGCAGATGCCCGGCCCGGACAGCGCCGTCGCCGGGCCGGCCGGCGGCTCCACCGCCCCGACGTCGCCGCTGCACCCGGCCAGCAGCGCGGCGACCGCACCGAAGGCGGCGACCGCCCGCAGGCCCCGCGCCACGCGCCCGGCCGCGCCGTCCTCGATGCCCATCGCTCTCCCCCGAACCGTCCTCGCCCGTCGAACGGACAACCGTACACAGGCGCTCCGGCCGCACCCCCGTTCACATCACGATCGGAGCTCGATATCGGTTCCGGGCGGCCGGTCGAACAGGGGGAAGCGGACGCAGAGCGATCGGTCCCGTACGATCCTGGCGTCCCCTGGTGCCCGAGCGACAACGGCCACCACCCGGGGACGGTTCAGACTCAGTACGGCTTCGGGGGAGTAGAGCACGTGACTGTCACCGAGAGCGCGCGACTCGCGGGAAGCGGTCAGCCGCCGGTCTCACGACGCCGCAGCCGGCGCGGCCCGGCCGCCCGCAACCGGTGGGGGCTGCTCCCCCAACCCCCGGACAACACCGAGAAGTACCTCTACGCCCGCACCAACCTGTGGGTGCTGACCTGCTTCTCCCTCATCAGCTTCGCCTGCATGGTGGCCAGCGAGATCGGGCTGCTGAGCGCGACGCCGTGGTTCCTCTTCTTCATACCGCCGCTCGCCTTCACCATCGTCTACTACCTGATATCCCGCTGGGTGCACGGCTTCAACGAGACCTTCGACCTCTCCGCCCACCGGGCCCTGGTCAAGTCCTGGCAGCCCGAGCACCATCCGACCGTCGACATCTTCCTCCCGGTCGCCGGCGAGCCGATCGAGGTCCTGCACAACACCTGGACGCACGTCGCCCGGCTCCGCGACCAGTACCCGGGCGACGTCACCCCGTACGTCCTCGACGACAGCAACAGCCCGCAACTCGCGCAGATGGCCGTCGACTTCGGGTTCGTGTACGGAACCCGCGACAAGCTCGGCTGGTTCAAGAAGGCCGGCAACCTCCAGTTCGGCTTCCGCAACTCCGACAGCGACTACATCCTCATCCTGGACGCCGACTTCGCGCCCCGGCCGGACCTGCTGAACGAGATGCTCCCCTACATGGAGGCCGACCCCCGCCTCGGCATCGTCCAGTCCCCGCAGTTCTTCCGCATCCTGGACTCGCAGAACTGGATCGAGCGCGGCGCCGGCGCCGTCCAGGAGCTGTTCTACCGGACCGTCCAGGTCTCCCGGCAGCGCAGCGACGGCGCCATCTGCGTGGGCAGCTGCGCGGTGTACCGGCGCGCGGCGCTGGAGGAGAACGGCGGCACCACGCTGATCGGCCACTCCGAGGACGTGCACACCGGGTTCGACCTGCGCCGGCTCGGCTGGGACCTCCAGTACATACCCGTCGCGCTGGCCACCGGCGTCTGCCCGGACAACGTCGGCGGCTTCTTCAACCAGCAGTACCGCTGGTGCACCGGCTCGATGAGCCTGCTCGGCAGCAAGAAGTTCTGGCAGACCAAGCTGCGGCCGATCACCCGGGCCTGCTACCTGTCCGGCTTCTTCTACTACATCCACACGGCGCTGTTCACCGTAGTCTCACCGCTCATCCCGATCGTCCTGCTGCTCGCCCGCCCCGACCTGATCCGCTGGGAGAACACCGCGCTGGTGCTGCCCGGCCTGCTCTACGCGACGGTCATCTTCCCGCTCTGGCACCGCAACCCCTACCGGCTGGAGGCCTGGGCCGCCCGCATGATGTACGGCTGGGCGCACGTCTTCGCCATCTGGGACATCGTGCGCCGCAACCGGATGGCCTGGCAGCCGACCGGCTCCAGCGGCGCCAAGCGGAACAGGACCCGGCGGTTCTGGATCGGCGTCATCGCCTGGGGCGGCGGAACCGCCCTGCTCTGGGTGCTGCTGAGCATCTGGCGGATGCTCACCATGGGCCCGCTGAACTTCGCCCTCGTCCTCGCCTCCGGCCTCTTCTACGCCACCATCGTGGGCCGGGTCCTCGTCCAGCCCCGCCCGACGGAAGCAGTGTGATCGCCATGACCGCCCACCCGAGACGGGCCGGCCAGCTCCGTCACCGGCTGGCGCTCCCGCTGCTGGCCGCCGCCGGCCTGCTGCTCACCACCGCGTGCGGCCCCGAGGACCCCGGCTTCGCGATGCAGAAGGACCTCGCCCAGGCCGCCCCGGCCGCCGCCCCGGCTCCCGGCGCCCCCGGGACTCCCGGCGCTCCGGGCGCTCCGGGCGCGACCCCCGCCGCGGGGGGCACCGCACCGGCCGCACCCGCCACGCCCAAGGCCCTGCCGGCCGGCGTCCCGTACGACGTCACGCCGCTGCTCAGGCCGAGCCACAAGTACCTCGGCGCCGCCCTGCCCGACGTCCCCGCCACGATGGACGCGCTGCCCGGCTACCGCGACGCGATCGGCAAGCAGCCCAACGTCCTGGAGTTCTACGCCCACTGGAAGGGCGGCTTCGACACCGCGGGCGCCCGCCGGATCCACGACGCCGGGGCGCTGCCCTTCATGGCCTGGGAGCCGCACGACCGCTCGCTCGCCTCGATCGCGGCCGGCGACACCGACGACTACGTGCGCGGCGTCGCCAAGGCCGTGGCCAAGTTCAACCTGCCGATCGCCGTCAGCATCGCCCACGAGATGAACGGCGACTGGTACCCGTGGGGCCGTCAGGCCGCCACCCCCGAGGACTTCGTGGCCGCCTGGCGCCACGTCCACGACCTCTTCGACCAGGCCGGCGCCACCAACGTGATCTGGGTCTGGAGCCCCAACATCACCGACCCCGCGCCCAACACCCGCCTGGAGCCGTACTACCCCGGCGACACCTACGTCGACTGGGCCGGCATGACCGGCTACTTCACCAAGACCGGGCCCAAGACCTTCGACGCGCTCTACGGCCCGACCATGGCCGAGATCCGCGGCTTCTCCCAGAAGCCCTTCTTCATCAGCGAGACCGCCTCCGAGCAGGGCAAGCGCCAGCACGCGGACATCGACCAGCTGTTCTCCGGGCTGGAGGCGCACGACGACATCGTCGGCTTCGTCTGGTTCAACATCGTCAAGCGGGCGGACTGGCGGGTCGAGGCCGTGCCGGACACCCTCGCCGCGTTCAAGCAGCGCGTGTCCGACCCCCGTTACGGCTTCGACATCCGGAACCCCTGATGAGCACTGAGTCCGAGTTCTCCCCCGTCCCGCACGGCCGCTCCGCCCACGACCCGGCCGCCGAGCCGGACCCGGACGGGCCCGGCGCCGTGGCGGTGGACAGCCCCGACGGGCCCCGCCCCGCCGTGGCGGTCGACAACCCCGACGGCGTCGAGCTGGCCCCGTACACCATCCCGCGGGTCCCCGCGATCGGCTGGGACCCGGGCACCAGCCCCCGGCGCCGGTGGATCGCCCGCGGCCTGCTGGGCGCCGTCCTCACCGTCCAGGCCGCCCTCTCGCTGCGCCTGCTGGCCGCCGCGCACCCCGACGAGGCCGCCGCCATGGTCGCCGGCCGCCAGCAGCTGGCCCACCTGCTGCACGGCACCCCGGTCACCACCGACCTGGTCGACCGGGTGCACGGCTCGCCCTGGCTCTACCCGCCGCTGGCCGGCGCCGCCGCCGACGCCAACGGCATCTGGGGCACCCGGCTGCTCAGCCTCGGCTTCGCACTGCTCACCACGGTCCTGCTGTACTCGCTGACCCGGCGGCTGTTCAACGAGCGGGTCGCCATCTGCGCCATCGCCGGGTACGCCGTCCTCCAGTCCACCGTGGTGGTCGGCTTCTACGCCGCGCCCGAGTCCCTCGCCGTCCTGCTGGTCGCCCTCGCGGCCTGGACCACGGTGTTCACCGCAGGCCGCCATCCGGCCCTGGCCCTGCTCGCCGCCCCGCCCACGGCGCTGGCCTGCGCCACGGCCTACTCCGCGGCCTTCGCCGTCCCCGCCCTGGTGGCCCTCGCCTTCGCCTGCGCCCGGCCGTACCACCGGGTGGGCCCGGCCGCCCTGCGCTCACTGCTGACGGCCCTCGGCACCCTCGTCCTGCTGCTCCCGTACGGCACCCTCGGCAAGGTCGCCGGGTGGTCGCCCTCGCGCGGCAACGCCCCCGGCTCGGCCGGCTCGGTCCTGCTCGGCACGCTCCAGTGGGCCGGCCTGTTCACCGTCCTCGCGGTGGCCGGCACCATCGCCTACACGCGCCGCGAACAGATGCCCGAGCACGACGCGCCGGAGAAGGAGCCCCTCCCCACCACCCGGGGCCGGCGCGCCCTGCTCGGGGCCGTCCTGACCGCCACCGCCCTGCTGGTCCCCGCCGCCCACCTGTGGACCGGCACCTCCGGCGCGCTGTTCCGCCACCTCGGCTACGGCATGCTGCTGGCCGCCCCGCTCGCCGGGGTCGGCCTGACCCGGCTGGTCGGCGCCCACTTCCGCCACCCCCAGCTCGGCATCCTGGTCTGGGTCGCCCTGCTCGCCCTCGGCCTGGAGCAGTCCGCGCTGCGCTACCAGAACGGGCCCGACTCCGGCCGCCTGCTGGCCGTCCTGCGGGTCCACACGGAGCCCCAGGGCCGCTACCTCACCGAGGTCGACGGACTCGCCGAGTACTACCTCGGCGGCGTCTCCAAGCCCGAGCAGTGGGTCTCCGCGCGCGCCGGCACCGACTACCGCGACGGGGCCGGCGTCGAGCACCACGGCGACGACGGCAGCGTCGCCGCGATCCGGGACGGCTGGTTCACCATGGTCGTCCTCGACAGCACCGCGCCGAGGGCCACCGACCGGGCCCTGAGCGAGGCCCTGGGCGCCGCCGGACACTACCGGCTGGTCGCCCAATTCACCTCGCCGACCGGCGATTCGAGCACGTACAAGGTCTATCTGAAGCACTGACCGGCCGCCCGGCCCACGCACATCCGCGACACGACAGGCACAACATATGGTGCCGCCGCAGTCCGGCGGCACAACATGTATGCTCGCTTCTGCTGTCGATGCAGGGGAACCCGGTGCGAATCCGGGACTGCCCCGCAGCGGTGAGCGGGCGGCTCCAGCAGCCGCACCCCGCGAGTCCGAGTACCTGCCGACGGCGTGCGCCACGGCCCTCCCGCAGAGGCCGCGCCGGCACCAGCAGTACCCCTCCGGGCCTCGCGGGCGGGCCGGGGAGTCACCTCGCGCGACGCTTTTTGCGTTCGCGCCGTGCTCCCCTGCCCAGATCGGCCCGGTGGCCCCCCGAGCACCGCCGCCGATCGCCGCCAGGAGAGAGCGCCTTGACCACCGCTGCCTCAGCCACCCTGCCCGCCCAGGGCTCCGGTACCGCCTTCACCGACCCGACGGTCTCCGACCCCGGGGGCGCGCTGCTGCGGCTGCTCACCGACCGCAGCACCGACCTCACCGAGGTCGACCCCGGCCATGTCGCCGCCGCCGCGCTGCGCGGCCGCCACGCCGGCTCGGACTTCGCCGAGCTGCGCGGGCTGGCCGTGGACGCCGCCGCGTCGATGATCGCCGAGGACCCCCAGTACTCGAAGCTGGCCGCCCGCCTGCTCGCGCTGGAGATCGTCGACGAGGCGAACAGCCAGGGCTCGGTGTCCTTCTCCGCCTCGATCACCGTCGGCCACACCGAGGGCCTGATCGGCGACACCACCGCGGACTTCGTCGCCAAGCACGCCGCCGCCCTGGACGCGCTGATCGACACCGCCGGCGACGACCGCTTCGAGTACTTCGGCCTGCGCACCGTGCAGTCCCGCTACCTGCTGCGCCACCCGATCACCCGCAAGGTGATCGAGACCCCGCAGCACTTCCTGCTCCGCGTCGCCTGCGGCCTGGCGGTCGGCGACAGCGAGCAGTCGGTGCGCGAGGTGGCCGAGCTGTACGGCCTGATGAGCCGCCTGGAGTACCTGACCTCCTCGCCGACGCTGTTCAACTCCGGCACCCGGCACCCGCAGATGTCGAGCTGCTACCTGCTCGACTCGCCGCTGGACAACCTGGACTCGATCTACAACCGCTACGCGCAGATCGCCCGCCTGTCCAAGCACGCCGGCGGCATCGGCCTGTCCTACTCGCGCATCCGCTCGCGCGGCAGCCTGATCCGCGGCACCAACGGCAAGTCCAACGGCATCGTGCCGTTCCTGCGCACCCTCGACTCCTCGGTCGCCGCCGTCAACCAGGGCGGCCGCCGCAAGGGCGCGGCCTGCGTCTACCTGGAGACCTGGCACGCCGACATCGAGGAGTTCCTGGAGCTCCGCGACAACACCGGCGAAGAGGCCCGCCGCACCCACAACCTCAACCTGGCGCACTGGATCCCGGACGAGTTCATGCGCCGGGTCAACGCCAACCAGGACTGGTCGCTGTTCTCCCCGGCCGACGTGCCGGAGCTGGTCGACCTGTGGGGCGCCGACTTCGACGAGGCCTACCGCAAGGCCGAGCTGGCCGGCAAGGCCGTCCGCACCATCCCGGCGCAGACCCTGTACGCCCGCATGATGCGCACCCTGGCGCAGACCGGCAACGGCTGGATGACCTTCAAGGACGCCTCCAACCGCGCCGCCAACCAGACCGCCCTGCCGGGCCGCACCGTGCACTCCTCCAACCTGTGCACGGAGATCCTGGAGGTCACGGACGACTCCGAGACCGCCGTCTGCAACCTCGGCTCGGTCAACCTCGGCGCCCACGTGGCCCCCGGTGCCACGGTCGACGACCTGCTCGGCGCCATGGACTGGGAGCGCCTCGACGCCACCGTCCGCACGGCCGTGACGTTCCTCGACCGCGTGGTGGACATCAACTTCTACCCGACCACCGAGGCCGGCACCTCCAACTCCCGCTGGCGGCCGGTCGGCCTCGGCGTGATGGGCCTCCAGGACGTCTTCTTCAAGCTGCGGATCGACTTCGACTCCGCCGAGGCCGCCCGGCTGTCCACGCTGATCGCCGAGCGCATCATGCTCACCGCGTACGAGCGCTCCGCCGACCTGGCCGAGCAGCTCGGCCGCCACGAGGCGTACGGCGAGACCCGCGCCGCCCGCGGCGAGCTGCACATCGACCACTTCCCGACGGCCGCCCCGCAGTGGGCCGACCGCTGGACGGCGCTGCGCGCCCGGATCGCCGAGACCGGCCTGCGCAACTCGCTGCTGCTGGCCATCGCGCCGACCGCGACCATCGCGTCCATCGCCGGCGTGTACGAGTGCATCGAGCCGCAGGTCTCCAACCTGTTCAAGCGCGAGACGCTGTCCGGCGAGTTCCTCCAGGTCAACCCGTACCTGGTGCGCGAGCTCAAGGAGCTCGGCGTCTGGGACCAGCAGACCCGCGACGCCCTGCGCGACGCCAACGGCTCCGTCCAGGACCTGAACTGGCTGCCCGCCGGGGTCCGTTCGCTGTACCGGACGGCCTGGGAGCTGCCGCAGCGCGCGCTGATCGACCTGGCCGCGGCCCGCATGCCGTACCTGGACCAGAGCCAGTCCCTGAACCTGTTCATGGCGGCGCCGACCATCGGCAAGCTCAGCTCGATGTACGCCTACGCGTGGAAGGTGGGTCTGAAGACCACCTACTACCTGCGTTCGCGCCCGGCCACCCGCATCGCCCAGGCCGCGTCCGGCACCGCCCGTGCCGCCGCGCCGGCGCCGGTGCCCGTGAACACCCCCTCCCTCACCCCGGAGCAGGAAGCCGCCATCGCCTGCTCCCTGGAGAACCCCGAGTCCTGCGAGGCCTGCCAGTGACCACCCCCGAAGACCGCAAGATGCTGCTCGACCCCGGCTTCGAGCTGACCCTGCGCCCGATGCGCTACCCGTCGTTCTACGACCGGTACCGGGACGCGATCAAGAACACCTGGACCGTCGAGGAGGTGGACCTGCACTCCGACGTCGCCGACCTGGCGAAGCTCAGCGAGGGCGAGCGCCACCTCATCGGCCGGCTGGTCGCGTTCTTCGCGACGGGCGACTCGATCGTCTCCAACAACGTGGTGCTGAGCCTCTACAAGCACATCAACTCGCCCGAGGCGCGCCTGTACCTCTCGCGGCAGCTGTTCGAAGAGGCCGTGCACGTCCAGTTCTACCTGACGCTGCTGGACACCTACCTGCCCGACCCGGAGGACCGCAACGCGGCCTTCGCCGCGGTGGAGAACATCCCCTCCATCCGCCAGAAGGCGCAGTTCTGCTTCAAGTACATGAACGCGGTCGACCACATCGACTCGCTGCAGACCAAGGAGGACCGCCGCGCGTTCCTCCTGAACCTGATCTGCTTCGCGGCTTGCGTGGAGGGCCTGTTCTTCTACGGCGCCTTCGCCTACGTGTACTGGTTCCGTTCGCGCGGCCTGCTGCACGGCCTGGCCACGGGCACCAACTGGGTGTTCCGCGACGAGTCCATGCACATGGACTTCGCGATGTCGGTGGTCGACACCGTCCGCGAGGAGGAGCCCGACCTCTTCGACGACGAGATGGCCAAGCAGGTCACGGAGATGCTGGAGGAGGCCGTCGAGGCCGAGCTCCAGTTCGCCCAGGACCTGTGCGGTGACGGCCTGCCCGGCATGAACACCGCCTCGATGCGCGAGTACCTGCAGGCCGTGGCGGACCAGCGCCTGGCCCGCCTGGGCCTGCCGATCCGCTACGGGTCGACGAACCCGTTCGGCTTCATGGAGCTCCAGAACGTCCAGGAGCTGACCAACTTCTTCGAGCGCCGCGTCTCGGCGTACCAGGTCGCCGTCGAGGGCTCCGTCGCCTTCGACGACGACTTCTAAGCTTGTTGTTTAACCTCGAGGGTCACTCGACCTGCTGAGATCTCCGGGATCGGGGAGCATGCGACGCGGCCGTTCCCCATGCTTCGAGATGTCG
>NZ_JBIAXP010000060.1:0-10952 GCF_042896795.1 Kitasatospora sp. NPDC001261
CGATGCAGTTGCGCCCAAGAACGCCGCCCCAGCGCAGTAAGGCAGTCACGAGGCGTCACCGCCCTGGCTTGACAACATCATTGGGAATCTCCCTTTCGCATCCGCCGCGGAGGCGTCCCCTTTCGGATCGCCTCTCCGGTCTCGGCGTCCACGAGTATGGTTGCGCCCCGGCCCGCCGCCGACCGGACACGCATCGGCGTCACCGGTCCGTGAATCCCCTTGCCGGTATGAGGAATTACCCCCTTCGACAACCGGCCGGAAAAGCCGAAACGTTCTTCCGGCCGACTCGACCGGCCCCCGTCAGCCGACCGGCCGAAGCCGCCGGCCACGGCTTCGGGGCGCTCCCGCTCCAACGGCGGACGGCCGGATGGCGCATCGGAACGTCCCGGCGTCCCGCGGTCGCGGCCTGCGGGGACCGTTGCTCTGGCGGGGTGATCCGCCACCGCCGCGCGCACGTTGGGGCCCGTCGGGCGCCCGCCGTGCCGTAGGCATGACCCGTGTCCCGAGCCCGCTCCCGTCACCCGCGGAGCCGGGCCCCTCCCCCACCCCCGTCGCGAAGGAACCGCCATGTCCGCCATGTCCCAGGAACCGGGCACCGTCACAGGGTCGTCGGACGCCGCGGCGTTCGCCAAGAGGACTCAGGTGAGCACCGACCCGAACGACTGGGTCCCCGTCCTCCAGGCGGGCTTCGTCTGCACCGTCGCGCACCTCGAGATCACCACCCTGGACGGCCAGCTGACGATCCGGCCCCGATGCGTCCCCATGGTCTACGCCTACCACGAGGAAGACGGCAGGAGGCTCCTCTACCTGCACGGGTCCATCTACTACCCGGACTGGCTCCCGGTCTCACTGAAGCACCTGTGGAGCGATGACGGCGTGTCCGTCAGCCTGACCGCCACCGTCGTCGACGGCCTCGTCGTCGGACGCGCGGCCATCAGCACCTCCCTCGACTACCGCTCCGTCGTCGTCAACGGCGTCGCCAGGAAGGTCGACCCCTCCCTGCGCGCCAAGAGCTTCCACGCGCTGAGCGACCAGGTCATCCCCAATCGCTGGAGCGAGCTGCGCCCCATCGACGACACCGACCTGAACACGGACGGGCAGAATCACCCCACCATCGGAGTCCTCTCCATCGACCTCGACGAGAAGGAGACGACCGTCCACGCCAAGATCGCGACCCACCCCGACGGGCCCGAACACGAGACCCAGCGGGACTTGGACTACCCCCACGCCTGGGGCGGCACCCTCACCGTGCGCCAGACGTACGGCGATCCCGTCCCCGACAAGCACGTCCCCCCGGGCACCCCCGTCCCCACGTCCGTGCAGGACCTCGTCAAGCGCCACCAGGCCACGTAGGACACGGCACCGCAGGCCCGGACCGTGCGTCACGGTCCGGGCCTGCGGTCGGTCACTGGCGGCGTGTCACCGACGGTCGGTCACAGCTTCGCGCACTGGCCGCCCTTCGGGCCGCTCACCGTGTTGGCGAGGCCGCCGTTCACCGGGGCCGGGGTGTTGCCGGAGCAGTCCAGCGGGCCGCGCACGGTGGTGCCGGCCAGCAGGGTGGCGCCCTTGTTGAGCGCGAGGTGGAGCGGGCCGGACAGGGTGGCGCGCAGGATCGCCGTGGCGCCGGTGGTGCCGCTGACGGCGACCGGGCCGTTCACGGTGGTGTCGCTCAGCACCAGGGTGTTCGCGCCGCGGGCGGAGAGCGGGCCGGACAGGGTGGAGTCCATCGCGACCAGGGAGGCTCCGGGCTGCACCAGGACCGGGCCGTCGACGGTGGCGCCCTGGAGGCAGGTGACGCCCGAGGTGACGGCGAGCGAGGAGTGCCGGCCGCGCACGGTGGTGGTGCAGGCGGGCAACGCGCCGACGGTGAGCGGCTGTTCGGCCGTCACCCCGCCGACGGTGACGCTCAGCGTCCCGCTTCCGGGGCGCAGCCCGGTCAGGGTGGCGGTGGCCGGGTCGTAGGCGGCGACGGCGGTGCGCGGGGCGCTCGCGGCGGTGCCGATGTGCACGGCGGTGCCGCCCCACTGGGCGGTGACGGGCCAGGCGACGGGCACGGTGCGCTCGCCGTCCTGGGTGAAGGTGGCGTGGACGGGGGCGGTTTCGAGCAGGCCGAGGGCGGTGGGGGCCTGGAGGTCGACGGTGTCGGCGCGGGCGCGGACCTCGGCGCGCAGCCAGGCGGAGGTGTCGTCGGCGGTGGCGTAGGGGTCGGTGACGCGGCCGGCGGCGGGGTTGACGCCGAGCATCGTCCAGCCGGTGAAGCCGCCGCGGTCGGGTTCGGCGGCGGGGCCCTTGCCGGAGTTGCCGTTGATCAGGTGCGGGACGCCGTCGATGCTCTGGGCGTGGAAGGCGCCGACGTGGCCGGTGACCATGGCGGCGGACTTGCCCTTGGTGCGGAAGTCGGCGAGCCACTGCTCGACCAGGGCGGCCTCCTTGCGGTCGCCGAGCTGGCTGCCCTGGTCGGGCAGCGGGTCGCGGGTGGGGTGGTGCTCGAAGAGCAGCAGGCCGGTGACGGACGGGTCCTGGGCGGCGCCGTCGAGGGCGGTGCGCAGGGTGGCGATCTGGTCGAAGCCGCTGCCGCGCAGGGTGCCGAGCGAGCTGTTGAGGGTGACGAAGCGGGTGCCCTTGACGTCGAAGACCTGGGTGGTGTCGCCGAAGGCGGCCTTGAAGTTGTCGATGGTGCCGGGGCCCATGACCTCGTGGTTGCCGGGCACGTAGTGCCAGGGGACGGTGTGGCCGGTGAGCTGGTCGAACTCGTCGAGGAGCGTGCGGGCGAGGGCGAAGTCGGCGGGGGCGGCCTCGTCGACGAAGTCGCCGTCGATGACGAGGAGTTCGGGTTTGGCGGCGGCGATGTCGCGCAGGGTGCGGCGGGCGGCCTGGACGATGTCGCTGTCGGGGCTGCGGGCGATGAACTGGGCGTCGGACATGACGGCGACGCGCAGCGGGCGGCCGTCGACGGTGCCGTTGGTGAGCACGACGGGGTCGGTGACCTTGGGCTGGACAGGCAGTTCGACGTCGGGGGCGACCTTGACGCGCAGGTCGGCGAGGGTGAGGGCGCCGGTGTAGGAGCGGGCGGCGCTGGTCTCCATCAGGCGGAAGCGCTGGAAGGTGAGCGGGTACTGGACGCCGGCGGGGACGGGGAACTCGACCTTGCGCCAGCCGGTCCAGGTGACCATCGGGGCGTCGAGGTTGGCGGTGACGCCGGCGGCGGTGCGGTACTGGACGCGCGGCCAGGCGCCGTTGCCGTCGCCCTCGATCCACATCGTGATCGAGCGGGGCTGGCCGGGCAGCACGATGCCCTCGGGGGCGATGGCGTACTGGCCGCGGGTGCCGGTGGAGTGGGTGAAGTCGTAGGCCAGGCGCAGGCCGTGGGTGCCGTCGGGGCCGGGGGCGGGGGCCGTCGAGCCGCCGGGGGCGCGGTCGTTGCCGGAATTCCAGGCGGCGGCGTCGGAGAAGTCGGCGAACGGCTTCTCGGTCATGCCGACGGTGACGGCGACGGCGCTCTCCAGGGTGCCGACGGTCAGTTTGAGGGTGGCGGACTTCCCGTCGGCCAGGGCCTTGAGGGCGATGGTGCCGTCGGGGGCGGCGCTCGTCTCGACCACGCCCTCGCCGCCGGTGACCTTGACGTCGGCGGCCTCGACGGGTGCGGTGTGGCCGAGCGCGTCGTAGCCGGTGACGGTGAGGCGGGCGGTGGCGCCGGCGCCTTCGAGGGCGATCGGCGCGCTGCCGGCGCTGACGCGTACCGCCGGGCCGAGCACGGTCAGCGGCAGGACGGCCTTCGCGGCGCCGGTGGCGGTGACGGCGACCTCGGCGGCGCCGGGGGCGCGGCCGGTGACGACCGCGTCCGGGCCGCGGCCCTCGACGCTCACGGTGGCACCGGTGGCGGTGGACCACGCGGTGGCGGGCACCGTCGCGGTGACGGCGCCGTAGGCCTCGTCGTGGGGCAGGGCGCGCACGGTGCGGTGCAGGCCGGGGAAGAGGCGGGCGGCGGTGTCCACGGCCGGGGCCGGGCGCAGCCGGAAGCCCTTGGCCTGGCCGGATCCGGGGGTGGAGAACAGGCCGAGGCCGTTGGCGACGGCGCGCTCCCCGCCGTTGTCGGAGGGGCTGCTGACGGTGCCGGCGCGCTCGGCGCCGGGCAGGCGGGCGGCCATCGCGGCGGAGCCGCCGCCGTCCATGTTGAGCGCGTTGTGGGCGCCCATGTCGCGCAGCAGGACGGCGAGGTCGGGCAGGCTGATGCCGGGGCTGTCGGCCTGCCGGCCGTCGACGGTGACCAGGTACATGCGCCGGTTGTCGGCCGAGAAGCCCACGGCGGTACGGGCGTTGAGCTCGTTGCCGTCGTTCTCGCCGGAGCGCTGGGCGATGCCGTCGGCGACCAGGACCTGGTAGCCGCCGACGGCGACGGCGACCTCTCCGAAGGAGGCGCGCGGGCGGTAGCCGACGGAGACCCGGTCGCCGGGCCTGAGGTCGCGCAGGGCGCGGGCGCCGGCCTCGCGGCCGACCAGGACGGTGGCGCCCTCGGGGACGGCGGCGCCGAGCGTGTCGCGGACGGCGGTGACCCGGCCGTCGCGCAGTTCGACCTCGGCGACCTCGGCGGAGCCGTTGGCGACGTTGCCGCGGGTGGCGTCGCCCCAGGCGGGGGTGAAGACGCCGACGCCGTCGGCGGGCAGGCCGTAGGTGTTGACGCCGTTCAGCGTCAGCTCGCGGCCGCCGGGCAGGCTCGCGTGGCCCTCCAGGAAGACCTGGGCCATCCGGGCGAGGCCGTCGGTGCCGACGGTGACGGCCTGGTTCCAGCCCTCGACGGGGGCCTGGACCAGGCCGTCCTTGCGGGAGACGCCGACGCCGAGGGGGGCCTCGGAGGCGTTCATGTCGAAGTAGTCGCCGTTGATCGCGGCGACGGCTCCGGCGCCGCGGGCCATGTCGGTGACGCTCTGGCGGGTGGTCACCTTGCCGGAGGACAGGTAGTCGACGCTCAGGCCCTCGGTGTCCAGGTCGGCGACGAGGACCTTGCCGCGGATCCAGCCCGGGCCGCCGAGGCGGTCGAAGGAGGTCATGGTCAGGCCGGGGGCGATGGGGGTGACCTCGCGGCGGGTGACCACCGACTCGCCGGGGCGGTCCAGGACCAGGCCGGGGTCGGCTTGTGCCCGGCTCGGCGCGGGGGCGTCGGTGGGGGCGGGGGCGGCCCAGGCGGGTGCGGCGAGGCCGGGCAGGCCGGCGGCCAGCGCGGTGGCCAGCGCGAGCGCGCCCAGGGCGCGGCGGCGGGTGCGGGTGCGGGTGCCGGCGGGCGGGGGTGGCATGGGGGTCTCCTCGTGCGGCGGCGGGCTCGGGCGTCTCCGGCGGCGTGCGGGGCGCCGGAAGTGCCGTTCGCCCGCGGACGGTGCGGCCCGGGGGCGTTTCCTCCCAGGCCGCGGGAAGTCAACCGTGCACGGACGGCCTCCAGTTCACGCGCCGGTGAACCGGCCCGCTCGGCGCCGCGAACAGGCGGGCGGATCCGGTGGGAAGGCTGACGTACCGCCACAAAGGGGGTGCGGCTCGCCTCTCCGTGCTCGCCCCCTTCCGTGTTCGGCGTTTGCCCCTCCCCCTGGGGCAGGGGGCACAGTGGCGGGCGTGCAGGACGACACGATCACCATCGGCGAACTCGCCGCCCGGACCAGGCTCAGCCTCAAGGCCCTGCGGCTCTACGGCGCGCGGGGGCTGCTGCCGCCCGCCCTGGTCGACCCGCGCACCGGCGTGCGGCGGTACGGCCCGGCGCAGGTCGAGCGGGCCCGGCGGATCGCGCTGCTGCGCGCCGCCGGGCTGCCGCTGGCGCGGATCGCGGCGGTGCTGGACGCGGCCGAGTCGGACGGCGACGCGGGCGAGCGGGAGCTGCTGGCGTACTGGCGGGAGCGGGAGGCCGAGCACGCGGCCCGCCGGGAGGCGGTGGGCTACGCCCGCGAGGTCCTGGCCGGACGGGGCACGGCCGTGTTCGAGGTCGCCGAGCGCGACGTGCCCGAGCAGCACGTCCTGTTCGTCCGGCGGCACGTGGACGCCGCCGCGCTGCCCGGCTTCCTCGCCGAGGCCTCCGGGCTGCTGCTCGGCCGGCTGCGGGAGGTGGGGGCGTGCCTGTCGGGGCCGCTGTTCGCGGTCTACCACGGCCTGGTGGGCGAGGACTGCGAGGCCCTGGTCGAGGTCTGCGCCCCCACCCCGGACGCGGTCGGGCCGAACGGTGTCGGGCCGCACGGCGTCGGGCCGCACGGCCCGTTCGCGGTGCGCGTCGAGCCCGCGCACCGCGAGGCGTACACCGCCCTGGCCCGCCGGCGCACCGCCGCGATGGCCGCCGCCCACGACGCGGTCGCCGCCTGGGTCGCCGCCCGCGGGTACGGGCGGGGCGGGCCGAACCGGGAGGTGTACCACCCGAACTGGGCGACCGCCGGGCCGCAGGAGCACGTCGCGGACGTCGCCGTGCCGCTGGCGGTCGCGGTCTCGGGCGCGGGCTCGGGCGGCCCTCCGGGAGGAGCTGACGACGGGCTCACAACGGGCTGACGCCGCGCTCACGGCGGGCTCGTGACGGCGCCCCGGCGGTGACGCGGCGGGGTCGGTCCCGTACGGACGGGCACCGCCCCGGTGTGGAATGGGCCACATTCCAGGGGTCGTTGACGGTCCGAAGTGACCAGGGTCACGTCCGGCGCGCGTTCGCGGCGCCCGGCGGCGCGGCCCCGTGGCGGGACTGGGCGGGCGCCGTGGCGGCACGGGCGAAGGGCCCGTCCGCTTCGGGACCTTGGTCGCGAATCCCCTCGACCTTCGCCCCGGTGGCGCCCCCTCGGAACCGGGGCAACCGTGGACGGTCGCCCGTTGTGACCGGGCGGTGGCGCCGTCCGAGGTGGGCGGCGTCTTCCCCTGCCGTCTACCCGGCGCACGGTGCGCAGTGCGTGCCGTACGCTCCGGAGGACCCCAAGTACATGTCCCAGACCATCGACAACGCCCCGTATACCGCGTTCCACCGCAGGCTGGCCCTCGCCTGTTCGGGCGGACCCCTGCTCGACGGCTACATCCTGAGCATCGTCGGCGTCGCCCTGATCGGGATGCGCCCGGACCTCGGGCTGTCCACCGCCGAGGTCAGCCTGATCGGCGCCGCCGCCCTGGTCGGCATGTTCGTCGGAGGCGCGCTCTTCGGCGTGCTGACCGACAAGATCGGCCGGGAGGTGATGTACACCGCCGACCTGCTCGTGATGGTCGCCTGCTCGGTGCTCTCCTTCTGGGTGGACGCGGTGTGGGCGATCACCCTGCTGCGCTTCGTGCTCGGCATGGCCGTGGCCGCCGACTACCCCATCGCCACCTCGCTGCTCGCCGAGTGGCTGCCCGCCAAGAAGCGCGGCCGCCTGCTCGGGCAGCAGATCGTCGCCTGGTACGCCGGCTCGGTGCTCGCCTACGTGGTGGGCTACCTGTTCCTGGAGCTGGCCGGGCCGGGCAGCTGGCGGTGGATGCTGGCGAGTTCCACGGTGCTGTGCGTGGTGTTCCTGGTGATCCGCCGCGGCTCGCCGGAGTCGCCGCGCTGGCTGGCCGCCAACGGGCGGGTCGGCGACGCGGTGCGGGTGGTCGAGAAGCACCTCGGGGTCCGGGTCGACGGCCGGGAGCTGATGCCCGATCCGGCCGAGCGCGGCCGCCCCGCCGGACTGCGCCTGCTGATGACCCAGCCCTACCGGCGCCGCACCCTGTTCTGCGGCCTGTTCTTCATGTGCCAGGTCGGCCCGCTGTTCGCGATGCTCACCTTCGGCCCGCAGATCCTCTCCTCCTTCGGCATGCCGGGCGGCACCGTGATGGAGACCCTCGGCACCGGCCTGATCAGCCTCGTCTTCCTGCTCGGCTGCTACCCGGCGCTGCGCCTGATCGACACCCGCGGCCGGCGGCCCGTCATCATCTGGTCCTTCGCGCTGATGACCGTCCCGCTGGCGCTGCTGGGCGTGTGGCCCACCGCCCCGGCCGCGATCGCGCTGCTGGCGCTGTGCGCTTACGCCTTCCTGTGCGGCGGGCCCAACGTGCTCGACTGGACGTACCCCAACGAGCTGTTCCCGACCGAGATCCGGGCCACCGCCGTGGGCGTCGCCACCTCGGTGAGCCGGATCGGCGCGGCCGTCGGCACCTACCTGCTGCCGCTGTCGCTGACCGGGCTGGGCACCGGCCCGACCATGCTGATCGCCGCCGGGGTCACCGCCCTCGGGCTGCTGGTCTGCGTGGCGTGGGCGGAGGAGACCCGCGGCACCGCGCTGGGCGCCTCCCCGGCTGCCCCTGCTGCCCCTGCTGGTGCCTCCGCCGGCGCGCGGACCGCGCGGGGCGCCGTTCCGGCGCAGCGGGTGGCGCAGACGGCGCGCTGACGGAGGACCGTCCGTGCCGTTTCGGCCCCCGCCCGCCTGGGCGGGGGCCGAAACGGTTTCCGGGCCGGGCCCGCGGGTCAGGCCAGGTCGCCGCGTTCGCGCAGCAGGGGCAGGAGGTGGTCGCGGACGGCGGGGGCCAGGCGCAGGGTGTCGTCGCGGCCGTCGGTCCAGCGCAGGTCGGCGAGTTCGGCGGCGGGGACGGGCTCGCGGTCCAGGGTGGCGGTGAAGACGGTCATCAGCATGGGCACGCCCTCGAGGGCGGCGGTGGCGCGGATGTCGGTGAGGTGGCGGGGGTCGACCGGGGCCGCGCCGAGCTCCTCGCCCAGCTCGCGGGCCAGCGCCTGGAGGGCGTCCTCGCCGGGGTCGGGCTTGCCGCCGGGGAGGTAGAAGACCTCGGGGGCGGCCTGCTTGCTGACGACCAGGAGCCGGCCGTCCTGGATGATCGCGGCGGCGGCGACGGTGAGGGGCGTTTCCGGGATGCTGGTGGCTGCGGATTCGATCATGGAAGCGATTGTCGCAGGTGGGAGGGCGTCGGGAGGGCGCGCCGACGGGGAACCCTTGCAAGTCCGTGCGCACGCAACTATTGTTTACGAGTGTAAATGCAGCTGCAAAAGTTGCATGCTCGCCCTTGCTTCACCCTGCATCCTTGCTTCACCTGCGTCCTGGCGTCAGCCGACCCCACCGGGAGTCCGACATGAGCACCTCTCTCTTCGCCCCGCTCACCCTGCGGTCCCTGACCGTCCCCAACCGGATCTGGATGCCGGCGATGTGCCAGTACAGCGCGGCCCCGGACGGCGCCGCGGCCGGCGTCCCGACCGACTGGCACTTCACCCACCTCGCGGCCCGCGCCGCCGGCGGCACCGGGCTGATCATCACGGAGGCCACCGCGGTCAGCCCCGAGGGACGCATCAGCCCGTACGACCTCGGCATCTGGAACGACGAGCAGGCCGCCGCCTTCCGCCGGATCACCGCGTTCCTGAAGAGCCAGGGCACCGTCCCGGCCATCCAGCTCGCCCACGCCGGCCGCAAGGCCTCCACCGAGCGCACCTGGGTCGACCGCGGACGCCCCGTCGCCCCGGACGAGGAGCACGGCTGGACCCCGGTCGGCCCCGGCACCGAGGCCTTCTCCCCCGCCCACACCACGCCGGACGAGCTCACCGAGGAGCAGATCGGCGAGATCGTGCGGCAGTTCGCCGACGCCGCCCGGCGCGCGCTCGACGCCGGCTTCCAGGTCGCCGAGGTCCACGGCGCCCACGGCTACCTCGTGCACCAGTTCCTCTCCCCCCACACCAACCGGCGCACCGACGGCTACGGCGGCTCCTTCGAGGGCCGCATCCGCTTCGCGCTGGAGGTCGTCGACGCCGTCCGCTCGGTGTGGCCCGAGGACCTGCCGGTCTTCTTCCGCGTCTCCGCGACCGACTGGCTCACCGAGAACCCGGAGGACGGCCGCGAGGGCTGGACCTCCCAGGACACCGTCCGCCTCGCCAAGGAGCTCCGGGCCCACGGCGTCGACCTGCTCGACGTCTCCACCGGCGGCCTCGTCCCCGACGCCCGGATCGAGGCCGCGCCCGGCTTCCAGGTGCCCTTCGCCGAGGCCGTACGCCGCGAGACCGACCTGCCGGTGGCCGCCGTCGGCCTGATCACCGACCCCGCCCAGGCCCAGGCCCTCCTCACCGAAGGCCGCACCGACGCCGTCCTGATCGGCCGCGAACTGCTGCGCGACCCCTACTGGGCCCGCCACGCCGCCACCACCCTCGGCGCCGAAGTCACCACCCCCATCCAGTACCACCGCTCCTGACCCCCGCCCCGCCCAGCGCAACGCGGGAAGTCGGCCCTACCGACTTCCCGCTCCACCTCGCGCGGGCACTTCCCCACCAACCGCCCGCGCACCCACCCCACCAACCGCCCAGCGCAGCACAGTGGGCAGTCGACCCCGTCGACTGCCCACTCCACCTCGCACGTGCACTTCCCCATCGACTGCCCTACCCGGCACGAGAAGTCGGCCCCGCCGACTTCCCACTCCGCCCCGCTCACCGCAGTCGCTCCACCAACTTCCCAACGCAGCACAGGAAGTCGAGCCCACCGACTTCCCACCCCACCTCGCGCAGGAACTTCCCCACCAGCCGCCCCGCACGCACGAGACCTTGGCCCTACCGACTTCCCACTCACCCGCCCACACATCCCCAGCCAACGGAGCAGGGGCGAGGGAGCAGAGCAGCGAAGCACAGGAAGTCGGCCCCATCGACTTCTCACTCCGATCCGCTCGCCGCAGCCATCAACGGACCAGCGCAGCGTGGGAAGTTGAGCCATCCGACTTCCCATTCACCCGCCCTCACCCGACGAAGCCGGAAGGGAGCGGAGTGGCGCAGCACGAGAAGTCGGCCCTGTCGACTTCTCAGAGGGTGTTCTGCGAGTCTTGGGTGGTTCTCGTAGTCCTTGAAGGCAAGTTGTCCGGTTCCGGTACTTCACGGCGGGCCGTCGGCGCGGTGTGCTAATGGACGTGGGTGAGCGTCCTGCGTACCCGAGCGACCTGTCGGATGAAGCCTGGGAGCTGATCCGGCCGGTCCTCACCGCGTGGAAGGCGAGGCATCCCTCGGTCAGCGGCCA
>NZ_JBIAXP010000061.1:0-10005 GCF_042896795.1 Kitasatospora sp. NPDC001261
CCCCACTGGACCACCCTCACCAACGCCAAAAACACCTACGACCCCACCCACACCCTCACCCCCGGCCAAAACATCTTCCCCTAACACACAAAAACAATCTGAAGAAGAGAACACGAGACCCGGGATCGGAAAAACGGACACCAGTCCGTGAATCCGAGCCGGAAACCCGGGCCCTGGGAAGAGAAAAAGAGCACGCACCGCACGAAGACCAAAAGCGCGAATGAGCCGGGCACTTCACGTGCTTCCGGCTCATCGCGCTATCCGTCCGAACTCGCGGCCCCGTACAGGTGCCGGAGCCTCACGCCCCTCGACGTAGGCGGCCCACTGTTCACGTTCCATGGCGAGCGCGCGCTCGTCCGCGGGCCATGCGTGATAGAGGTCGGGACGACGGTGAAGTCGGCGTCGCGGCACTGGAATTGGTGGGATATGCCGTCGACGGTGGTGAGCCCCTTGCGCGGACCGTCGTACCAGTCAAGCTCGACGTACACGGGCTCGAAGCCCACTACCCCGGCGCCCCGGTCGATCCGGCATCCCGGAGGCGCCCGCCGGTGCTCCCTGGCATCATGCGGTCCGCGACCGGGAATCAGAACCGGATGCAACGGGCAGGTGTCGTGGGGTGGGTGAGGGTGCGATGGACGTCGGGACGGAACCGGTCATCAAGCCGAGCAGGCGGGCGGCGCGGCTCCGGGCGGCGGGGCGGGTGCTGATCGTGCTGGCGGGGCTGGGGCCCGTCGTGGCCGGGTTCCTCCTCTTCGTGCGCACGTACGACGTGACGGTGGCGTACCGGACGGCCCCGGTGTGCGGGACGTCGGCGGCCGGGGCGGGTGCGGACTGCCTGCGGCTGGAGAGCGGGCGGGTCGTGAAGAAGAAGGTGGACACCGACCGGGAGAACGACCTCAGTTCGTACAAGCTGGTCGTCGCGCGCGAGACCGCGGGCGGCGACGAGTACGACGTGGGCGAGCCCTTCTTCCAGGATGTCGAGGTCGGCACCACGATCGACGTGGGGGTCTGGAAGGGCGAGGTGGTGCAGATCTCGTACCGCGGCCACCGGGCGGTGAAGCCTCAGCTGCCCTGGCTGCCCGTCCTCGGGGTGGCGCTGCTGATCAGCGTCGGCAGTGCGGCGGTCGTCCACGGTCTGCACCGGTCCCGGGAGGGCCTCAGGGACGTGGTGCAGGTCGGGAGCATCGTGTTCACCGTCGGGTCGTTCGCCGGTTCCCTCGTTCTCATCGGGGCGTTCCAGTGGTCGTTCCCCGTGACGATCACCGTCGCCGTCCTGGCCTGGTTGAGCACCGTCGCGGCCTGTGCGGTGGTCGGCCGCCTGTCCTTCGGGCCGGCCCGGGCCGGTGCGTGACCGGAGGGTTCGGGAATCGGCTTGCACTGACGCAGGATTGTCAGGTTATCGCCATGGGAAGGGAGCAGGCCACAGACCGTTCCCTCCGGAAGGACCCCCGTGCACCGCACCACCGTCAGAACCGCCACCGCCCTGCTCGCCACCGTACTCGCCGGTGCGGTGCTGGGGGCCGCGCCCGCCGGGGCCCGTCCGGCGGGCGACAACCGTCCGGCGGGCGACAAGCCGTCGACACGTCAGGTGGAGGTGTTCGCCGAGGACGGCGGCATCTCCCGGGCCCAGGCCCCGGCCGTCTCCCCCTATCTCGCCGACCGCGCCCAGGGCGTGGCCCCGATGCGGGGCGACGGCGACGTGACGGCGCTGGTCCGCAACGGGGAGCCGGCCGCCAAGCTGGACGTGGTGGTGATCGGCGACGGGTACACCGCGCAGGAGCAGGACAAGTTCCGCGCGGACGCGGCCCAGAAGTGGCGCGAGATGACCGCCGTGGAGCCCTACGCCAGCTACCGCGCGCTGTTCAACGTCTGGGCGGTGTCCGCGATATCGCCCGAGTCCGGGGTGACCGGGGATCCGGACCAGGGGACGGTGCGGCACACCGCGCTGGGCTCGTACTTCTGGTGCGACGGCGTGGAGCGGCTGCTCTGCGTGGACGAGAAGGCGGTCGAGTCGTACGCGGCGAAGGCCCCGCAGGCGGACCTGGTGCTCGTGGTGGCCAACAGCGCGAAGTACGGCGGCGCCGGCTACAACGACGTCAAGTCCCCGCTCGGCTACGAGGGGATCGCCACCGTGGCGGGCGGCAACGCGAGGTCCGGGCAGATCGCGGTGCACGAGACCGGGCACTCGCTGGGCAAGCTGGCCGACGAGTACGCGTACGACGGCCAGGGGACGTACCAGGGCAGCGAGCCCACCGAGGCCAACATCAGCACCCTGACCGCCGACCGGATGCGCCAGCAGGGCACCAAGTGGTCGCGCTGGCTGGGCCAGGCCTCGCCGGACGGCGGCACGGTCGGCGCGTACGAGGGCGGCGGCTACTACCCGACCGGGCTCTACCGGCCGACCGAGAACTCGATCATGCGCTCGCTCGGACGGGAGTTCAACCTGCCCGGGCGCGAGGCGATGATCGCGGGCTTCTACCGCCACGCCACGCCGCTCACCAGCCCCACCGCCAACGGCAGTCGGCTCACCGCCGCGGACCGCCTCACCGTCGACCTGCCGGTGGCCGGCACCCGGCTGCGCTGGTACCTGGACGGGAAGGAGCTGCCCCGGCTGGGCGGCCGCACCGCACTGGACCTGGCCGAGCTCAAGCTGACCGGGCCGCGCTCCCGGCCGCACGTGCTCACCGCGGTCGCCACCGACCCGACCCCGGCCGTCGCGGACCCGGCGCTGCGCGCGAAGCTGACCGCGAGCCTGTCCTGGACGGTGACGCGCTAACACGACGTGCCGCCGCCGTCCCGCCCACTGGTCGACAGGGACGGGACGGCGGCGGCGCGTTCGCCCCTGCCAGCGCGGCCCGCCCCTACTCCTCCTCGTCGAGCCTGGCGAGCCGGGTCGTCACATCGTCGGCGAAGCGGGCGAGGAGCCGGACGAGGTCGTCTCGGTCCTGCCGGGGCCAGTCGCCGAGGGCGTCGGTGAACCAGCCGAGCAGGAAGGCGAGGTAGCGGTTGACGGCCTCGGCGCCGGCCTCGGTGGGTTCGATGAGGCGGGCCCGGGCGTCGTACGGGTCGGGGATGCGGCGGGCGAGGCCGTGCTTCTCCAGGATCTGGACCTGGCGGGTGATGTGCGGGCCGACGACCTGCATGCGGTCGGCGATCTCGCCGATCCGCAGGGGCTCGTCGGCCGTGCGCAGGGTGACGAGCACGCCCACCGCGGGCCGGTCGCGCCCCAGGCCCGCCTCCTCGACGGCGCGTTCGACGAGGCGGCCCCGGGTGAGGGCGGCGCTGAGCCGGGAGATCCGGGTCAGCGCGGCGAGGAGGTCGGGCCGCGGCTCCCCCGGTTCGCGGGTCTCGGGGGAATCGGAAGCCTTGAGGGGGTCGGACGCCTCGGGGAACCCGGGGTCCTCGACGGGCTCAGGAGCCGCGGCGGGCATGGCACCTCCATTTGCATACCTAAGTTAGGTATCTGTATCGTGGGGGGTGGCCACCGCCCGCGAGGGCGACGTGTGACCTCCATAAAGATACCTGAGGTACGTATCTTTCCGCTCGTCCAGGTGCGTACCACCGACGTGCCGGCGGCGATGCCCGCCGGGAAGGAAGTGAGAGGCCATGAACACCGTGTCACGCCCCGCCCGTCGCGTCCTCGTCTCCGGGGCCAGCATCGCGGGCCCCGCGCTCGCGTACTGGCTCGACCGGTACGGATTCGAGGTGACCGTCGTCGAGAAGGCCGCCGCCGTGCGCGGGGGCGGCTACGCCATCGACGTCCGCGGGCCCGCCCGCGAGGTCGTGGAGCGCATGGGGCTGCTGCCGCGCCTGCGCGCCGCCCACGTCGACAGCCAGCGAATCACCTTCGTCGATTCCGTCGGGCGGACCGTCGGCTCGCTGCGCCCGGAACAGCTGACCGGCGGCGCGGCCGGCCACGACCTGGAGGTCCGGCGCGGCGACCTGGCCGACGCCCTCCAGGAGCCGCTGCGCGGCCGGGTCGAGTTCCTCTTCGAGGACTCGATCGCCGCGCTGGAGGACGACGGGGAGGCCGTCCACGTGCGGTTCGACAGCGGCGCCAGCCGCAGCTTCGACCTCGTGGTCGGCGCGGACGGCCTGCACTCGAACACCCGCCGGCTGGTCCTCGGCCCCGAGGAGGCCTTCCACCGCTACCTCGGGCACGTCTTCGCCGGCTTCACGCTCCCGAACGAGTTCGGCCTCGTCCGCGAGGCCGTCGTCTGGAACGACGTCGGGCGCGGCGCGGTCCTCAACGCGCACGAACCGGCCGACCGGCTCCACGGCTTCCTCACCTTCACCCGCGACGACCCGCCCTTCGAGGCCTTCCGCGATCCGCGGGCCCAGCGCGAGCTGGTCGCCGCGCGGTTCCCGGAGCGGGTCTGGCACCTGCCGCGCCTGGTGGCGGCGATGCGGGACGCCGAGGACCTCTTCTTCGACGTCGTCAGCCAGATCCACCTGCCCAGCTGGTCGCACGGGCGGGTGGTCCTCGCGGGCGACGCCGCGCACGCCACGTCGTTCCTGTCCGGCCAGGGGTCCAGCCTCGCCCTGGTCGGCGCGTACGTCCTGGCCGGCGAACTGGCCGCGCGCTCCGACCACACCGCCGCCTTCGCGGCCTACGAGCGCCGGATGCGCCCCTTCGCCGAGCGCAACCAGGCGCTGGCCACCGGAGGCGGTACGTCGGTGGCGCCGAGGACACGGGAGCAGTTGGAGGCCCGCAACGCCGTGGTGCGCGATCCGGAGTCCGCCGCGAGCGAGCTGGCGACGCCGAGTGCCCGGACGGCCCGGGCCGCCCACTCGGACCTGCGGCTACCGGACTACGCCGGACGGCTGTGACGGTCAGGGCGATCGGACGACGGACCACCGGACCACCGGTGCCGGCCTCCCCAGGAACGGGGAGACCGGCACCGTCGGCCTCGGCCGTTACGGCAGCGGGATGCGCACCACCTGCGGGTCGTGGTCGCTGAGCTGCGTGCTGAACTCGCTGTTGATGTGCACGATGTCGTAGCTGTACGACGTGGCCGCGAGCGCGCCGGAGATCAGGATGTGGTCCAGCACCTGCGAGTTGCCCTCGTACACGTAGGTGTAGCGCTCGGGCAGCGGCAGGGTGCGCGGCAGGTCGGTGAGCGAGCCGCCGGCGGTGAGGATGTCGGCGGTCTGCGAGAACTCGAAGTCGTTGAGGTCGCCGAGCACGATGACCGAGGCGTTCGGGTCCACGGCCAGGATCTGGTCGGTGAAGCCCTTCACCGCGGTCGCCTGGGCGTGCCGCTGGGTCTCCGAGGGGTGGGCCGGCGGCTGGTAGCGGCCGAAGAGGGGCTGGTCGCCGCCCTTGGAGTTGAAGTGGTTGGCGATCACGAAGACCGGCTTGCCGTTCCAGCGGAACTCGCCGGCCAGCGGCTTGCGGCTGGAGTTGAACGCCGAGTTGGTCGGGTCGATCCGCCCGGGCGAGTAGGCGAGCTGCGGTGTGCCGCCCGCGTTCACCACGGAGTCGGCGGTGGTGGATCCGGCGCCGGGGCGGTCGGTGAAGGAGAGGCCGCGGTCGGTGCGGAACAGGAACACCTGGCGGATGTTGCCGCCGGGCTGCCCGCCGTCCTGGCCGTCCACCGGGTCGATCTCGCGGTAGGAGTAGGAGGGGCCGCCGGCCGCGGTGATGGCCGCGGTGAGCTTGGCCAGGGTCTGGGTGGCGCTGACCGTGCCGTCGTCGGTGGCGCCGCTGTTGTCCTGGATCTCCTCGAGGGCGACCAGGTCGGGCGAGCGCAGGTTGGTCACGATGCCCGCCGCGAGGCCGTCGAACTTGCTCTGCGGGTCGGAGGGGGCGAGGTTCTCCACGTTGAAGGTGGCCGCGGCGAGCTGCCCGGCCGTCGGCGCGGCGGTGGTCTCGGGCGCGATGCCGCCGGAGGTGACCGCCGGGGTCGCGGTGACCTGGAGGGTGAAGTTGCCGAAGGCGTAGTCGAGCACGCCGACGGTGGCGCCGGTCAGGGTGTCGCCGACGTTGGCGGTCGGGGTGGGCGCGAGCGCCTTCCCGAGGACGACCCGCTCCGGGTTGCCGTCGTTCGCCTGGAGCAGGATGCCGCCCCGGTTGGTGCGGGTGGTGCTGCCCGGCGGGACGACGGCGAGCTCGCCGTACTTGTTGGTCGGGCCGACCACGGCCGCGTTGTCGATCTCGACCCGCATGCCCTCCAGCGACCTCCAGAAGTCCAGGCCGTCGGTGGCGGGCTGGAAGTTCCCGGCCGCCTCGACGTCGCCGGAGGTGACGCTGGAGATGACCGCGGACGGGGGCACCCGCCCGCCCTGGCCGACCACGGTGGCGGCGGGCAGCGCGACGTTGTGGGCGACCACCGTGACGGTGGGCGCGGTCAGTTCGGTGATCGACAGGTTGGTGGTACCGCCGGTGCCGCCGGGGCGGTACTGGGTGACGGTGGCGTTCACCGTCACCGAGTCGCCCACCGCGACCGAGGGCGCGCCGGCGGTGTAGACGTAGATGCCCTCGCTGGTGCCGGGGTCGTTGTCGGGCTGCGGGTCCTGGTACCAGAAGCCGTTGGGGCCGACGGCCGTCACCACACCGGGCACGGCGCTGACCGCGCTGCCCGCCAGCGGGGAGGTGCGGGCGGCGCCCTGGATGTCGTGGATGCGGGTGCCGACGGGGTTGCCGCCGGTGCCGGTGGAGGAGGAGTTGCGCGGCACGGGCGCGGTGATCGCGAAGTCCGCCGCGTTGTTGTCGGTGTCGGTGGCGCCGCCGCCGGTGCGCAGGGCGGCGGTGGAGTTCGACAGGTTGCCGGTCGGCGTCCCCTCGGCGGAGCTCGCGCCGCTGCCGTAGCCGACCAGGTCCTTCACCCCGGACTGGCTCGCGCAGCCCGAAGTGCAGGTCAGCGCCGTGCCGTTGGTGACGAGGGCGACCTTGCCGGAGGTCGCGGACATGGCGATCGTGCCGATGGCGTCCGGCGTCGGCAGCGCGGCGCCCGTACCGGCTCCGGCGGCCTCCTGGACGAGGAAGTAGCGGCCGGGCGCGATCGTCCCGGAGAGGGTGGTCCGCGACCAGCTCCCCCCGGCGGCCGAGGCGTACTGCACCGTCCAGCCGGTGACGGACACCGGCGCGGTGCCGCGGTTGTACAGCTCGACGAAGTCGTTGGCGTACGGGGCGCCGGAGTTGCCGCCACCGCCGTACACCTGGCTGATCACGATGTCGGGCGACGCGGCCTGCGCCACGCCGCCGGGCAGCGCCACCAGCGCCGCCACCACGGCCGCGGCGGAGGCCGCCGCGAGCGTCCGGCGCCGGAACCGCGGCGCTCTCGGGTTGATCCGGGGGTTCGGGGTGCTCCGCATGAGGCTGACTCCTGACCACCGTCCGGGCGCGCGGCCCGGCGGTTGTGACCACGGATGGGAAAGTGGGGCGCTGAGGTTCTAGCAGTGCCACCAGATCCCTACCGGTCGCGTCGGGCAACGGCCAGACGTACGGCGGAAGAACGTTTCTACGCGCGACAAGTGGGAGACTCTGCTCCGGATCCAGGCGGTCAACTGCCGCCTTTTGAACGTTTGTTGATTCACCGAAACAACAGGAACAGCACGGAGCCCGGGCCCGGCAGCACCCCCGCTGCCGGACCCGGGCCGGTCCTCGTCGTCCGTGTCGCCCTCGCCGCCCGCCCGGCTCAGCCGGGGCGGTGCTGCGCCGCCCCCGGCACCGGCCGGGGCGGACGCCGGCGCAAGGGCGCCAGTTCGCGTTCCAGGGCCCGCACGTCCAGCGCTATCCGGGACGCGGTCTCGCGCGGGCCGGTGCCGGCGGGCAGCCGTCGCGACCACGAGCGGGGCTTGGCCGGGCCGTCCTGGACCATGTGGAAGTTGAGTCGCAGCACGTCGGCGACGTCGACCAGGCTCACCAGGATCCTGGTGTCGGCGAGGTCGATGCAGACTTCGTTCCCGATGCACGAGCAGGCCACCAGGCCCTCGATGGCCTCCTCCGCCAGATATCTGGCCAGGGGTACCGCCTTCCCCCGCACCAGAAACGGACGTTCCACCGGAGTCACCGGAACCGCCTCCTCCCCAGCAGCTGTACGGTGCTCGGCCGCGGCGCAAGCGCACCGCAACGGACCGGGCCCGGCCTATGCTCCACCACATCGGACCGGTTCGCCAACTCGGTGTCTCACCAAGTGAATTGGGAGAACACACCGGACCGGCGCACCGGCGCACGCCCCAGCGCACCGGGCCGGCCCCGGCAGCCCGGCCACAACGGCGGGCGCACGGCCCCGGAACGCGCGTGTGCCCGCCCGCACGAGGCGGACGGGCACAGCGGCGATGCGCGGAACCGGGCGGGCCGGGGGCTCAGCGGACGCCGCGGCCGTGCAGCACCAGGGAGCGGGTCAGCGCGAGCAGACCGCCGGTGCAGAGCGCGGTGCGGAGCATGTTGACCGGCACCCAGCTGTCCGCGAACTTGGCCCGCACGGCGGCGAAGTCGTGGATCTGCGACGGGTCGCCGGCCGCCGCCAGCTCGTTGTTCAGCGGGATGTTGACACCCATGGTGACGATCAGCGCCACCACGTACAGCGCCGTCGCCAGGCCCGCCCAGAGCGCCGCCTGGCGCCGGCCGGCCTTGTGCAGCAGCCAGGCCGCCAGGCCGGTCGCCGCGAAGGCGCCGACGAAGACCAGGCCGAACAGCCCGTTCTCGATCGACTTGTTGATGTGCTGCATCGCCGTGACGTAGGTCCGGTCGTCCCCGGCCGCCAGGCCCGGCATCACCGACACGTCGAAGGCGAAGAACAGCCCCGCCATCAGGCCCATCGCCACGGTGGAACCCACCAGCAGCGGCCCCGCGGCCTTGCTCTGTCCGACAGCCCGCACCGAACTCCCCACCCCCGCACTCCCGATGGCCGACGGCGCCGTGTACGACAGCGGAACCGCGGTCTGATCCGAACGCATCCCTGGACCCTCTCAATCTTCCGGCCCCGCGGAGTGCGGCGCCGACGAACGTGGAACTCTCGACACCGCCCACCGTGCGGCGCGCCGCGCAACGGAACCGCGACAACCGGAACCCCGGCCCCCGGCAGGGCACTTGCGGCACCCGGCGGTGCCGCGCCCGGCCGGGGCCGGCGCACCTCGCCGCCCCGGCGAAGACGGCGAAGAGGCCGGCTCAGAGCACCGCACCCAGCCCGCGCCGGTACCGCCGGTCCAGGACCGTCCGCCCGAGCAGCCGCACCGGGGCCGGGATGGTCGCCGAGACCGCCCGGACCGAGGCCGCGTCCGCGCCGTCGAACATCCAGGGCTGGAGGTAGGTCATCACCTGGGTCGGCGCGCTCCCGATGATCCGGCGCTCGACCCGCAGGTACTCGTCCACCGACAGGCCGGCCAGCGCCGGGAAGACCACCGGCTCCTCGTGCCGCAGGTGCTCGCGCACCAGGCTCTCGAACGCCTGGGCGGCCTCCGGGAGTTCGGCACGCAGTCCGGAGCCGAGCACCCCGGCGACCCGGCGCATCGAGGCGTCCAGCGCCTCGTGGTCCTCCTCCAGGACCCCGCTGCCGTCGAAGCCCGCCACCCGGCCACGCAGATACGGCCAGAGGATCTCGTCCTCGCTGTGGTGGTGCCAGTCGATCACCGATCGCAGCCGCCCGAACCACTCCGCGAGCGCCGCGGCGGAGCCCGCCGAGCCGCGCTGCGCGGCGGCGGTCAGCCGTGCCGCGTCCCGGCGCATCGCGACGTGCATCAGGCCGAAGCCCTTGAGCTGCTCGGGCAGGGCGCGCAGCCCCTGCTCCGTCGACCAGACCGTTGTGCCGTCCGTCATGACCAGACCTCCAGTGTCCGTTCGGATTCCCTACCAGCGCCCGCCCGGAGACGGGCGGTCGGAGCCGCCCCGGACGGGTCGGCTCACGCGTTCCACACGCCCGAGGCGGCGGCCTCGCGGGCGTAGTCGGCGAAGTCCCGCGGCTCACGGCCCAACGCCCGCCGCACCCCGTCGCCCAGCGACGCGTTGCGGCCGTCCAGGATCACCGAGAACAGCTCCGCGAAGTCCGCCGGCAGCCCCGC
>NZ_JBIAXP010000062.1:0-9864 GCF_042896795.1 Kitasatospora sp. NPDC001261
CACGGACGCGGCAATGACATGACAGCCACACCCGGCATCCCTGGGTGCCCTGATCTTACGAATGACCAGAACGATCCCACGAAGAAAGGTATGGAGTCATGCCGGACAACGACGAGTACCCGAAGCCCCTCAAAGATTTCCTCGACAGGATCGACGACTGGTACCGCACCAATCACGAGGGCTTCAAGACCCTGTTCGACGCGACGATCGCCAACGTGGTGAAGTGTCCGGCCGACCCGGCCGATCCCGATGGAAAGAAGGTGTACTACGACTGGCAGGGGAAGGGCATCGAGGATCTGAAGAAGTTCTTCGCGGAGTGGTACACCAACTGGACCACGACGAAGCCCAACGACGGCCTGGACTACATCGAGAAGTTCAGCTGGCTCACCTACGAGAACGACTACGGGATGGTCTTCGTGACCTGCGGTCCCGGCCTGGAGATGACCAAGGACTTCACCGACCTGCAGGGCGACCAGATGGACGACGAGGGGGAGGGCGGCCAGGAGCTCATCAACCTCTGGCGCGCTGAACTCGGCACGAGGATGGAGGACTTCGAGCCGGGCCCCTGGGGGACCTTCAACCAGTTCTTCATCCGGGAGCTGCGGGACCCGTCGGTGCGGCCGATCGACGCTCCGGACGACAACAGCGTGGTGGTCGCCCCGACCGACTGCGTCATCAACATGATCGTCGACGACCTGGCCGAGGAGACGCCGATCCCGGTCAAGACGGTCACCATGAACGTCAAGCAACTGCTCGCCGGTTCCAAGTACTACAAGAAGTTCGTCCCCAAAGAGGAGGACGGAAAGACGGTGCCCGGGGGCACCGCCGTGTCGTGCATCCTGATGCCCGACACCTACCACTGGTACCACGCGCCGGTGGATGGTCATGTCGTGGAGTCCCACGACGACGTCCACGGGATCTACTACGGGATGCGGGACTTCCCCGAACTCCTCAACAAGGGGAACGTCGGCTACGGATTCGACTACGAGATGTTCGACACCTTCCGCCGCGGATACCTCGTCTTCAAGACGACGTTCATCGATCCCCAGATGCGGAAGCACGACACGTACGTGGCGATGGTGACGGTCGGCCTCAACTCGATCGGCTCCGTGCAGTACGAAGCGGACTTCAAGAACCCCCAGAAGCCCGTCCCGGTGACGAAGGGCCAGAAGATCGGGAACTTCCAGTACGGCGGCTCCCTGAACATCCTGCTGTTCGAGCACGGCCGCTTCCCGGCCCTGCAGCTGCACATGGGGCAGCGCATCGGAACCCTCGAGGCCCCGGAGCGGACGAAGGGCCTGTTCAGCCACCCCCACCACGCGCAGTCCCGCCGGGGCATCCCGTTCGCCCGGTGACCCCGCCGACCCTGTCGATTCCGCCGACCCGGCCGACCCGCCCCCGAACGAAGGACTGAACCATGGACCCGGACGATCTCGTCACGTCGATCCCGGCGAACCTCCTCGACACCAAGAGCCTCGAGCTGGGGATCCGCTCCTACGCGGGGCGCGTACAGCTCGACGGCACGGGCACCGCGAAGAACAACCTCTTCTACTGGTTCTTCGAGAGCCAGACCTGCAGCCCCCACGTGCCCGTCGCCGACCAGCAGGACCTGATCAGCGCCACACCGCTGGTGATCTGGCTCAACGGAGGCCCCGGCGCCTCCTCGCTGATCGGGCTCTTCCTGGAGAACGGCCCGCTGACCATCACCGAGGACACCGTCGGGACCGTGTCGCTGACCACCACCAGCTGGAACCAGGAGGCGCACCTCCTCTACTGGGACCAGCCCCTGGGCGCCGGGTACAGCCACTCCGACGACCCCAAGCACGACGAGTACGTCGAGGACGAGGCCGAACTCGGCCACATGTTCTGGCAGGCGCTCCAGAAGTTCTTCCAGCTGCACCCCGAGTACGCGAAGTGCCCGCTGTACGTCTGCGGCGAGAGCTACGCCGGCAAGTACGTGCCGGCGATCGCCCTGGAGATCGACAAGCAGAACGGGCGGAAGGCGGGACAGCACATCGACCTGCGCGGGATCGCGGTGGGCAACGGCTGGATCACCCCCGAGCTCTCGCTGGGCCTCATGATCGACTACGTCTACACCACCGGATTCATCGGCCTCGGCCAGCGCGAGGAACTGCTCCGGGACTACGCGAAGGTCCAGGCCGAGATCAAGGAAGGCAGCATGGTCCAGGCCACCAAGGACGGCAACGCCCTGGTGGACAAGACCCTGGCCTACGGCGGGAAGTTCGACATCTACGACGTCCGGGGGTGGAAGGGCCTGCCCTGGGAGACGCTGAAGGCGTACCTGAACACCGATCCCGTCAGGAAGGCCCTGCACGTGCCGCTCGGGCTCGAGTGGACGTGCGAGGACAACAGCGGCCCGGTGGCCGATGCCCTGGTAGAGGACAACATGGCGGACGCGTCCGACAAGTACGGCGCGCTCATCGACAAGAGCGACGGGGGCGCCAAGCGCTACAAGGTGCTGCTCTACACCGGGAACTTCGACACCGCCTGCGGCTTCCGGAGCACCGAGGAGATCCTCGACAGG
This sequence comes from Kitasatospora sp. NPDC001261, assembly GCF_042896795.1. Lineage (NCBI taxonomy): Bacteria > Bacillati > Actinomycetota > Actinomycetes > Kitasatosporales > Streptomycetaceae > Kitasatospora > Kitasatospora sp. NPDC001261. The sequence continues at coordinate 2,546 of NZ_JBIAXP010000062.1, forward strand.
CTCATGCGGGACCGCGACCCGGAGTGGCACGGCGCGCCCCGCCTGATCTGGCAGCAGCCGCCGGGCGACCCCAAGGGCTTCGTCCGTCAGCGCGGCAACCTGACGCAGGTGTCCATCCCCGACTCCGGTCACGAGGTGCCGGCGTACCAGCCGGAGATCTGTCGGGAGATGCTCTACAACTGGCTCTTCGACCGCACCTTCCACGGGCACGACCCGCAGGGACCGCTCGCGTAGCGGACCGGCGACGGCGCCGGGGAGTTGATCGGACGGCGGGGCGGCACTGCGGTGCCGCCCCGCCGTTCGTGGTGCCGCGGGCGCGGGGTGGTGATGGTCTGAGCTGAACATCATTCATATGATGGCAAGTCAGTAACTATCAGCCGGTGCCACGATCCTCGGAGGGCGTCCCGGACCAGGGCGCGCCCAGGGGACCGGGCCGGCCCCCGGATCCGCTCCGGCCCCCTCGGGCTCGATTCAGGGAGAAGCATTGCGCGGCACCGTGCTCGCCGACCGCTACCGGCTGGTGGACTGGCTCGGCGGCGGGTCGATGGGCGACGTGTGGCTCGCCGAGGACGAGGTCCTGGGCCGCCGGGTGGCGGTCAAGGTGGTGAAGCCGGCCCTGCTGGACGAGCCCGGCTTCGCCGAGCGCTTCCACGCCGAGGCCCGCGTCATGGCCCGGCTGCGGCACCCGGGCATCGTCGGCGTGTACGACTACGGGCACAGCGGCGGCGACGGGGCCAGCGGCGACGCGCACGGCGACGGGCACGGCGGTGCGTACGGTGCCGGGACCGGTCGGCGCCCGGTCGGCTACCTGGTGATGGAGCTGATCGACGGTCAGCCGCTGAGCGCCGTCCTGGAACGGCGCGGAGCCCTGCCGGTGGCCGAGGCCCTGCGGCTGGCCCTCCAGGTGCTGGAGGCGCTGGAGGCCGCGCACGCGTCCGGGGTGGTCCACCAGGACATCAAACCCGCCAACCTGATGGTCAACGGCGACCGGACGGTGATCGCGGACTTCGGCATCGCCGGCCCCGCCTGCGACCCCCGGTTCACCGTACCCGGGGTGGTGCTGGGCACCGCCGCCTACCAGGCACCGGAACAGGCCTCCACCGGGACGGTCACCGCCTCGGCGGACCTCTACGCGCTCGGCGTGGTCCTCTACGAATGCCTCGCCGGGAGGCTCCCGTACGACGGGGAGACCGCCCTCGAACTGATCCTCAAGCACCTGACGGAGCCCGTCCCGCCGCTGCCCGGGGACGTGCCCGCGCCGGTGCGCGCGGTGGTCGAGCGGGCGATGGCCAAGGACCCCGGCGAGCGCTGGCCCGACGCGGCGACGATGGCTGCGGCGTTGCGCCAGGCCCTCGCGGCGGGCGAGGCGGCGGGCGAGGCGGCGCCGCCGTCGGGCCCGGAGCGGCCCGTCGCCCGGCAGGCACCGAGGGCCCGGCGCATACCCCGCCCCGGGCGCCGCCTGCGGGCGCTGGCCGGGGTGACGGCACTGACGCTGCTCTGCGTGGCCGGGGCCGCCGGGGCGACGGTGGTACGGCCCGGCCGGGACGCCACGCCGCCCGGCGCCGCCGTTGGCGGGCCCGCGGCCGGGTCCGCGGTGGCGGGCGCAGCCGCCCTCGTCGAGGCCGGCCGCCCGCCCGCCGGACAGCCGTCCGCCCCCGCGCAGGCCCCCGTAGCGTCGGGCGGACCGGGCACGGGCGAGAGCCCCCCGCCCGCCGCCGGGCCCGGACCGGCCACCGCCCCGCCGTACGCCACGTCCGCCGCCCCGCCGCCCGCGTCGGTCCCCGCCGCGCCCGCCGCCCCGGCCCCCGCCCCCGCCGTGGGCCAGAGCCCGGCCGCGCCGGCGCCGACCTCCGCCGCCCCCGACCGCCCCGCCCCCGGCGAAACGGCCACCCCCACGACGCCCGCGACCCCGACGCAGTCCGCCCAGCCCACGCCGCAGCCCAAACCGCAACTGCCCGCCGAGGCGCGGATCACCGGCACCAACGGCGCGCTGGACAACTACTCCTCCAACGACCAGGACGGCAACACCGTCGGCACCTACTTCGCCAACGGCACGGCGGCGCAGCTCTGGCGGCTGGACCGGGTCGCCGACGGGATATACTACCTGCGCAACGCCTCCAGCAACTTCACCAAGGTGCTGGACCAGGACCGCAGGAGCGGACTGGTGCAGATCTGGACGAGCCCGCCGGCCGACTGGAACCAGGTCTGGGCCATCGCGCAGGTCCCGGGCGGCTACCGGATCGCCAACGTCGCCACCCAGCTGTGCCTGACGTCCGAGGGCATCGGCGTCGGGACCCACGTGGCGTCCTGCACGGGCGCGCAGAACCAGGTGTGGACGTTCAACTGAGCCGCCGGGAGCCGACTGCCCGGATCCGACCGGAGACCGCCGTCGACCGGGGCCGCGACGGCGAGCTGTACGACTACGACGCGGACGACGCCGGGTTCGTCCGCGATCCGGGGGCCGGGGCGGCGCTGTGGGCGGTGCCACGGCCCCGGGTCACCACGGGGCCATCACCAGCTCGCCGATCACCTGGAGGCCGACTCGTGCCGCCAGCCACGGGGCGCGTTCGGCCTCGACATGCTTGACGTGCACGAACACCGTGTGGTCGGCCGCCGGCTCCGTCAGGTCGAGGTCCCGGGCATGCGCGCAGACCGTCACATAGGCGCCCCTGGGACCTCCGGCACCGAGGCCGATGTCGGGAGCCTCCGGCCAGCCGGAGAAGTCCCAGCGGACCGACATCGGGCATGCCCCCGCCGCCGCCAGGACCGGCCGCACCACGTCCGCGGACATGCCCCAGCCCATCAACCGGACCGGGAGGTGGGCCGACGGCGGGTCACCCCTGTCGGAGGAGCCGTGTCCGGCGCCGTCGGCCCACCACTCGGCACCCGGCAGGAGGCCCAGGAGCCGTTCGAGGGCCCGCGCGTCGGGAACGCGCGCGTCGAAGTCGACCTCGAGCTCCCGGGTGTCGGCGAGATCCAGCAACCGCCCGGCGGCCCGCAGGGCCTCGTCGAGGTCCGCCGTCCTCAGGACCGGTCGCGCGTAGGAGTTGGCCATGGCGGGGAGTCTGCCAGGGCGCCCGCACTCGGAGATACCGGTTTTGTCCGCGCCCTGGACCTGCCGGCGTCCCCCTGTCCTCCCGCGGAGGCGCCCCCAGGTCGGCTCGCCGGACCGGGCGGACCTCCGGCGGGTCATGCCGGCAGCCAGGACGGCCACTGTCGGCGCGGCCGGACGGCGGGCCGGGCCGGGCCGATCAGCTCGCGCAGCCGGGCGGCCTCGGGGGAGCCGATGGAGGCCAGGATGTCGTAGGCCTCCGACCGGTGCGCCCGGGCCGCCTCCCCGGCGGCATCCCCGGCATCCCCGGTGCCCTCGGCGGCCGCGCGGTCGGCGAGCGCGTCGCCGAGCGCCGCCAGGGCCAGCCCCCGCCCCCGGCGGTCGCCGTCGAGCGTCAGCACCTCCACCGCCCGCCCGGCCGCCGCCACCGCCTCCTCACCGCGGCCGACGGCGCGCAGCGACTCGGCGAGCCGCAGCAGCGTACGGCCGGTGCGGCGCCGGTCGTCCGGCCGCAGCAGGGCCAGGGCGTTGCGGTGGTGGCGCAGGGCCTGCTCGTACTCGCCGCGGTCGTGGGCGATCGTCCCCAACGAGTCCAGGGCGAGCGCCTGGAGTTCGTGGTCGGCGAGCTCGTGGCAGATCAGCAGCGACTGGTCGACGACGCGCACCGCCGCCTCGGACCGGCCGAGCCCGGTGAACGCGCCCGCCAGGTCGAGCAGTTCGGCCGCCACCGAGCGCCGGTCGCCGAGCCGCTCCCACACCGAGATCGCCGCCGTGAAGCCGTCGACGGCGTCGCCCGGCCGGCCGACCTGGGCGAACAGGGCGGCCAGCGAGGCGTGGGCCAGGGCGAGCAGCGGCCCCGGCAGGTCGTGGGCGGTGCACAGGTCGCGGGCCCTGAACAGCTCGGCGAGGGCCGCGGGTTCGGAGCCGACCTCGGTCAGCAGCCGTCCGAGCACCAGCCGGGCCCTGACCTCGCCCGTCCGGTCGCCCGCGCGGACGGCGGCGTGGAGCAGCACCTTGGCCGCGTGCCCGAGCGGCCGGGCGGCCTGGCCGGTCTCGCACAACAGGACGTAGCCGAGCAGCAGTTCGGCCGCCAGGTCGAGCCGGGGCGGCTCGGGAAGGGCGGCGTACTGGCCGACCAGCGCGCCGATGCCGCGGTAGTCGCCGCGGCCGTGGGCCGCCGCCGTACCGCAGCCGCCGCTACGGGCGGCGGCGCCGGTGAAGGGCAGGGCGGCGCGGGCGGCGGCCGGGCCGAGGGCCGCGACGGTCTCGCCGTGGTGACGGGCCACCAGTCGGGTGAGGACGGCGGCCGGCCGGTCCCCCTCCGCCTCCGCTTCCCCCTCCGGGGCGAGCTGCAGGGCGAAGGCGCGCAGCAGGTCGTGGTACCGGTAGCGGTCCGGCGGCGCGGTCTCCAGCATCGAGCAGTCGACCAGCGACTCGGCCAGCTCCTCGGCCTCCTGCTCGGGCAGGCCGAGCACCGCCGCGACCGCCCCCGGCGACAGGTCGGGCACCTCCGGCACCGCCAACAGGCGGAAGGCCCGGGCCTGTTCGGGCGTCAGCTGGTCGTAGCCGAAGCGGAACGCCGACTCGACGGCGAGGTCCCCGGCGCGCAGCACGTCCAGCCGCCGGCGGTCCCCGGCCAGCTTGTCGAGCAGCCGGGCCATCGACCAGCCCGGCCGGCAGGCGAGGCGCGCGGCGAGGATCCGTACGGCCAGCGGGAGGTGGCCGCAGAGCCGCACGAGCTCCCCGGCGGTGTCCGCCTCGGCCCGCAGCCGCTGCCCGCCGACCACCCGTTCGAGCAGGCCCAGGGCCTCCTGCGGGGCGAACGCGGTCAGCTCGACGACGTGCGCGTTGGGAAGCGAACCGAGCCTGGCCCGGCTGGTGACGAGCACGGCGCAGCCCGCCCGGCCGGGCAGCAGCGGCCTGATCTGCTCGGCGTCCCGGGCGTTGTCGAGGACCACCAGCACCCGCCGGCCCGAGAGCAACGAGCGGAACTGGGCGGAGCGTTCGGCGAGCCCGGGCGCCAGCCCCTCCGCCGGCACGCCCAGGGACCGCAGGAAGGCGCCCACCGCCTCCTCGGGCCGGGTCGGGCGGCCGTCGGCCCCGTGCAGGTCCAGGTAGAGCTGGCCGTCGGGGAAGTCGGCGGCCAGCGTGTGCGCGACGTGGACGGCCAGCGCCGTCTTGCCCACGCCGCCCAGCCCCGACACCGTCGCCACGGGCATGGTGCCGGGGGAGAGCAGGACGGCCCGCAGCGCCTCGGTCTGCGCCTCGCGGCCGGTGAAGTCGGCGAGGTCGGCCGGGACTTGGGTCGGCCGGACGGCCGGCGGGTACGGCGCACGGGCCGCGGCGGCGGGCCGGGCCGTCGTCGGTGCGGACGCAGGCGTGGACGCCGAGGTGGGCGCGGGCGCCACGAGCGCGGCGTCGGCCACCAGGATCCGGCGCTGCAACTCGCGCAACCCGGGCCCGGCCGAGACGCCGAGCTGCGCCCGCAGCCGCCGGTCCGCCGCGCGGTACACGCCCAGGGCCTCCGCCTGCCGGCCGGTCCGGTAGAGGGCGAGCATCAGCAGCTCGGAGAACCGCTCCCGGAGCGGGTACTCGGCCACCACGGCGGCCAGTTCGGCGACGGCCTCGCCGGACGGCCCGGCCTCGACCTCGGCCTCCAGACAGGACTCCAGGACGGTCACCCGGCGCTCGGCCCACTCGCCGCGCTGCCGCTCGGCGTACGGGCCGGGCAGCCCGGTCATCGGCTCGCCCTGCCACAGTGCCAGCGCCGAGCGGAGTACGGCGGCGGCGCGGGCGTGCTGCCCGCCGGCGCGCAGCCCCCGCGCCTCGCCGAGGAGTTCCTCGACCCGGTGGGTGTCCAGCCCGCCGGCGTCCAGGGCGAACAGGTAGCCCCCGCTGAGCGTGGTCGGCGCGGCGGGCCCCAGGACGCGGCGCAGGCGGTGGACGTACGTCCGGATCACGGCGGAGGGCTTGGCGGGCGGATCATCGCCCCACAGGTCGTCGACCAACTGACCGGTCGACACCGGGTGATTGGCCCTCAGCAGCAGCGCGAGCAACAGGCTCCGCTGCTGCGGCGATCCGAGCACGAGCTCGCCGCCGTCCCGCCACCCCCACAGCGGCCCCAGCACCGTGAACCGTAAACCACCCACCGGCCAATCCCCCTCCGCCCGCACACGATCCCCCGGCCGCGCATTTTACCGACCGCATCACCCCTGGTCAGGGACGAGGCCCCGGGCCCGTCCGGGAGTACGGGGATACCCTGGCCGCCGGCCCGGGAACGAGGGGGAGACCATGACGCGCGCGACGGCACCGGACGGCACCCGGATCGCCTACCAGTTGCGCGGCGAAGGGGCGCCACTGGTCCTGCTGGCCGGCCAGGCCAACGACCACCACTGGTGGGACGCGGTCCGCGCCGACTTCCACCCCGCCCGCGCCACCCTCACCCTCGACCACCGCGGCACCGGCGGCAGCGACAAGCCCGACACCCCGTACAGCACCGAACAGTTCGCCCGGGACGTCGTCGCCGTCCTCGACGACCTCGGCATCGACCGGGCCGACGTCTACGGCACCTCCATGGGCGGACGGGTGGCCCAGCAGCTCGCGGCCCGCCACCCGCACCGGGTGCGCGCCCTGGTCCTCGGCTGCACCTCACCCGGCGGCCCGCACGGCGTCGAACGCGGCGCCGACGTCCGCCGCGCCCTGGCGCAACCCGACCCCGAGGCCGCGCGACAGGCCCTGCTGGAGCTGATGTACACCCCCCGGTGGCTCGACTCCCACCCCGGCCCGCACCACACCCTCGGCGACCCCGCCATGCCCGCCCACGCCCGCCGCCGCCACCTCGCCGCCAGCAGCCGGCACGACGCCTGGGACCTCCTGCCGGCCATCGGCGCCCCCACCCTGGTCGTCCACGGCGCCGACGACCGGCTCAACCCCGCCGCCAACGCCCCGCTGCTCGCCGCCCGCATCCCCGGCGCCCGCCTGCACCTGCTCCCCGGCGCCCGGCACGCCTACTTCGAGGAGTTCCGCACCACCGCGAGCCCCCTCGTCCTGGACTTCCTCACCAGCGCCCAGTAGGCAAGCGGAAGGACCGGTTTCGGCCAGTCGTGTCGCCGGTGGATACAACCGATCACATCTTCGGCATGCTGACCGCTCACGTTGTCCGGACACACGACAAGGGAGATTCCCAATGATGTTGTCAAGCCAGGGCGGTGACGCCTCGTGACTGCCTTACTGCGCTGGGGCGGCGTTCTTGGGCGCAACTGCATCG
>NZ_JBIAXP010000063.1:0-9568 GCF_042896795.1 Kitasatospora sp. NPDC001261
CCCCACTGGACCACCCTCACCAACGCCAAAAACACCTACGACCCCACCCACACCCTCACCCCCGGCCAAAACATCTTCCCCTAACACACAAAAACCCCCGGAATCCGCGTCCGGAGAAATAGGAAATCCCCGTCGCACGCCCCCGTTCGCCGACCGAAAGGCCGAATTCCCCATGCACGCCATCCACCACACCGACCGGGCCATCCTGGACCACCCCACCCACGCCGTCTGGGAGGCCATCGTCGACGAACTCAACGGCAGGACCACCTGGTGGCACCCCCACAACACCCACCAGCCCGGTCCCACCGGCCCCCAGCAGGAGGGCGGCACCACCACGACCACCGTCCACACGGGTGGCGTCGGGAAGCCCGGTCCCAAGCTCCGGTTCACCTCCACGACCACCCACGCGACGCCCGCCGCCCGGCTGACCCAGAGCCACACCGGCCACTTCCACGGCACGACGACGTACCAGCTCACGCCCCACAACGACGGCGCCCAGACCCTGCTCACCGTCACCTTCGCCACCACCCCGCACGGCCTCGCCAAGTTCCTCCACAAGCTGACCAACCTCACCGCCAAGCACACCACCGCCACCCAGCGCGCCCTGAGCAACCTCCGCCACCACCTCGACAACCAGAAGTAAGAACCGTCACCGGAAGAGGAAGAGGAGGCCCGCCGTGACCATCACCGAGATCCGCACGCTGCCCGCCCGGCACGCCGTCACCACCACCGACCACACCGCGACCACCGACGACCACGCGCGGCTCGCCATCACCGTCCACCAGCCTGGCGAGCCCGACCCGAGCCGGCCGTTGGTGGTGCTCGTCCACGGCTGGGCCGCGTCCCGGACCGTGTGGCACGCCACCGCGAGCCAGTTGGCGGCGGCCGGGCACACGGTGGCCACGTACGACCAGCGCGGTCACGCCTCGTCGACGGCCGGGCGGGAGCCGATCGGCATCGAGCGGCTGGCGCGGGACCTGGACACCGTGGTCGGGACGCTCACCACGCCGGAGCGGCCGGTCGTGGTGGTGGGGCACTCCGGTGGCGGGTACGCGGCGCTGGCCTGGGCGGCGGGGCTGTCCGCGACCGGGCCGTCCGCCGCGAAGGGCGGGGCAAGTGTCAAGCGGCTGGCCGGACTTGTGCTGGTGTCGACGGCTTCGCACGGGCAGAACACGCCGGCGAACGAGGTCAAGATGATGGGGTCGAAGCTGTTCAGCCGGGCCCTGGGGACGCCGTGGCTGGGCCGTCGGCTGCTCGGTGGGACGCACGGGCCGAGTGCCACCCTGGCGGCGCGGGAGGCCAACCGCCGGTTGTTCGCCGCCACGGTGCCGGCCGTCCGGGCCGCCTGTTTCGCGTCGACCCAGGAGATGGACCTGCGCGCGGGCCTGGCCGGGATCACCGCGCCGACGGCGGTCATCACCGGGACCGAGGACAAGATCGTGAAGCCCAGCTTCAGCCAGGAGCTCGCCTCGGCACTGCCGCACGCCGAGCTGCACCGGATTCCCGGCACCGGCCACATGGTGCCGCTGGAGGCCCCGCAGCACGTCGCACACCACGTCCACTTGCTGGTCACGGCCGGCCGCTGACGACCGTGACCACCACCGCCCCCGCCGGCGTCCTGGCCGCGCTGCTCCCGCCCCACGTCCACTGTGCCGAGTCCTTCGGTGACCCGTCCGAGGAGCGGCTGCTGCCGTTGGAGGCGGCGTACATCCAGGACCGTTCGCCGCGCCGCCGACGGCAGTTCGCCACCGCCCGGGCACTCGCCCGCCAGGCGCTGGGCGCTCTCGGGCACCCGCCGGTGCCGCTGCTGCCGGGGCCCGGCGGGGCGCCCCGGTGGCCGGTGGGTGTCACGGGCAGCATCACCCACACGGACGGGTACACGGCCTGCGCGGTCGCCGGTACCGGGCGGCTCACCTCGCTCGGGATCGATGCCGAGCCCGCCCGGCCGCTTCCCCGGGGTGTGCTGCAGCTGGTCAGCAGCGCGTCCGAACGCGGCGGCCTGGCGGAGCTGCCCGAGGGCCAAGCCCCGTGGGACACCGTCCTGTTCAGCGCCAAGGAGGCCGCCTACAAGGCCGTCCATCCGCTGACCGGCACCTGGGCTCCACTCGCGGCCATCACCGTCACCGTGCACGCCGACGGCACCTTCACCGCCCGGCACCCGCACCTCCCGGCCGTCCGCACCGGCTCCTGGGGCGTGCACCGCGGCACGGTCGTCACCGCGCTCGCCCTCCCGGCGTCCCGGGCGGCCGCCGCGTGAGACGCCCGCCGCCTGTGGACCACGCCCGCCCCGCTCCTCGTTCGACGCCGGTACGGCTGGTGCCGAACGAGGGGCGGGGCTACGGGGTTTCGCCCTGATCGGTGTGGCGCGCGGCCGGTTCGCCTGCGGCGGGCGCGGCGGGGCTCTAGCGTGGCGTCGACGTTGTCGGCGGACGGAAGGCGCTGAAGTGGATTTCCCGAGCAGGAAGGCCCTGGACGGGTTGACGGAGGCCGAGCACGGCGCGCTGGCGGCGATGCACGGCACGGTCAGCGGCCTGCACGCGGAGTGGCGGTCGGCGCTCGCCGTGGAGATGCGGTTGAGGTACGCGGCCGACGCCGCCGAGGGCCGCCGCGACGACGGGGTGGCGCCGCGGCTCGACTACGAGGTCGCGCGGGAACTGAACGGCGCGGCCTTCGAGTTCTCGCAGGCGGTGGAGGTGCTGCTGTGGCGTACGGCCAGCGCGTACGCGGTGCTGGGCATCACCGTGCTGGACCGGCTGGTCGCCGGCAACCCGCCGCTGTCCGAGGGCGTGGTGGGGCAGCTGTGCGAGGAGCCGCTGCTCGGCGCGTTCGAAGCCGCGGTCACCATCCCGGTCGAGCAGTTGCTCGTGGCCCGCGACGGCGCCGAGCAGGCGCATGCCCGCAAGGGGCGGCGGAGGATGGCCGCACTCGTGGAGCAGGCGTACGGGTGCCTGGAGGACGAGGCGCTGCCGGCCGCCGCAGGACGGGTCGCCGCGGCTCGGAGCCGTCTGTCGGTGGCGGCTCCGGAGGGCTTCGACGCGCCGTGGCTGGGCTACCTGGAGCCGCTGGTCGGACTCGCGCGGCAGGGGCCGTACGAGATCAGCGCGTTCCTGAGGCGCCGGGCCTGAGGCGACGGACCCGACCCGGCCGGGCCGCCCCGGCGGCGGCACGTGATGCGGCCTCCGGGGGGCCGGCTGCCGGGTGGACGGCCGGACCGACGTGGTCGGGCAGCCGGTCAGGCCGCCGTGGTCGGGGCGCCGGGGCGGTCGTCCTGTCGCGCGACGGCCACCGACCACTGCGGGAACTGCTCCGCGGGTATCGCGGAGGAGGCGGCGGAGTCGGGGCGCAGCGACGCGGCGGGGAGGAACACGACGCGGCAGCGCCGGCACAGCCAGGTCGCCCGCCACACCTGGTGGAGCTGCTGCCACTGCTCGTAGGTCCGCGGCCACTGGTCCGCCGCGTCGCTCCGCCGGCTCCGGTGGGCGAAGTGGACGGCAAGTCCGATGCCCAGCAGGACCGCGGCGAAGAGGAACGCGCCGTAGTGGTAGCCGAGCTGGTACGCGGCGTCGTCGACGCCGGCGGCCTTGTCGCCGGAGCCCAGTGTGGTCAGTCCCAGCAGGCCCATGAGGCCGGCCAGGACGAAGAGGGCGACCGCGGCCCCGCTCGTGCCCCGGGGCTCGGACGGCATCGTCAGCAGCTCCCGCGTCGGCGGGTCGAGCGGCCGGTCGGAGTCCAGGAGGGCGAGGCGCACGGTGACGGTCTCGTCCGCCGCGGCGCAGGTCGGGCAGGTGGTGCTCATCGAGAGGTGGCTCCGGAAGTGGTGCACGGTGTACGTGGTGTACGGAGGAGCACGTAGTACAGCACAGGGAACTGACTGCTCGTGCGACCGGCCCCGGAGCCGGGAGGCCGCTCCCGGCGGGAGGCGGCCGCGGCGGGTCCCGACGGGTCACGGCTCGTCACGGCGCCAGGGCGCCTCCGGGGGCGAGGGAGAGGTCGGCGAAGCGCTCCGCGATCAGCCGGTGGGCCTCCGGGGAGGGGTGGAGGCCGTCGGGGAGCGGGTGGGCTTCGTGGTCGGGCTCGCCGTAGAGGGCCAGGCCGTCCAGGTGGTGGAGGTGGTGGTCGCCGTCGGCCCGGCGGTCGGCGACGATGCGGGCCAGTTCGGCGCGGATGACGGTGAGGGTGAGCCGGCCGGCAGCGACGTCGGCGGGGTCGCCGGTGGCTCGGAAGCGGAGGGTGCCGCTGCTGAAGTCGGGGGCGAGCGGGCCCGGCACGGTTTCGTGGAACGGGCAGAGCAGCGGGGAGACGAGCAGCAGTGGCGTGCTCGGGTGGCCGTCCCGGACGGTGTCCAGGAAGCCGTGGACGGCCGGGGTGAAGGCGCGAAGCCGCATCAGGTCGGTGTTCACCAGGTTGATGCCGAGCTTGAGGCTGATCAGGTCCGCGGGGGTGTCGCGGATGGTGCGCGCGGTGAAGGGGTCGAGCAGGGCGCCGCCGCCGAAGCCGAGGTTGGTCAGGTCCAGGCCCGCGCGGTTGGCGACCAGGGCGGGCCAAGTGCCGGTGGGGTGGACGGCGTTGGAGCCGTGGCTGATCGAACTGCCGTGGTGCAGCCAGCGCTTGCGGGTGCCGGCCGGGACCGGCTCGACCGGGGCGTCGGTGTCGAGGGCGATCAGTTCGGTGGTCTCGGTGTGCGGGAGCCAGATCTCGACGGTCTTGTCCCGCTCCGGCAGGCCGGTGAACCGGGCGCTGCCGGACGGTCCTTCGGTCAGTTCGAAGCGACCGGTGGCGAGGTCGACGGTGCGCAGGTTGCCGCCGGGGACGCCGGCCTGCGCGGTGAGCCGGCCGTCCACCAGCAGGTCGTAGACGCCGTCCGGGACGTTCGGGACGCCCGGGTAGGCGCGCTTGGTGGGGACGGCGTGCAGCGTGATCGTGGTGGCGCGGGTGCGGAAGGCCAGCCGGACGCCGGAGGGCTGGGACTCGGCCATCGCGAGCTGCTCGTCCGGGATCCGTCGGCGGGCGGCGGCGGGCAGGCGGTGCGGCAGCAGGCCGCGGCGGGTGTGTTCGACGTCGAGGTGGCCGTGGAGGAGGTCCTCGGTGACAGGGGTGGTGATCGTGGTCATGATGCTTCTTCGGTTCGTCGGTTCGTCGGGTCGCCTGGTCGTCAGACCGGGCTCATGGGCGGATGGCCGGACTGGTCGTACGGGAGGCCGGTCAGTCGGTCAGCCGGTCGCACGGACTCCGCCCGAGCGCAGCAGCGCGTCGAGGGAGTCGATGATCCAGTCCCAGGACTGCCGCGCGTCGACGGCGGTGTGGCTGAAGCCGCCGGCCGCCTCCAGGCTGATGTAGCCGTGGAAGACGCTGCCGAGCATCCGCACCGCGTGGGTCTGCTCCGGCTCGCCCAGGTCGTAGCCGCGCAGGAGCGCCCTGGACATCTGGGCGTGCCGGACGCCCGCGCTGGCGGCGGCCGTCTCGGCGTCCAGGCGCAGGCGGGTGGCGTCGTAGCGGCCGGGGTGGCGGGCCGCGTAGTCGCGGTAGGCGTCCGCGAAGGCGGCGAGCGCGTCGCGGCCCGCCCGGCCGGCGAGGGCGTCGGCGACGAGGTCGGCGAGTTCCTCCAGGGCGTACAGGGCGATCCGGGTCTTGAGGTCCTGGGAGCTCTTGAGGTGGGAGTAGAGGCTGGCCGTCCGGACGCCGAAGCGGCGGGCGACCGCGGCGACGGTCACCTGGTCGAAGCCGACCTCGTCGGCGAGTTCGGCGCCCGCGACGACCAGGCGTTCGACGGTCAGCCCTGCCCGTGCCATGTGCGTTCTCCCGTACGGTCGCGTCGGTGGCCTACGGACAGCATGGGATTGCCTAAATGGTTTAGGCAAATGGAAACGACCTGCTCAGCCCGCTCAGCCCGCCAGGATCACCGTCTCCGCCGGCCCCGAGAAGCCCGCCGCCTGCGGCTGGCTGCCCGTGGCGGCCAGCCGGCGGTGCTCCTGCGGGCTGACGCCGCGCACCCGCTTGAAGGCCGCCGAGAGCGCGAAGGCGTTGCTGTAGCCGACCTTGCGGGCGGCGAAGGCGACGGTGCACTCGGGCTCGCGCAGCAGGTCGGCGGCGACCGCCAGGCGCCAGCCCGCCAGGTACGCCATCGGGGGCTCGCCGACGAGCGCGGTGAAGCGGCGGGCCAGGCCGGCCCGGGAGACGCCGACCCGCTGGGCCAGGTCGGCGACCGTCCACGCGGTGGCCGGATCGTCGTGCATCAGCCGCAGCACCGGGCCGACCACCTGGTCGTGCTGGGCGCGGTACCAGGCGGGGGCACCCGAGTCGGGGGCGGCCAGCCAGGAGCGCAGCACGGAGACCACCAGCAGGTCCAGGATGCGGTCCAGGACGAGCTCCTGGCCGGGCTCGTTGCGCCCTATCTCGGCGGCCAGCAGGTGCACCAGGGTGTCGTCCGCGCCGGTGCCGGCCGGGCGGACCAGCAGCGCGGGCAGGCAGCCCAGCAGCCGCTGGCCGATCTCGTGCTCGGCCTGGTAGGTGCCGGACAGCACCACCGAGGAGGCCCGGTCGCCCTCCCGCCCCTGGCCCCAGGTCCGGACGCCGAGCGACATCACCTCGGAGACGTCCACCCCGCCCTTGGTGCAGACCTGGCCCGGGCCGACGATCACGTCCACCGGGGTGTCCGGATCGTCCGCCACGGTGTACGGCTCCGGGCCGCGCACGATCGCCACGTCCCCGGGGTGCAGCAGCAGCGGGGTGCCGCGCTCGGGCAGGATCCACGCGTCGCCGCGGACCATCGTCACGACCGAGAGCGGGGCCCGGTCCTCGATCCGCAGCGACCACGGCGGGGTGAGGATGGAGCGCAGCAGGAACGCGCCACGGGCCTTGGGGCCGTCGAGGAGTCCCGTCAGAGTGTCCATGCCGCCAAGTGTAGACGTCGACACATCATTTGACGCTTCGTCATTTGAGAGACTCTTGAGTGATCGAGGTGGCCCGCACCGCCCCGATGCCGGATGATCTGCCCACGGGGTATGGACCGAGACACGGCGAACGCGATACGGCGGTACGGCAGTACAGCGGTACCGACAGCGAGAAGTGAGGGGCTCACGACGATGGAAACGGCACGCACACTCGTCCTGGTGGCGGCCACTGTCACCTGTGGACTGACCGCGGGACTGTTCTACGGATTCTCCTGCTCGGTCATGCCCGCGCTCGCGCGGGCCGAGGACCGGACCTTCATCGAGGTCATGCAGCGCATCAACAAGGCGATCCTGAACGGCTGGTTCGTCCTCGGCTTCGTCGGCGCCCTGCTCGCCACCGCGGCCGCGGTCGCCCTGCACCTGCCCTCGGACGGGCACGACGTCCTGCCCGCGACCATCGCCGCCCTCGTGCTGTACATCGCGATGATCGGGGTGACCCGCTCGGTCAACATCCCGCTGAACGACGAGCTCGAGGCCGCCGGGTCGCCCCAGCGGATCGCCGACCCGGCCGCGGTGCGCAGCCGCTTCGAGGCGCGCTGGGTGCGCTTCAACGTGCTGCGCACCCTGCTGTCGACCGGCGCGCTGGCCTGCCTCGCGTGGGCGCTGATCCTCAACGGGCAGAGCTGACCGGTCCCGACCCGCTCGACGGGCGGAGCCGACCGGGCCGAGCCCCTTCGACGGCCGGCCCGGACCCGCTCAGCAGCCGGGCCGAGCCCGTTCGACGGGCGGCCCCAGCGCGCCGCCCGTCCCCGCCACCCTCTGCCGCCGGCCCGACTCAGCCGCAGAGGGTGGCGAAGCCGTACCCGCGCGCCTTGAGCGTGGAGATGATCGTCGGCAGCGCGGCCACCGTCTGACTGCGGTCGCCGCCGCCGTCGTGCATCAGGACCACCGATCCGGGACGGACGTTGTCCAGCACCCGTGACCGGATCGCGGCCGCGCCGGGGCGGGACCAGTCCGCCGGGTCCACCGACCAGAGCACAACCTGCTTGCCGAGCGCCGCGGCCTTCGAGCGCACCGTGCTGTTCACCGCGCCGTACGGCGGGCGCAGGCAGCTCGGGGTGCGGCCGGTCCGCGCGCGGATCGCCCGGTCGGTGTCGGCCACCTGCGCTTCGAGTGCGGCGGCGGAGAGCTTGCGCAGGTCCGGGTGCGACCAGGAGTGGTTCTGCACGCTGTGGCCCTGCTTGGCGACCTGCGCGGTCACGGAGGGGTGGGCGGCGACGTTCTGCCCGATCTCGAAGAAGGTCGCGCGCACCCCGTACCGGGCGAGCGTCGCCAGGACCTTGGGCGTGTAGGCGGGGCTGGGGCCGTCGTCGAAGGTCAGGTAGACCACCTTGCCGCCGTTGGCGCCGGCCGCCTCCGCCCCGGTGGCGGGCAGGGCGACCGCCGCTCCCGCCGCCAGGGCGACGACGAGCGCGCCGATCGCGGTCCGGATCCTGCCGACTGCCGTTCGCCTGCCGGGTCGTACGGTCATGTCTGCCCCCTGCGGTCGGAACTCCCGTGCACCGGCCGCCAGTCTGCTCCCGAGGGGCCGTCCGCCGCGACCCTCCGTCGATCGCGAGCGAACGGAACCGGCCAGTGGGTGCACCGGGTGGCGAGCACCGCCGGGCACCGCGGGTATCGGACATGCCGAGGCCCCCGGCGGGGTTCCGCCGGGGGCGCGGTGCGGGGGTTCGGCGTTCAGCGCCCCGCGCGGCCGTGCAGCACCAGGGAGCGGGTCAGCGCGAACAGTCCGCCGGCGCAGAGCGCGGTGCGGAGCATGTTGACCGGGACCCAGGTGTCCGCGAACTTGGCCCGTACGGCGGCCAGGTCGTGGATCTGCGCCGGGTCGCCGGCCGCCGCCAGCTCGTTGTTGAGCGGGATGTTGACGCCCATGGTGACGATCAGCGCCACCACGTACAGCGCCGTCGCGGCCGCCGCCCAGAGCGCGGCCTGGCGCCGGCCGGCCTTGTGCTGGAGCCAGGCGGCGATGCCGGTGGCGAGGAACGCGCCGACGAAGACCAGGCCGAACAGCCCGTTCCCGTCGATCGCCTTGTTGATCTGCTGCATCGCCGCCACGTAGGTGTGGTCGTCGCCCGCCGCGAGGCCCGGCATCACCGAGACGTCGAAGGCGAAGAACAGGCCCGCCATCAGGCCCATCGCGACGGTGGCGCCCACCAGGAGCGGCCCGGCGGCCTTGCTCCGGGTGGCGGGCACGGCCGGGGCCGTACCGCCCGGCGCGAGGCCGGTGAAGGACTGTGCGGCGGTGTAGGAAGCAGGGGTCGCGGTCTGATTCGAGCGCATCGGTTTTCCTTCGGTCTCCCCGGTCCCCGCCCGACGCGGGGACCCTCCCGGTGTCCGGGCCGCCGGCCTCCTCACCGCTCCCGGCCAGGGCCGGGTGTTCGGTCAGGCGGTCGGCGCCGCCCGGCACCGACGATCAAGTGGACTGCCGTACGGACGGCAGGTGTTGCCCTTCTGGCTGGTCACGCGTTCCACACGCCCGAGGCGGCGGCCTCGCGGGCGTAGTCGGCGAAGTCCCGCGGCTCGCGGCCCAACGCCCGCCGCACCCCGTCGCCCAGCGACGCGTTGCGGCCGTCCAGGATCACCGAGAACAGCTCCGCGAAGTCCGCCGGCAGCCCCGC
>NZ_JBIAXP010000064.1:0-4384 GCF_042896795.1 Kitasatospora sp. NPDC001261
CGACCGCACCATCAAGCTCCTGGAGCAGACCCCCGAGGACGAGCCCACCGGCGGCCACCTGGAGCGCTGGCGCGCGCTGCGCGACACCATCCACGTCGACGTCTGCGAACACGGCTACGACCCGGACCGCAACACCTTCACCCAGTCCTACGGCTCAGCCGAACTCGACGCCTCGCTGCTGCTGATCCCCCAGGTCGGCTTCCTGCCCCCGGACGACAAGCGCGTCATCGGCACCATCGAGGCGATCCAGCGCGAACTGTCCACCGAGGACGGCTTCGTCCTGCGCTACCCCACCGACGGCGGAGTGGACGGCCTGCCGGGCGACGAAGGCGCCTTCCTCGCCTGCTCCTTCTGGCTCGCCGACGCCCTCGCCCTGATCGGCCGCACCGACGAGGCCCGCGAACTGTTCGAGCGCCTGCTGTCGATCCGCAACGACGTCGGCCTGCTCGCCGAAGAGTGGGACCCGCGCCTCAAGCGCCAGGTCGGCAACTTCCCGCAGGCCTTCAGCCACGTCCCGCTGATCGACACCGCCCTGCGGCTCACCCAGCCCCTCGGCCCGGAATCCGGGGACACCACAGCTCCGTGAGACCGGCAGACCACAGAGCCGGGAAGTGATCAACACCACACTGGTTCCGCCTCTCGCCGGTGGTGCAGCCTGAGCGCTTCGCGCACGCCCCACATCCGGGCGCGCGGATTCCGTTCAGGGGGGTTTGATGGAACGTCGTACGGTTCTGCGTGGACTGGTGGGCCTGCCGGTCGGAGCGATGGCGGTGCTCTCCGCCGCCCGACCGGCCTGGGCCGACTTCACCACGACGGTGAATCCGTCGGCCAACTGGGGGACCTGGGAAGGGTGGGGCACCTCGCTGGCCTGGTGGGCCAACCAGCTCGGCCCCCGGGAGGACCTGGCCGATGTGCTGTTCAGTCGGAAGACCGTCCGGTTCCAGGGGCAGACGGTACCCGGGTTGGGGATGAACGTGGTCCGCTACAACGTCGGCGGCTCGGGAACGAACAGCATCGGCGGCCGGACGATGAAGCCCGGTCCGACACTGGACGGCTTCAAGCAGATCGAGGGCTACCAGCTCGACTGGGCCTCCGCGGACCCGCAGTCGTCCAGCTGGAACTGGAACGCCGACGCGCACCAGCGCGACATGATGTGGCTGGCCCGGGACCGCGGCGCCGACAGGTTCGAGCTCTTCAGCAACTCGCCGATGTGGTGGATGCTGAAGAACGACGACCCCCGCGGAGCGCCGGACGGCTGGAGCTGCAACCTGCGGGACGACATCTTCGGCCGCCACGCGGCGTACATGGCGACGGTGGCCCGGTACGCCCACGACCACTGGGGCATCGACTTCACCTCCGTCCAGCCGGTCAACGAGCCGGGGGCCAACTGGGGTGGCTACTCGCCGGACTTCATCGGCGGACAGGAGGGCTGCCACTACGACCGGCCCCGACTGGCCGAGATCATCCGGCAGACCCGCACCCAGCTGGACGCGCGCGGCCTGCACTGGATGATGGTGGCGGGCCTCGACGACTGGGGCGTCGGCAGCGCCGCGTACAACTGGCACGACAACCCCGACTTCGACGCCGCCACCCGCGCGGCCGTGGGACGGGTGAACGTCCACGGCTACGACGTCGACGGTGACCGCGACGCGCTGTACAAGATGGTGGCGGCGGACGGCAAGAACATCTGGATGTCCGAGTACGGCGACGTTGACACCAGCGGCCTCCAGCTCGCCCGGAACCTCAACTTCGACCTGCGCTGGCTGCACCCCACGGCATGGGTCATCTGGCAGATCCTCGACTGGGAGAACTACGGGGCGATCACCCTCACCAACGGGGTGATCGGCGCGGTCAACCCGAAGTACTTCCTGCTCGCCCAGTACATGCGGCACATCCGCCCCGGCATGACGATCATCGACGCGGGCCACCCCGACGCCGTCGCGGCCTACGACAGCGTGAACCACAAGCTGGTCATCGTCGCCGTGAACTACGGGGAAGGACAGTGGATCAACTTCGACCTCTCCCGGTTCGGCAGGCCCGGACAAGACGGTGCCCTGGTCGAGCGGTGGGCCACCGGGACGGACGCCGGCGGTGAGCGCTACCAGCAGCACGCGGACACCGTGATGCGCGGCACCCGGTTCTGGTCCTACTTCAACGCCCGTACCGTGCAGACCTTCGAGGTCTCCGACGTCTACGTGTAGGACGTCCGCCGGCAAGGGGCCCTGCCCTGGTGCCCGCCCCTGCCCGTCGACCCGGTCGGTCGACGGGCAGGGGCCGGGGCTCACTCCTGTACGGGCACGCACTCGTCGAGCAGGCCGACGATGTCGCGCCAGGCCCGCTGGGCCTGCTGCGGGTGGTGGGCGACGCCGGGGAGCACGGCGTGGCCGACCGTCGGGTGGTGGAAGGCGTGCTGGGCGCCGCCGTAGACCACCAGGCGCCAGTCGACGCCCGCGGCCTGCATCTCGGCGGCGAAGGCGTCCCGCCGCTCGGGCGGCATGATCGGGTCCTCCGACCCGACCCCGGCCCACACCGGGCAGCGGATCCGGGCGGCCTCCCCCGGACGGCCCGTGACCAGGCCGTTGACCGTCCCGATCGCCCGCAGGTCGACGCCGTCGCGCCCGAGTTCCAGCGCGATCGCGCCCCCGGTGCCGTAGCCGATGGCGGCGATCCGCTCGGGGTCGGTCCGCGGTTCGGCGAGCAGCACGTCGAGGGCCGCGTGGCCGATGCCCCGCATCCGGTCGGGGTCGTCGAGCAGCGGCATCACCCGCGCCAGCATCTCCTGCGGGTCGCTGATCCAGCGCCCGCCGTGGAGGTCGAAGGCCAGTGCCACGTAGCCCAGTTCGGCGAGGGCGTCGGCCCGGCGGCGCTGGAAGTCGTTCAGGCCGGGCCCCTCGGGCCCGATCAGGACCGCGGGCCGGCGGCCGGTTCCGGCGGGCAGCGCGAGGTGCCCGATCATCGTCATTCCGTCGGCCGGGTACTCGACCGTACGCGTGGTGACCATCGTCATGGAACGGGACTGTAGTGACGACCGGCCCCCGCCCGGGCCCGACTTAGCCGTCGGCAGAGCGGGCGGCCTGCCGCCCCGCCGCAGGCCGATCCGCCGCTCGCGCACCCGTAGACTCGGGCGCGAGCCGGACGGGATGAGGACCGATGGACTACTGCCGCCACGAGTTGAGCAACTGCGCGGACTGCGCTCCGCGGGCGCGGCCCCGCGAGGGCGCGCCCGGCGCCGAGTGGGACGGCTGGCCGCCGTCGGCGATCATCGTCCACGCCAGCCGGAAGGCGCATCTGCCGGGCTGCCCCCACATCCTCCCGGCCGACGTCGAACCGCCGGTCTACGGCTGGGTGCTCGACCCTTCGCCGGGGGCGTGGCGCCGGCTCTCCGACTCCAACCCGCTGCACGCCACCGGGGGCAACACCCAACGCTCCGCGACGAGCCGCTGTCAGGACTGCGACGCCACCCAGTAGGCCGTACCGGAGGTCGGGGGCACGGTCACCGCGAACGTCCCGGCGGCCGCCGCTGCGCTTCGCGTCGGAGCGGCTCCGCTGCGTGAGAGACTGGCGCGGTCAGTGTGATCCCTGTGCAAGGAGTGGACATGGCCGACCGCCAGAACGGCACCGTGAAGTGGTTCAACGACGAGAAGGGCTACGGGTTCATCACCCCGGAGTCCGGCCCGGACCTGTTCGTGCACTTCAGGTCGATCGAGGGGGCCGGCTTCAAGTCCCTCGTCGAGGGCCAGCGGGTGACGTTCGAGGCGGTCCAGGGCCAGAAGGGGATGCAGGCCGACAAGGTCCAGGTCGTCGAAGGCTAGGGCGTGCACCGGGCCTGACGGGCGGCGGCCCGGCTACACCGGCCGCCGGCCGGTGAGCCTCTGCCACCGGTCCCGTGCCTCGTCCAGTTCGCGGCGGGCCCCGGGGATGCACGTGTCCGCCTTCTGGCGGGCCAGCACGTCGGCGAGCCGGCGCCGGGCCTCCTCCTGGTCGGCCGTGTCCTCGACCGCTTCGCGCAGGTCGGCCTCGGCCCGGGGCACGAGCGCCTGGCGTTCGGCCGTGGCCGCCTTGGCGTCGGCGGCGGCGTTGAACACCTCGACGACGAACTTCCGGACCTCGGCCTCGGGCGTCCCCTCCAGCGGGACGGAGACCATCTGCCGACGGCCGGTCGGAAGCGCCACGTAGACGTGGCCGTCGGTGCCGGAGTACTCGTCGAGGAGCGCGACCTCGTGCAGCGGGTACTCCGCCGTACGGCCCTCGGCCGTCACCTCCAGTACTAGGGCCTGTCTTCGAACTCGCGTCGTCCGCCCGGAGGGCGGGCGGGGCGGCGTTGGGGTGCGTGCATCGCAAGGCGGAGGAGGGAGCCACTGCGGTGGGGGCACCTCCCGGCCGA
>NZ_JBIAXP010000065.1:0-3980 GCF_042896795.1 Kitasatospora sp. NPDC001261
GCCGACACCCCCGTCATCACCCTCGACGCCCGCCGCCGCGACAGCGCCAAGAGCGCCCTCATCACCCTCGTCGAACACGCCCTGCTCGCCCGGCTCCGCTGAGCGAGGGGGGAACCGCACGGCCCCGACGGTCCGTCCCCCGCGACGGACCGTCGGGACCGCGGTGCCTACCCGCGGGTGACCTCCGGGGGCCGCGCGCAAGACCCGTGTATAAGCAGCGGATAACAGTTCGGTAGGCATTTTGTGATCAACAATGACTCAGCGTGGCGAAACAGCGTCACTCAGCGCCAGGTGACCACGGTTTTGCTCCGTCATGTCGGTGAATGTCCAGAATGTACCGAGGCGGGTGCCGGACGGCGGCTGTTTGTCCCCCATCCCCGCACGTGCTGAAATTCCAGCTACCCCTGGTTTCTCCTGCGCCGGCCCCTACGGCGGCGGTTCAGGGCCCAGGGGTAGCGCTGGATTGATCCATGGCCGGCAGTCGGCCGAGAGGTAGTTGTCGAGTGAGGCGTAAGCAGCAACCCGCCCCGCAGCGGCGCTCCGAGCCCCGCCAGAGCGAGCCGAACGGTACCCCGGGGGACCCGGCCGGATTCTCCGCGTTCGCTCCCACCGAGGAACGCTCCCAGAGCACCGTCCCGGCTCCCGAGCCCCCGGCCGCGACACCCCGCGGCGGCGGCTCGTCGGGCGACGGCGGATCGAGCCGGTACGACTTCCTCCGCCCGCGCAACTGGCGCGTGCCGACCCGTCTGATCGCGATCCTGCTGATCCCCGTGACCATCAGTCTCGTCTTCGGTGGTCTGCGCGTGAACACCTCGGTCGACGGCTTCATCAAGGCGTCCCGCGCCGAGAAGACCGCGGAGCTGGCCAAGGCGGCGACCGAACTCGCCGAGGCGCTGGAGAACGAGCGCGACAAGACGCTCATACCCCTGCTCACCAAGCAGGACCCGAACAACGAGGTGGCCAAGCGCCGCGGCGCCACCGACGCCGCGCTGAAGGCGTACAACGCCGCCTACGCGGCCTCCGACAAGTCCGGTGAGCTCCCCCGGCGTCACGAGGCCTTCCAGACCCTGGTGGTCGACCTGCCGCACCTGCGGGCCAACGCGTACAACCCGGAGCTGTTCATCAGCGCCACGGCCAACGCGTACTCGGTGATGCTCGACCCGCTGCTGGCCTTCGACAACTCGGTCGGCCTGGGCTCCGCCAACGCCACCAGCAAGGGCCGCGCGATCTACGCGATGTCGCTGGCCAAGGCCGCGGCGTCGACCCAGCGCGCGCTGATGCTCAACCTGCTGGTCGGCATCTCGGCGAACGTCACCACGCGCTACGAGAACCAGGACGTGATCCAGCAGATCCTGATCTCGGAGAAGCTGGAACAGGTCTCCATCAACGAGTTCAACACCGGCAGCGCCCCCGAGGACGCCGCCAAGTACGCGGCCGCGCAGATCGCGCAGACCGCGGCCCAGGACCGCTCGGCGTACAAGATGCCCAACGGCGCGCCGCCCACCATGCAGGGCCTGCTCCAGCTCGGCGCCTCGTACAGCCAGGCCGCCGCGGAGGGCCAGCAGAAGGGCAAGGCGGTCGCCGACGCCGCGTACACCGAGGCGAAGAACGCCGGCCTGACCCAGGAGAACTGGAACCAGGCCACCGACACCCACATCCAGGCCCTGCGGAACACCGAGCTCGCGCTGCTGGACGAGGTCCTCACCGACTCCCGCAACCTGAAGGACAACGCGCTCTACGACGCCATCCTCAACACGGTCATCGTCGTCGCGGCGCTCATCCTGGCCGGCCTGCTGACCGGTTACGTGGCCCGCTCGATGATCCTCGGCATGCGCACCCTGCGCAGCGCCGCCCTGGAGATCGCCGACCACCGCCTGCCGGACCTGGTCGAGAAGCTCTCCAAGACCGACCCCGACCGGGTCGACACCTCGGTGACCCCGATCCCGCTGCACGGCAAGGACGAGATCGGCGAGGTCGCCCGGGCGTTCGACCAGGTCCACCAGCAGGCCGTGGCGCTCGCCGCCGAGCAGGCCCTGCTGCGGGGCAACGTCAACGCGATCTTCACCAACCTGTCGCGCCGCAGCCAGAGCCTGATCCAGCGCCAGCTGGCGCTGATCACCGACCTGGAGAACAACGAGGCCGACCCGGACCAGCTGGAGAACCTCTTCAAGCTGGACCACCTGGCCACCCGTATGCGCCGCAACGGTGAGAACCTCCTCGTCCTCGCGGGCGAGGAGGCCGGCCGCCGCTGGAACACCCCGGTCCCGCTGGTCGACGTGCTCCGCGCCGCCGCGTCCGAGGTGGAGCAGTACGAGCGCGTCGAGCTCTCCGGCATCCCGGAGGTCGACGTCGTCGGCGCCGCCGTGACCGACCTCGTCCACCTGCTCGCCGAGCTGCTGGAGAACGCCACCTCGTTCTCCAGCCCGCAGACCCGGGTGCTGGTCAACGCGACCCGCCTGCCGGACGGCCGCGTGCTGGTCGAGATCCACGACAAGGGCATCGGCCTCACCGCCGAGGACTTCGCGGAGATCAACGAGAAGCTGGCCGAGCCGCCCACGGTGGACGCCACCATCTCCCGCCGCATGGGCCTGTTCGTGGTCGGCCGGCTGTCCCAGCGGCACGACATCCGCGTCCAGCTCCGCCCGTCCGGCGAGTCCGCCGGCACCACCTCGCTGGTCATGCTCCCGCCGTTCGTCACCCAGTCCGGTGCGGCGCCGGAGCCGGACGAGCAGTTCACCGTCTCCCGGATCTTCGCCGAGCAGGAGCCGGCCGCCGAGTGGGCGCCGGACACCCGCGCCCGCAGCGCGGCCGAGCTCGGCTTCGACGACCACCTCACCGGCACCGGCAACGCCGGCTCCAGCGGGTTCAGCCCCGCCCTGGAGGCCGTCCAGCGCTCGCAGCGCCTCGACCAGGTCCGCCGCGCGGCCCTGGAGAGCGCCCCGCAGGCGCCGGTGGTCGACGCCGAGGTCGAGGAGGACTACCAGCAGGGCTACGACCAGTACGCCCCGCAGGGCTACGAGCAGCAGGGCCAGGCCGGCGAGCAGTACGCCGACGACCGGTACGGCTACGACCAGGGCGGCTACCAGCAGGACGAGTACCAGCAGGACGGGTACGCCCAGGACGGCTACGACCAGTACGCCCCCCAGGGCTACGACCAGCAGCAGGGCCAGGCCGGCGGGCAGTACGCCGACGACCGGTACGGCTACGACCAGGGCGGCTACCAGCAGGACGGGTACGCCGACGACCAGTACGGCCGCCCGGCCCAGGACTCCCCGGCCGGCCACCCGTACGCCCCCGAGCCGCCCGCGCTGCCCGCCGCCGAGCCGCACGCCACCCTGCCGTCCGGGCTGCCGCAGCGCCGTCCCGGCGAGCAGCTGGCGGGCGGCGGCCTCCCCGCCGCGCCGGCCGGCGGCGGCCAGTCCGGCGACAGCCCGAACTGGTTCGCCGGCGCCAAGGACACCTCGGCGCCCGAGACCCAGCGCGGCCACGACGTGTCCTCGCTCGGCGGTTACGGCCCGACCGGCCCGACCGCCCGCGCCGCCTGGCAGTCGCCGAACGACGGCGACTGGCAGCGGGCCGAGCAGCTGCGCGAGCCCTCCTCCAGCGGCACCACCGGTGCCGGTCTGCCGCGGCGCGTGCCCAAGCAGAACCTGGTGCCCGGCAACGCCAAGTCCACCCCGCAGGACGGGCCGCAGGTCTCCCGCAGCCCGGAGGAGGTCCGTGGCCGCCTCACCAACCTGCGCCGCGGTGTGGAGCAGGGCCGCAGCGCCGGTAACACCGGAAGCTTCCGGATCGACCCCGATCAGGTAGACCAGTCCGGCAACGGACAGAACCGGAGCACCGATCTCTTCGGCGGCTCGAACCACCAGGAGCGTTGAGTTGACTCAGATGAGCCAGGCCGCACAGAACCTGAACTGGCTGATCACCAATTTCGTGGACAACACCCCCGGGGTGTCCCACACCGTGGTGGTCTCCGCGGA
>NZ_JBIAXP010000066.1:0-3509 GCF_042896795.1 Kitasatospora sp. NPDC001261
GTCGCCGCCGAGGCCGGCGATGCGCTCGCCCTCGACGGCGAGGCGGTCGCCCTCGACGACGCCGCCGGGCAGGACCAGCCGGGCACCGGCCAGGGCAGTACGGTCACGGTCCGCGGTGGTCACGCGGTCACCTCCATGGAGAGCAGATCCCAGGCGAGCAGGCCCGCGCCCAGGGACGCGGCGGTGTCTTTGAGCATGGCGGGTACGACCTTCGGGGGCATCTGGAAGGTCAGTCGCCCGGTGACCGCCGCGCGCAGCGGAGTGAAGAGCGTGTCGCCGGCCTCGGCCAGCCCGCCGCCGACGATCACGGTGGACGGGTCGAGCAGGCTCTGGGCCAGCACGATGCCGTCCGCCAGGGCGTCGACGGCGCGCTGCCAGACCGCGAGGGCGCGGTCGTCCCCGGCGTCCACCGCGGCGGCGCAGGATGCCGCGTCGGCGTCGGGGTCGCCGCTGGTCTCGGCCCAGGCGCGGGAGACGGCGGAGGCCGAGGCCAGCGTCTCCAGGCAGCCGCGGGCGCCGCAGCCGCACTGCGGTCCGCCCGGGCGGACCACGACATGGCCGATCTCGCCGCCGTAGCCGTGCGCGCCGGCCTCGATCCGGCCGTCGATGCCGATGGCGCCGGCGATGCCGGTGCCGAGGGCGATGAACAGGAAGCGGTCGACGCCGCGGCCGGCTCCGAGCCGGCCCTCGGCCAGGCCGCCGGAGCGCACGTCGTGGCCGAGGGCCACCGGCATCGCGCCGCCGTCCGGCCCGGCCAGGCGCTCGCCGAGGAGCTTGCGCAGCGGGAGCTCGCGCCAGCCGAGGTTGGCGGAGAAGACCGCGATGCCGTTCTTCTCGTCGATCGTGCCCGGGACGGCGACACCGGCCGCGAGCGGGGCGACGCCGAAACGGCTGCGGCCCTCGTCCGCCAGGTCGGTGGCGAAGTCGAGGATGGCGGCGACGACGGCGTCCGTGCCGTGCTCCCGCCCGGTCGGTCGGCGTGCCTCGAACAGCACGGAGCCGTCCTGGGCGAGCAGCGCGGCCTTCATGCCGGTGCCGCCTACATCGAGTGCGATGACGTGCTTCACGGAGGACAGTTTCCCTTGGGCGGGTAGAAGAGGTCTAGTCCAGTTGTCGGATTGGTCTGGTCCATACTGGGTGAGCTTTGTCGCAGCTGCGGGGGTGTGCGCGGCTTTGCGCCGGGGTGCGGGGCGGGTGCGGACCGGGGTGAGTGGGGGTTTTGTTGCGCATTGTGCAATGACGCCGAGCACTTCGATAACTACTGGGGCGGCGCCGGGCGGTGGTGTGGACCGGTGGTCGACGGGTTTGGGAGTGTTGCGCGTCCCCCTGCCGGATTCCCCCGTTCCGGCTGCGTTCACCCCCCGTTCCATCCCCCCGAAGGCGGTACCCGCGTTGAACAGGCGCGTCCACGTTCCCACCCGTGTGCTCGGCGGTGCGCTGGCCGGAGCACTGGTCCTCACCGCGGTCAGTGCCTGCGGCGGGCAGGACGACGGGCCGGTCACCCTCAGACTGGTCGCCGCCGACTACGGGGAGAGCCCCGAGACCAGCTCCCAGCACTACTGGGACGCGGTCGCCAGGGACTTCGAGGCGGCCAACCCCGGGATCAGGGTCAGTGTCGAGGTGGACAGCTGGACCGAGATCGGCAAGAAGGTCGAGGACATGATCGCCGCCGGCAAGTCGCCGGACCTGCTCCAGACCGGCGGCTTCGCGGACCAGGTCGCGGCGGACCGGCTGTACCCGGCCTCCGACGTGCTCTCGGTGGACACCCAGGCCAGGTTCCTGGACACCTTCGCGCACGCCGGGCAGGTGGTCGGGACGCAGTACGGGATCCCGTTCGTCTCCTCCTCGCGGGTGCTCTTCTACAACAAGGCGGTCTTCCGGCAGGCCGGCATCACCCAGCCGCCGGCCACCTGGAACGAGCTGCGGCAGGACGCCGAGAAGATCAAGGCCAAGGTGCCGGGGGTGACCCCGTACGGGCTGCCGCTGGGGCCGGAGGAGGCACCGGCCGAGTCGATGCTGTGGACGCTGAGCGGCGGCGGCAGCATCTCCGACGACGTCGGCAACTACACCATCGACAGCGCCCAGAACCAGGCCACCTTCGGCTGGCTGAAGAGCAACCTGGTGGCCACCGGGCTGACGTACCCGGACCCGGGCAAGATGAACCGCACCCCGGTGTTCCAGGACTTCGCCGCCGGGAAGGTCGCGATGCTGAACGGGCACCCGACCCTGCTGCGGATGGCGACCGCCGGGAAGATCGAGTTCGGCACGGCGCCGATCCCGAAGAAGGACGGCGTCGGACGGACCGGGAGCCTCGGGGTCGCGGACTGGATGATGGCGCTGAAGGCGAACGGACACAAGAACGAGATCAAGAAGTTCCTGGCGTTCGTCTACGGCAAGGACAACCAGCTGAAGTTCGACGAGCAGTACAACCTCCTGCCGGTCACCCAGGACGCGTTCGCCCAGATGTCGTCCGACCCC
This sequence comes from Kitasatospora sp. NPDC001261, assembly GCF_042896795.1. Taxonomy (NCBI): domain Bacteria; kingdom Bacillati; phylum Actinomycetota; class Actinomycetes; order Kitasatosporales; family Streptomycetaceae; genus Kitasatospora; species Kitasatospora sp. NPDC001261. Next base: position 2,479 of record NZ_JBIAXP010000066.1, read on the forward strand.
AAGCACGAGGACCTCAAGCAGTTCGCGGTCGGGCTCAGCAACGCGAGCTTCTACCCGTTCGGGGACCCGGCCTGGGGCGAGGTCAGCAACCGGATCAAGGCCGGGATCGGGCAGGCCGTGACGGGGGATCCGAAGCAGGTGCTCGAAGGACTGCAGGACGCGGCGGTGAAGGAAGCGGTGAAGGTCCGCAAGTAGCAGGCCGTCGGGGCCGGGGCGTGGTTCGCCCCGGCTCCGACGGGGCTCAGGGCAGCGTGATGGCGTAGGCCTTGCGGAGGGTCTCGTGGACCGTCCAGGTGGTGCGGTCGCCCTCGCGCAGCACCGCGCAGTCGCCCGGGCCGACCTCCAGGGTCGGGCCGCCCTCGACCTCGATCGTGGCCCGGCCGCTGAGCACCACGAACATCTCGTCCGCCTCGACGTCCGTGACCACGCCGGGGGTGATCTGCCAGAGACCGCGCAGGTGGCGGCCGTCGGCGGACTCGGAGAGCACCCTGCCGGTGACCTCGGGGGTGCCCGAGACGATCTGGGACGGGTCGAGCGGGTCGGGGTCGAGGTCGGCGGTCGGGACGTGCAGGGCGAAGCTCGGCGTGGTCATGGGGGTGACGGTAGCCGGGCACGGGGAGCGGTGGGGCGAGCAGTGTGTGTCCGGGTCGCGCGCGAGAATGACACTCCGTAGCGGTGGACGGAGGTGTCGGCGGTGGGCGAGCTGAGCGAGCGGGACCGGGCGGTGCTGGCGCTGGAGGGGCGGCAGTGGCGGACGGCGGGGGCCAAGGAGCGGGCGATCCGGGAGGAGCTGGGGCTCTCCCCGACGCGGTACTACCAGGTGCTGAACGCGCTGCTGGACCGGGAGGAGGCGTTGGCGCACGCGCCGGTGCTGGTGAACCGGCTGCGGCGGGTGCGGGAGGCCCGGCGGGGGGCCCGTTGACGGGTGGGGGGGTCGGGCTCTCGGGAGGGTGGGGGGCCGGGGGTGGCTCCGGGGGTGGTCGCTCCGGGGGCTGGATGATTTTCAGACTGCCAACCCTGGAGGTGGGGCG
>NZ_JBIAXP010000067.1:0-3383 GCF_042896795.1 Kitasatospora sp. NPDC001261
CGGACGCGGCAATGACATGACAGCCACACCCGGCATCCCTGGGTGCCCTGATCTTACGAATGACCAGAACGATCCCACGAAGAAAGGTATGGAAGACATGTCCGTCGCACGAACCGTACGTACCGCACGCACCGCGCTGCTCGCCGCCTTCGCCGCGCTCACCCTGCTGCTCACCGGGGCCGTCACCGCGGCACCGGCCACCGCCGCCACCACGGGGCTCGACGACACCTGGGCCTGCTCCGTCCCCTCCGGCTACGTCTACGAGGGGGTCGTCTTCAGCCGGACGTGTAGCGGCGGCGGCAGCTGGAACTCGCCGCAGTACCACCTGCGCACGCCCGTCGACGGCCTCACCGCCTGCTCGACCGCCCCGGGCTTCACCTACGACGCCGCCGGCTCCTCCACCACGTGCAGCCTGACCCAGGGCGTCCCGTCCACCACCTTCCACCTGCGCGTCCCGGTCAGCGGCATGTGGGCGTGCAGCGTCCCGAGCGGCTTCACCTACAGCGCCACCACGTCGAACCTGGACTGCGCCACCGTCCGCAACGTGCCGACCACCAAGTTCCTCCTGGCCCGCTGACTCGTGGCCCGCTGACCCGCTGACCCGCTGACCCGGACCGTCCGTGGGTGGCGGTCCGTGCCGCACGTGCAAGAGGTGATCCGGTCGGCGAGGACGTGCTCTCGCCGACCGGATCACCTCAGTGGTCCGTGCTCAGGGGGCCGTGCTCGGTGCGGGTGCGGTCAGAAGATGAGCTTCCAGCCGTCGAGGTGGCCGGAGTCGCCGCGGTACGTGTCCTGCATGCGGAGGCGCCAGGTGCCCTTGGCGGGCTGGGCGGAGGCGTCCACCGTGTAGGTCTCGATGACGTTCTCGCCCGAGTCGCTGAAGCTGCCCTTCTTCAGCGAGTACACCGTGCCGTCCGGGCCGATCAGGTCGATGACCAGGTCGCCGCGCCAGGTGTGCTTGATGTCCACGCTCACCTTGAGGTCGCTCGGCGCCTGGCCCTGGAGCCGGTCGACGACGATGTCGGAGAAGACCGCCGGGCCGCCGTCCGGGATCGGCAGGGAGGTGCTGTTCGCGAAGATGCCCGGGGAGACCCGCCAGGTGAACGTCGTCGACGTCCTGCCGCGGTGGGAGCTCTGGGCGGTCACGGTGACCGTGTAGGTGCCCGGGAGGGCCGGGACGCCGGTGACGCGGCCGGTGACCGGGTGGAGCGTCAGGCCCAGGGGGAGGCCGGTCGCGTGGTAGGTGACGATGCCGGGGTTGAGGTTCGAGGCCTCGACCCCGAGGTCGGCGGAGGTGCCGATCGCGGTGATCTGGTTGGCGACGGGCTCCAGCAGGAGGCCGTCGACGACGCGCGGGCCGACGTTGATGGCCGCCCAGGCGTTGGCGGTGTTCTGGTACGTCGTGGTGTTCTTCCCGTACAGGTCGGCGGCGGCCTGGAGGGTGGCGGTGCGGGCGGCCGCGTAGTTGGTCGACGAGGTCATGTAGGTGGTGAGCGCCCGGTACCAGATCTTGGCCGCCGCGTCCCGGCCGATGCCGGTCACCGGCAGGCCGTCGGAGGTCGGGGAGTCGTAGGCCACGCCGTTGACGGTCTTGGCGCCGCTGCCCTCGGAGGCCAGGTAGAACCAGTGGTTGGCCGGGCCGGAGGAGTAGTGGACGTCGACGGAGCCGACGTCGGCCGACCAGTAGTCCCTGGAGCGGCCGTCCTTGGAGGGCTTGTCCATGTAGCGCAGCGGGCTGCCGTCGCCCCGGATGTCGATCTTCTCGCCGACCAGGTAGTCGCCCTTGTCCTCGGGGTTGTCGGCCCAGAACTCGATCGCGGCGGCCATGATGTCGGAGGTGGCCTCGTTCAGGCCGCCGGACTCGCCGCTGTAGACCAGCTTCGCGGTGGCGGAGGTGACGCCGTGGGTCATCTCGTGGGCGCCGACGTCGATCGAGGTCAGCGGCTTGACGTTGCCCGCGCCGTCGCCGTAGGTCATGCAGAAGCAGGCGTCGGACCAGAACGCGTTGACGTAGTTCTTGCCGTAGTGGACCCGGGTGTAGGCGCCTACGCCGTCGTCCTTGATGCCGTTGCGGCCGTGGACGTTCTTGTAGTAGTCCCAGGTGAGTTGGGCGCCGTAGGCGGCGTCGACGGCCGCGGTCTGCCGGTTGGCGACGGTGCCGTCGCCCCAGGTGTCGGTCGGGTTGGTGAACAGCGTCCTGGTGCCGCTGGTGCCGTTCAGGTCGTAGGTGCTGTGGCCGCCGCGGGTGTTGTCGGTCATCGCGAAGCCGCCGGCGACCGCCGAGGTGCCGATGGTGACCTGGCCCGAGTACTTGCTGGTGCCGACGCCGGTCTCGATGCCCTGGTACTCGAAGATCTTCTTGCCCGTGTCGGCGTCGGTGATGACGTGCAGTTCGGACGGCGTGCCGTCCTCCTGCGTACCGGTGACCACCGTCTCCCAGGCGAGCCGCGGGGTGCCGGACGCGGCCCAGACCACCTTGCGGGCGTCGTCGGCCGCCGCCTCCGTGACCTTCGCGCTCTCGGCGCTGTCGAGCGCGAGGCCCTTCGCCGCGTCAGCGCTCTCCTTGGGGGTGGTGTCGACGGCGATGTCCGCCTCGGTGGCCTTGGTGACGCCCCTGGTGGTGCCGTCGGGGGCGGTGTGGACGACCAGGTCGCCGCCGAGCACCGGGAGTCCGTCGAAGGTCCGCTCGTAGCGGGTGTGCAGGCTGCCGTCCGCGTCCTTGGTGACGCCCTTGACGACCAGCGCCTCCTTCGCGTCCAGGTTCAGCGACCTCGCGGTCTTCGCCAGGGACGCGTCCGCGGAGGCCAGCAGCTCGCCGCGCTGCTCGGGCGACAGCTGCACCGGCATCGCGCCGGCGAAGGCCTGGACCCCGGCGGGGGCCTCGGCGGGAGTCCCGGCAGGAGTGTCGGCGGCGGCGACGCCGGGCGTCAGAGCGGCCACGACCATCGCGGCGCCGACTAGCAACGCGCCCGCGGCGGTGGACTTTCGGGGGGATCGAGTCACACGGAACTCCTTCTGCGACGGCCCGGGTTCGGGGGCCGGAGTCAGCCGGGCGGCCTGGGGTGACGCCGCCCGGTAGAGCTGGTGGTTCGAATGAGATGGGAAGGAACAGTGTCATTTTTGGTCTGAACGCGTCACCCTTTGTGCAACAAGTTGGCCGAATACCTTCGCCAATGACGTAATGGGGAGGTAATTCTTCGCCAGAAGGCGAGCAATGCGGGGGGAAAACCGGTGCACCGCGCTGTCGTGGGTACCGGCACGGCGCCGTGGCAGACTCGGCCCATGACGATCCATACCTTTCTTCGTGGGATCGTTCTGGTCATTCGTAAGATCAGGGCACCCAGGGATGCCGGGTGTGGCTGTCATGTCATTGCCGCGTCCGT
>NZ_JBIAXP010000068.1:0-3306 GCF_042896795.1 Kitasatospora sp. NPDC001261
CCCCTCAAACGCGTCCAACACCGCAACTGGCCACCACCAGTCCCCGCAGTCATCGCGATCACCAGAGCAGCCACAACCTAAGTCACTGGCATTGGTCCTAGGACGGCCACACCACTCGCCTGAGCAGGGCCGTCCGGGATGGACGGCCCTGCTGCGTTTTCCGTAGGACGGGCCCCTCGCCCCGGACGGCCGCCACCACCGCCGTACCGAGGAGAGACACCTTGACCACCGCCACCGCCACCGTCCCTACCGCCACCGTCCCCACCACTGCCGGTCCCGCCGCCGCCGCGGCCACCGCCGTCGCCGCCGCGTCCGTCCTGTCCGACGACCCGGCAGCCCACCGCGTCCTCACCGGGGACCGCCCCACCGGACCGCTCCACCTCGGCCACTACTTCGGCACCCTGCGGAACCGGGTCCGGCTCCAGGACCAGGGCGTCGAGATGTTCGTCGTGGTCGCCGACTACCAGGTCATCACCGACCGCGACCTCGCCGACCGGCTCGCCGAGCACACCGAGAACCTCGTCCTCGACTACCTCGCCGCCGGCCTCGACCCCGAGCGGGCGACGATCTTCCCGCACAGCGCCGTCCCCGCCCTCAACCAGCTGCTGCTCCCCTTCCTCAGCCTGGTCAGCGTCGCCGAGCTGGGCCGCAACCCCACCGTCAAGGACGAGATCACCCACTCCCGGCAGTCCGCCGTCAGCGGGCTGATGTTCACCTACCCCGTCCACCAGGCCGCCGACATCCTCTTCTGCAAGGCCGACCTGGTCCCGGTCGGCCAGGACCAGCTGCCCCATCTCGAAGTCGCCCGCACCGTCGCCCGCCGCTTCAACGAGCGCTACCCGCACGCCGACGGCAGCGCCGTCTTCCCCCGTCCGCAGGCCCTGCTCTCCGAAGCCCCGATGCTGCTCGGCACCGACGGCGGAAAGATGAGCAAGAGCCGGGGCAACGCCGTCGCCCTCGGCGCCACCGAGGACGAGACCGCCCGGATCATCCGCGGCGCCAGGACCGACGCCGACCGCCGGATCGGCTATGACCCGGTCGACCGGCCCGAGGTCTCCAGCCTCGTCCTGCTCGCCGCCCTCTGCCAGGACCGGGCCCCCGAGGCCGTCGCCGAGGAGATCGGCGACGGCGGCGCCGCCGCGCTCAAGCGCACCGTCACGGAGTCCGTCAACGAGTTCCTCCGCCCGCTGCGCGCCCGCCGTGCCGAACTCGCCGCCGACCGGGGCCACCTGCGGCAGGTCCTGCGCGACGGCGCCGAGCGGGCCAACGCCGTCGCCGACGCCACCCTCGCCGAGGTGCGGGAGGTGATGGGGGCGGCGATCTGAAGAGCCCTCACGTCGGCCGGCGGACATCGGCCGGTCGGCACGGGGCATATCGTCACCGGGCGGTCGCGGCCACGGCGCGACCGCCCGAACCCCGCTTCCGCGTCCGAAAGGTGGCCCGGCCCATGGACCAGCACCCGACCACACCCGGCCAGGGGCTGACCCGCCCGCCGCACCTGCGCCCCGGCGACCACGTCGCCGTCGTCGCCCCCAGCGGTCCCGTCGACGCCGAACGTCTCACCGCCGGGTGCGCGATCCTCCGCTCCTGGGGGCTCCGCGTGACCGTCGCCCCGCACGTCCTCGACACCCACCCCACCCTCGGCTACCTGGCCGGTACCGACGCCGACCGCGCCGCCGACCTCCAGACCGCCTGGCTCGACCCCACCGTCGACGCCGTCATCTGCGCCCGCGGCGGGTATGGCGTGCACCGCATCGTCGACCTGCTCGACTGGACCGCGATGCGCGCCGCCGCCCCCAAGCCCTTCATCGGCTTCAGCGACGTCAGCTCCCTGCACGAGGCCTTCGCCCGGCGGCTCGGCCTCGCCACCCTGTACGGACCGCTGGCCGCCGGCGCCTCCTTCGTCTCCGACGGCCCGACCGCCGAGCACCTGCGCCGCACCCTCTTCGACCCCGCCGCCGTCACCGTCCTCACCTCGCCCACCGCCGCCCCGCTCGTCCCCGGCCGCGCCCGCGGCGTCACGGCCGGCGGCTGCCTCCACGTCCTCACCGCCGAGCGCGGCACGCCCGCCGCCCGTCCCTCGTACGAGGACGCCGTCCTGCTGCTCGAAGACGTGAACGAGCACCCCTACCAGCTCGACCGGCTGCTGACCCAGCTCCTGCGCTCCGGAGCCCTCGACGGCGTGGCCGGCCTGGCCCTCGGCTCCTGGGAGGGCTGCGGACGGCCCCAGCGGGTCCGGGACGTGATGCTCGACCGGCTCGGCGGGCTCGGCGTCCCCGTGCTCTGGGAACTGGGCTTCGGCCACTGCCCCTCCACCCTCACCGTCCCGCTCGGCGTGCCCGCCCTGCTCGACGCCGACGCCGGCACCCTCACCCTGGACCTGCCCGCCCTCGCCGACCGCTGAGCAAAGCCGACCGCCGAGCGAAGAGGTTCACTGAGCAAAGAGGTGCACTGAACAGGAGGCGCGCGCTGAGTAGGGTGCGGCCATGAACGAGGACCGCCTCACCGCCCTTGCCCTCGGCTTCCTCCGAGGCCCGGGCAGCAACGCCCGTACGATCCTCGGACTTGCCGGCCCGCCCGGCGCCGGCAAGTCCACCCTGGCCCGCCGCCTGGTCGCCGAGGTCGAGCGGGCCGAAGGCCCCGGCACCGCCGCCTACGTCCCGCTCGACGGCTTCCACCTCTCCGGCGCCCAGCTCGACCGCCTCGGCTTGACCCACCGCAAGGGCGCCCCGGCGACCTTCGACGCCCACGGCTACGTCGCCCTGCTGCGCCGGATCGCCGGCGACCGGTTCCAGGACATCTACGTCCCGGACTTCGACCGCACCCTGGACGAGCCGGTCGCCGCCCGCCACGTGGTCCGCCCGCGGACCCGGCTCGTCATCACCGAGGGCAACTACCTCGCCTCCGCCGAAACCCCCTGGCCCGACGCCCGCCGCCTGCTGCACGAGCTCTGGTACGTCCATGCCGAGGACGAGGTCCGCGAGGAGCGCCTGCTCCGGCGGCACCGCGACGGCGGCCGTGACGAGGCCACCGCCCGCCACTGGGTCACCGGCAACGACCACCCCAACGGCGAGTACGTGAAGCCGGGCCGGGCGCTCTGCATCCGCACCGTCTCCGGGACGGGTTTGCCTCCGGTGCCGGACAGGGGTAGTGTTTCCTAGTCGCTCGGCAGGGAGCACCGGACACGCGTCTGCGCGGACGGTCCCGGAGCGGCCAATCCTCTGAAACACCACTTCCGGTTCGTGCCGGTCGTTTGCGCTTTTCGGCGCTGTGACCTGGTGCTTATTCGGCGTGCTCGTTTTATCG
>NZ_JBIAXP010000069.1:0-2449 GCF_042896795.1 Kitasatospora sp. NPDC001261
CACGTCCCCTCGTCGTGCCAGTCGAACGGCACCGCACCCGAACGCGACCCCACCCGCACCCCGTACCCCAGGGCCGTCAGCCGGTCCGCCACCCGGCGACCCGTCTTCCCCGTCCCACCGACCACCAGCACGACACCGGACTCGACCGCGAGATCCACCACACCAGCCATCACACACACCCTCATTCCAAGACTCGGAGGAATCACCGACGACCGGTCCTTCGGAGGCGCCGGTTGCGCCCGATCGGTTCGTCGTCGTGGCACCAATTCAAATCCCCCCTGGCCCGGCGATCCATAGCCGCCGCTCTCAGTTCCATGCGCGAGCGTCTACGCCACCGGTACGTCACCGACCAGCGGCGCTCCGCCCACCCACGGCCGTCGAGCCGTCCGCGGCCAGGGCTCCCCTGCCACCCACCACAACACACCCCACCCCCGGCAGAAAGCCCTTTCCAGCACCTCTCGACCCCTCCTCGACCGCGTGGGGCAATCACCGCGCGGCGCGTCCGCAAAGGGCCGAGGGGAAATCGGGGGGAACCGCGTCGGTCGGCCGGATCCGCATTCCCGTCACGCCGGAACCGCGGAATCCGCCGCCGTCGCCGATCGCCCAACGGTACGGGCCCGTACGAATAGCGCCCGGGCCGGGCGGCCCTGTTCCGCCCCGGGTGCGGCCCGCCGCCCCGCCGGCCCCCCTTCGGCCCCGCTCGGACGTCGAGGCCGCGCCGACCTGCCCGAATACCCCCGTGGCCCCGGGGCCGGGCGAATGGCTGGGACCTGTCGAATCCTTGAACCGGCCTACCCGACGGATCATCAGACTTGTTGTGAGTTAGGGAGATTGTCCGTGCACGGGCTCCCGTTCCATGGCTAGCATCGGAAATCCATTCTGTTCGAGCGCTAATCGCCTGGGAGGGGCGGCGCCGGACAGACCGACAGGAGACTTCTTCATGCGCGTGTCCAAGCACGTCCACCCCGTCAGCAGCCGCCCGACCGCGGCCGATGTCGCCCTGCCACCGGCACTGCCCTACCCCGACGGCTGGTCCGCACTCGCCTTCTCCGCCGAGCTCAGGCCCGGCACCGTCCTCACCCGCCAACTCGCGGGCGAGGACGTCGTGCTGTACCGGCTGCGCAACGGCCGCCTCCGCGCGATCCGCCCGTACTGCCCGCACCTCGGCGCCCACCTCGGCCTGGCCGCGGTCGAGGGCGACCACCTGGTCTGCCCCTTCCACCGCTTCGCCTTCGACGCCGAGGGCCGCTGCGTGCGCACCGGGTACGGCACCCAGCCGCCCAAGGCGGCACTGACGCCGCTGCCGGTGCGCGAGGTGAACGAGGCCGTCTTCGTCTGGCGCCACCACGACGGCCGGGAGCCGGACTGGGAGATCCCCGCCTGGCACCGGATCGACGACGGGCGGCAGCCCCTGCGGTACACCTCCTTCGAGATGCCCGGCTACGCCCAGGACGTCATGGAGAACTCCTTCGACCTGGGCCACTTCGTCACCCTGCACGGTTGGCCGCAGGGCGAGTTGGCGAAGCCCGTGGAGTTCGACGGCACCACCTTCCACATCTCGATGCTGGTCCGGGAGACCTTCCCGCTGCTCGGCCTGCGCGAGGTCCAGGTCGAGGTGGACGGGTACGGCCTCACCGCCCTGCACACCGACGTGCACACGCCCTCGCTGGGCCTGGAGATCTGCTCGCTGGTCATGGCCACCCAGGTCGCTCCCGGCCGGATGCAGCTGCGGCAGGCGAGCCGCTTCGTCATGTCGGAGCCGTCCGGACTGCCGCCGGTCGTCGCCCGGACGGTCAGCCGGGCGGTCACCAGGCTACTGGCGGGCCCGATGTTCAAGCGCAACCTGGAGTTCACCGCGGCCGACTTCCCGATCTGGTCCACCAAGCGGTACATGTCGCCGCCGAAGCTCGCCCCGGGCGACGGGCCGATCGGCGCGATGCGGCACTGGGCCCGGCAGTTCTACCCGCCGGACCACCAGGCGCACCTGCCGGGGCCGGCCGCCCTCACCGACCGGGACGGTCCCGGCGCGAACGGAAGCAGCACGCCCGACGGTGACGCCGCCCCGAGCCGCACCCCGGCGGAGGCCCCCGGCACCGCCCCCAGCGGAGCCGCCCGGAGCTGAGCCGGCCCCGGCCACCCGCCGCCCCTCTCCGCCCAGCTCCGTCGTCCCGACCTGGAAACGGGCGTGCCGGCTCCGGAGAGCGAGAACCTTCCTCGGCGCCTGGCAGGGCACCCTGGGCAGCCAACAGACCTTCGTCAAGCCGGACTTCGCGATCACCATCACCCAGGGCCGGACCAACGACCCGGTCGCGCAGATCCGCAACAACGAAGCGGGAAGAAGCACCCCCGGTTCCGCACACGGCGGGGGGGCCCCCCCACCCCCGGGGCCCCCCCCCCCCCCCCCGGTGGCCCCCCGCCCCCCCCCCCGGGGCCCGGCCCCCCCCCGAAG
>NZ_JBIAXP010000070.1:0-2282 GCF_042896795.1 Kitasatospora sp. NPDC001261
CGGACGCGGCAATGACATGACAGCCACACCCGGCATCCCTGGGTGCCCTGATCTTACGAATGACCAGAACGATCCCACGAAGAAAGGTATGGATGTCATGGCTCAGCAGATGGAACCGACGACCGGGCAGAAGGACACGGCCGAGGGTGGTCGCGCTCCCGAGTCGGCGCAGGAACAGCTCCTGTGCGGCCTCTTCGCCGAGGTCCTCGGGCTGCCGTCGGTGGGAGTCGATGACAACTTCTTCGCCCTGGGCGGCCATTCGGTCATCGCGACCCGGCTGATCAGCCGCATCCGCAGCACGCTCGGCGCGGAGCTCGGCATCCGGGACCTGTTCCGGAACCCGACCGTGGCCAGGGTGGCGGAGAAGCTGAAGGAGGGGCGGCCGGCGCGGCGGGCGTTGGTGGCGGGGGAGCGGCCGGAGGTGCTGCCGCTGTCGTTCGCGCAGCAGCGGCTGTGGTTCCTCGACCAGCTCGAAGGCGCTTCCGCCACGTACAACAGCCCGTTCGTGTTCCGGCTGCACGGATCGGTGGACGTGGAGGCCCTCTGCGGGGCGATCGGTGACGTGGTCGGGCGGCACGAGGCGCTGCGGACGGTCTATCCGGCGGTCGACGGGCAGCCCCGCCAGGTGGTGCTGCCCGTCGGGGACGTCGAGGTGCCGTTCAGGGCCGAGCCATGCACGGCGGAGGAGCTGGCGGAGCGGATTTCCGGCGAGGTCCTCGCCGCGTTCAACCTGTCCACCGGGCTGCCGTTGCGGGTGGTGCTGTTCAGGCTCGGCGAGGGTGAGTCGGTGCTGGTGGTGACCTTGCACCACATCGCGAGTGACGGTTGGTCGATGGAGCCGTTGTGGGAGGGCGTGGCGTCGGCGTACCGGGCCCGGTTGGCGGGGGTTGCTCCGGAGTGGTCGCCGTTGCCGGTGCAGTACGCGGATTACACGCTGTGGCAGCAGGGTCTGTTGGGTGGGGTCCTGGAGCGGCAGTTGGCGTACTGGTCGGAGGTGTTGCGGGATGCGCCGCAGGAGGTGGCGCTGCCGTTGGATCGGCCGCGGTCGGGGGTGGCTTCGCGTGCGGGTGGTCTGGTGGAGTTCGGGCTGGACGCGGAGCTGCACGCGGAGTTGGAGGGCCTGGCGCGTCGGCATGGCGTGACGCTGTTCATGGTGCTGCACGCGGGCCTGGCGGCCCTCTTGTCGCGCCTGGGCGCGGGGACGGACATTCCGATCGGCACGGTGGTGGCGGGGCGTTCGGACGAGGCGTTGGACAAGCTGGTCGGGTTCTTCGTGAACACGCTGGTGCTGCGGACGGATGTGTCGGGTGCGCCGACCTTCGGTGAGTTGCTGGGGCGGGTCCGGGATACGGATCTGGCGGCGTTCACGCACCAGGACCTGCCGTTCGAGCGTCTGGTGGAGGAGCTGAACCCCGTCCGCTCGGCGTCGGTCCATCCGCTGTTCCAGGTGATGCTGGTCCTGCAGAACAACAGCGAGTGCAGTCTCCGACTCCCGGGCCTGGTCGTGGAGCCGGAGTGCTCTGTCGCCGCCCCGGCCCGGTTCGACCTCAACCTGAGCTTCTCCGAGCACCATGACGCCGCCAACAGGCCGGCCGGCATCCGGGCCGAACTGCGCTACGCCGCCGACCTCTTCGACCACGGCACCGTCACCACCTTCGCGGAGCGCCTGCGCCGGGTGCTGGCCGCCATGGTCGCGGATCCGGACGGGTCGGTGGGGTCGGTTGAGGTGTTGGTGGGTGGCGAGCGTGAGTTGGTTGTGTCGGGGTGGGGTGGTGGTGGGGGTCCGGTGCCGGCGGGGACGGTGCCGGGGCTGTTCGGGGAGCAGGTGGTGCGGGCTCCGGGTGCGGTGGCGGTGGTGGATGGTGATCGCCGTTTGTCGTATGGGGAGTTGGATGTTCTGTCGGATCGGATGGCCGCGCGGTTGGTGGAGTCCGGTCTGGTGCGGGGCGGGTTGGTGGGGGTGTGCCTGGGGCGTGGTGCGGATCTTGTGGTGGCGTTGTTGGGTGTGTTGAAGGCGGGTGGTGGTTACACGCTGTTGGATCCGGAGTTCCCGCGGGAGCGGTCGGCGTTGGTGGTGGCCGAGGCGGGTGTGGGTCTGGTGGTGTCGAGTTCGGGGTTGCGTGGGTCAGTGGAGGGGCTCGCGGAGTGTGTGGTGTGGGTGGATGAGGAGTGGGAGCCGGCAGCAGGCGGGGTGTTGCCGTCGGTGGTGGTGGGTCCGGAGGATGTGGCGTGTGTGATGTTCACGTCGGGTTCGACGGGTCGGCCGAAGGGTGTGGTGGCGC
>NZ_JBIAXP010000071.1:0-1643 GCF_042896795.1 Kitasatospora sp. NPDC001261
GTCCACCTGGGCGACGGGACCGGCAGGAACCACCGGCGACACCCGCAAAACCAGAGCACCAGGACCAGTACCGACAGCAGGAACAGCCGGCAAGGACCAGAACGCTGGAAACGGTCAGCACGGGCCAGCAGGAACGGCACAGCAGGAGAGCCGGTACAACCACTACGGCCGGACCAACAAGACCGGCCGGCGCGACCAGCTGGAGCAGAACAGCAAGAGAACCAGCCCCGCACCCCTCAACCAGCAGGACCGGCAAGCAGGTAGGACCGGCAGGACCGGGCCAGCAGGGCCGACGAGGCGGCCGGCAAGAGCGGAACGGCGGGGCCAGCAGGACCGGTAGCCCCAGCAGGAACCAGTACGGACAGACGCACTCACAGCACGGCAAGACCGAGAAGGGCCGGTCCACCTGAACGACGGGACCGGCAGGAACCACCGGCGACACCCGCAAAACCAGAGCACCAGGACCAGTACCGACAGCAGGAACAGCCGGCAAGGACCAGAACGCTGGAAACGGTCGGCACGGGCCAGCAGGAACGGCACAGCAGGAGAGCCGGTACAGCCACTACGGCCGGACCAACAAGACCGGCCGGCAGAACCCGAAGACCAGCACGACCCGAACCGACGAAGCCCGTGCACTGGCAACAACGACGCCAGTAGAAGCAGTCGGCAGAAGCAACCGGTACGACCACCGCGGTGAGACCGGCAGGAACGGCCAGTACGACCGGCTGAAGCAGGACAGCAAGAGCGAAACGGCAGAACCAGCAAGGCCGGTAGCCCCAGCAGGAACCAGTACGGACGCCGTCGCAGCACAGCAACACCAGAGAAACCGACAGGGGGCCGGACAGGACCGGCAGGCAGGCAGGCAAGACCGAGGTCCCATACCAGCATCAACATGCCCAACACGAAGGGGACTTCACTCCCCCGCCCGCCCCAAGAGCCCGGTCGGACACCCCTCTCCCGCACCACCCCGGACCAACAGGGCCGCCGCGACCGGCCCCGCCCGAGGACACCACCCAGCGCACCCGGACACCACCAGGCCGCCGACAGAACCACCCCGGGCACCACCCCGAACAGCCACAACCAACCTGCCGCGAACGGGACTTCATGAATCACCCGCCTCGGGACGCCGCCCCCGAAGCCCCGCACCAACCGGACAGCAACCACCCGGGACCAGCCGCGAACCGAAGACCGGCAACCAGACCGGCCACGGCCAGGACCCCGACAACCACCCGCACCACCGGGCACCACCGCCCGCCCAGGACGGCACCACCACCAGCTCGGACACCACACCGAACCAACCCGGAACCAAAGGGACTTAACGAAACACCCGCCCAAGGGCGCCGGCCCCGCAAGCCCCGCACCAACCAGGCCCGCCCACCCCCCACCACCAACCACCACCAACCACCCACACCACCAAGGAGACCACCCCGCATGACCCACCCCGACCTCACCCGACGCACCCTCCTCACCGCGGCAGCCGCCACCATCATCGGCTTCAACACCACCACCCGCACCTGGGCCACCACCAACACCCCCACACCCCCCGGACACATCGCCCCCCTACCCCCCCTCCAAGGCACCCTCACCACCAACCCCACCACCACCACCGCCCACGCCCACGACTTCGGCCGCCTCACCACCAC
>NZ_JBIAXP010000072.1:0-1615 GCF_042896795.1 Kitasatospora sp. NPDC001261
TCGGGGCGGCTCAGATCGCCACGAGCGCGGCCGTGATGGCGAACGGACCGGAGGACGCGTCCGAGGAATGGCAGTCGATCGACTGGCGTGCCGCCGAGGACGAGGTAAGGCGTTTGCGGCAACGTATCTTCACGGCTTCGCAGGCCGGAGATCTGGCCAAGGTCAGGAATCTCCAGAAACTGATGCTCCGTTCCCGCGCCAACGCCCGCGTAAGCGTGCGGCGGGTCACGGAGATCAATGCTGGCCGCGTGACAGCGGGAATCGACGGAAAAGTCGCACTGCTACCTCAGGAGAAAGCCGAATTGGCCACCTGGGTTCAGGTGCGCGCCGAACCGTGGAAACCCAAGCCTGTCAAGCGGGTGTATATATCCAAGGCGAATGGAAAACGGCGACCGCTCGGGATTCCCGTGATCAGCGACAGGTGCCTCCAGGCTCTGACGCTCAACGCACTGGAACCTGAGTGGGAGGCACGCTTCGAGGCGAGATGCTATGGCTTTCGTCCCGGACGTGGCTGTCATGACGCGATCGTAGCCATCCATACGACGGCGAGCGGAAAGAACGCTCAACGCCTGTGGGTGCTCGATGCTGATCTGAAAGCGGCATTCGACCACATCGACCACGAGTATCTGCTGAAGTCATTGGGAACGTTCCCTGCAAGGGGAATGGTAGCTAGATGGCTGAAGGCGGGCGTGGTCGAAAATGGTCTGCTCACGGCCACCACGGAGGGAACTCCACAAGGCGGCGTGATCAGTCCCACGCTGTTGAACATCGTCCTGCATGGCATGGAAAAGGCAGCCGGGGTCCGTTACCAAAAGCTCGGCAACAATGCCGCGCTCACGGCATCGAACTCCCCGGTCTTGGTCACCTACGCCGACGACCTTCTCGTCCTCTGCCACACTAGGCAACAGGCCGAGCAGGTCAAAGCTAGGCTATCCGCGTGGCTGGCCCCTCGGGGTCTGGCCTTCAACGAGGACAAGACGCGTATCGTCCACCTCAATGAGGGTTGCGACTTTCTAGGGTTCACCATCCAACGCCATCGCGGAAAGCTGCTGACCAAACCGAGCAACTCTGCCCTGCGGCGGATCCGGAAAAGGCTATCCGATGAAGTGACGGCCCTGCGTGGAGCCAACGCGGAAGCGCTGATAGCTAAGCTCAACCCGATCATCAAGGGCTGGGCTGCCTATTACCGGATCGGGGTATCCAAACGAGCGTTTGCCTCCTTGGATGCCCATGTGTGGAGGCAGGTCTATAAATGGGCCAAACTCTCCCATCCGAACAAGTCGAAACATTGGGTGGCTGCCCGATATTTTGGCATGTTCAATCCGTTCAGGCGCGACACGTGGGTATTCGGCGATCGCGCAAGCGGCCACTACCTGCGCAAGTTCGCCTGGACACCCATTGTCCGGCACCGGATGGTGCCAGGAACGGCGTCGCTCGACGACCCGACCCTGGCCGAATTCTGGGCCAAGCGGCGCCATCGCAACACGCCCCCGCTGAGCACGGCCACTCTGCGCCTGATGAAGGCTCAAAACGGCCATTGCCCGTACTGCGGAGAGCTGTTGCTACACGCCGACCATGAGCCGCAAAGCCCTGAAGAATGGGAACAGTGGCTCAA
>NZ_JBIAXP010000074.1:0-1553 GCF_042896795.1 Kitasatospora sp. NPDC001261
GGTCGGGGCGGGTTGGCTGTCTGTGGGGGTGGGTCGTGTTGCGTCCTGGTGGTGTGTCGGGGATTCCGGCGGAGACCGTGGCGCTGGCTCGCCGGGTCCATCCGCGGGGGACGGACGAGATGCGGGTTCGGGACGCGCTGGGTCCGTTGTTCAGCGACGAGGACTTCACCACGGGTGAGTTCGAGGAGATGTACGCGGACCTGGGACGGCCCGGGATCTCGCCGGCCCTGCTGGCGATGGTCACGGTCCTGCAGTTCCTGCACAACCTCTCCGACCGGGACGCCGCGGTGGCGGTGGCCGACCGGATCTCCTGGAAGTACGCACTGGGACTGGAGCTGGAGTACACCGGTTTCGATGCCAGCGTGCTGTGCGAGTTCCGGGCCCGCCTGGCAGCCGGGAATCGGGCGGATGCCCTGCTCTCGCTGATGCTGGAACGTCTGAAGGCCGCCGGCCTGGTGCGGGCCGGCGGCCGTCAGCGCACCGACTCCACCCACGTGCTGGCCTGCGTGCGCACACTGAACCGCGTCGAGTGCCTGGGCGAGGCCCTGCGCGCGGCCCTGGAGGAGATCGCCCGCACCGACCCGGGCCTGGTCGTGCCGCTGCTCGGGCCCGGCTGGGACGAACGCTACGGCCGCAAGGTCGAGACCGGCAGGCTCCTGCGCCGCAGAGGCGCCTCCGCCCTCAAGCTCGCCGAGCAGATCGGCGCCGACGGGCAGAGCCTGATCGCCGCCATCGACACGGACCCCGACGCCGTGCGGATGAACGGCCTCCCGCAGGTCAAAATCCTGCGCGAGCTGTGGGACCAGCACTTCGAGGCCACCACCACCGGCCGACTGCGCTACCGGGACACCAAGGAACTGCCGCCCTCCGCACAGCGCGTGCGCTCACCCCACGACCCTGACGCCCGCTACAGCACCAAAGGCGCGCCCGGCGCCGCACGCATGGAATGGACCGGTTCCAAGGGCCACCTGACCGAGTCCTGCGACGAGGGCCTGCCGCACGTGGTCACCGACGTCCACACCACCCCCGCCACCGAACCCGACGTCACGGCCGTCACCCCCGTCCAGGACAAACTCATCGCCCGGGACCTGAAACCCGGCGAGCACCTGCTCGACTCCGGCTACCCCAGCGGGCCCGGCATCGGCGCGTCCCTGGAACGCGGCATCTCCCTTGTCGCCCCCGTCACGGTCCAGACCGGCCGGGGCGCCCGGGGCGGCACGTTCACCCCCAAGGACTTCCACGTCGACTGGCACAGCGGCGTCACCCACTGCCCCGCCGGGGCCACCAGCATCTCCATGCGGCCGAAGAAGGACGGCCTGATCCGCGTCGCCTTCTCCCGCGCGGACTGCCGCCCCTGCCCGATCCGCGCCCAGTGCACCACCGGCGCCCCTCACCTCGGCCGGGTCCTGGAGATCCATCCCGAACCGATCCATACCGCCCGGACACGGATGCAGGCCGAACAGGACACCCCCCGATGGCGCGAGGCCTACCGGGCCCGCGCCGGCATCGAGGGCACCGTCTCACAAGCGGTCCGAGGCCCCGGCCTGCGACGA
>NZ_JBIAXP010000075.1:0-1540 GCF_042896795.1 Kitasatospora sp. NPDC001261
GGGTCACTCGACCTGCTGAGATCTCCGGGATCGGGGAGCATGCGACGCGGCCGTTCCCCATGCTTCGAGATGTCGAGTCACGAAGTACGAGGGAACGGCCGCTGCTTATGAGTCTTCCAGCCAACGTGCCTGCGGGCGGGGCATTGGACGTCCTGTCCCGCTTTCGGGTCGAGTTCTACGACTGTCTGTACGCCCGCGCGGATGCGTTGTTCGAGCTCACGGATGCGGTGCTGTGCGCGGACGGCCCGGTCAAGACTTTGGTCGAGCTGTCACTGGCCGTCGAGCACCGGCGCGGGCACGGCGCCTTGTATGCGGCGCTGGACCGTGGCTGGTTGGAGCCGACGCGCCTGCGCCGGGCCCTGGCCGAGCTGCCGCTGCCGAAGGCGGCGGACGGGCGGATCATGCTGGCCGTCGACGTGTCCAACTGGCTGCGGCCCGATGCCCCCACCAGCAACAACCGTCTCTTCTGCCACGTCTATGGACGCGGCGATCGCACCCGCGATCAGCTCGTCCCCGGCTGGCCCTACTCCTTCGTCGCCGCCCTGGAAGCCGGACGCACCTCCTGGGTCGCACTGCTGGACGCCGTGCGACTGGGCCCTGCGGACGACGCAACGCTCGTGACCACCATCCAACTACGTGACGTCATCGAGCGGTTGATCCGGGCAGGACAGTGGACGCCGGACGATCCACAGATGCTGGTCGTCATGGACTCCGGCTACGATGTTGCCTACCTCTCCCACGCCCTGGCCGACCTGCCGGTCGTGCTTGTCGGACGGCTTCGCTCGGACCGGGTCATGCTCCGCGATCCGGGCCCGGCCCGCCCCGGACCGAAGGTCGGGCGGCCCCGCCGACACGGCGGCGTCCTCACTTTCGCCAAGCCCGAAAGCTGGCACCAGCCCGACGTCACCACGGCTACGGACACCACCCGCTACGGCAAGGCCGAGGCGATGGCCTGGGACCGGATGCACCCCCGGCTCACCCACCGAGGCCCCTGGCTGGAGCGCACCGAGGAAGAACTGCCCGTCCTGCACGGAACGTTGGTGCGCTTGCAGGTCGAGCGACTGCCGGGCGATCGCGACCCGAAGCCGGTCTGGCTGTGGTGCTCGGCCGCCGGCGCCACGCCGACGGACGTGGACCGCTGGTGGCAGTTGTTCCTCCGCAGATTCGACCTGGAGCACACGTTCCGGCTGATGAAGCAGACCCTGGGCTGGACCGCCCCGAAGGTTCGCCACGCGGACACTGCCGACCTGTGGACCTGGCTGATCATCGCCGCCCACACCCAGCTCCGCCTCACCCGGCCCCTCACCGAGGACCTCCGCAGGCCCTGGGAACGACCGGCCGAGCAACGGCGCCTCACCCCTGCCCGCGTCCGCCGGGGGTTTCGCAACATCCGCGCGACAGCCACCTGCCCAGCAGCCGCACCGAAACCGTCCCGACCGGGGCCAGGACGGCCTCCAGGCTCGAAGAACAAGCACCGAGCCAAGCGCCATGACGTCGGCAAGACCGTCAAACGCGCCAAGACGATCAAGAAACACCAAGC
>NZ_JBIAXP010000076.1:0-1533 GCF_042896795.1 Kitasatospora sp. NPDC001261
GGGACGTGGTGGAGCCGCTGAACCAAGTCTGTAGTAGGTGAGCGATGGGGTGACGCAGGAAGGTAGTCCAGCCCGGGCGGTGGTTGTCCCGGGGTAAGGGTGTAGGCCGAGTGATAGGCAAATCCGTCACTCATTAAGGCTGAGACCTGATGCCGAGCCGATTGTGGTGAAGTGGATGATCCTATGCTGTCGAGAAAAGCCTCTAGCGAGTTTCATGGCGGCCCGTACCCCAAACCGACTCAGGTGGTCAGGTAGAGAATACCGAGGCGTTCGGGTGAACTATGGTTAAGGAACTCGGCAAAATGCCCCCGTAACTTCGGGAGAAGGGGGGCCATTCCTGGTGACGAGTCTTGCACTCCGAGCTGGGGGTGGCCGCAGAGACCAGCGAGAAGCGACTGTTTACTAAAAACACAGGTCCGTGCGAAGCCGTAAGGCGATGTATACGGACTGACGCCTGCCCGGTGCTGGAACGTTAAGGGGACCGGTTAGCTTGGATTCGTCCAGGCGAAGCTGAGAACTTAAGCGCCAGTAAACGGCGGTGGTAACTATAACCATCCTAAGGTAGCGAAATTCCTTGTCGGGTAAGTTCCGACCTGCACGAATGGCGTAACGACTTCTCGACTGTCTCAACCATAGGCCCGGTGAAATTGCATTACGAGTAAAGATGCTCGTTTCGCGCAGCAGGACGGAAAGACCCCGGGACCTTTACTATAGCTTGATATTGGTGTTCGGTTCGGCTTGTGTAGGATAGGTGGGAGACTTTGAAGCAGCAACGCCAGTTGTTGTGGAGTCGTCGTTGAAATACCACTCTGGTCGTGCTGGATGTCTAACCTGGGTCCGTGATCCGGATCAGGGACAGTGTCTGGTGGGTAGTTTAACTGGGGCGGTTGCCTCCTAAAGGGTAACGGAGGCGCCCAAAGGTTCCCTCAGCCTGGTTGGCAATCAGGTGTTGAGTGTAAGTGCACAAGGGAGCTTGACTGTGAGACTGACGGGTCGAGCAGGTACGAAAGTAGGGACTAGTGATCCGGCGGTGGCTTGTGGAAGCGCCGTCGCTCAACGGATAAAAGGTACCCCGGGGATAACAGGCTGATCTTCCCCAAGAGTCCATATCGACGGGATGGTTTGGCACCTCGATGTCGGCTCGTCGCATCCTGGGGCTGGAGTAGGTCCCAAGGGTTGGGCTGTTCGCCCATTAAAGCGGTACGCGAGCTGGGTTTAGAACGTCGTGAGACAGTTCGGTCCCTATCCGCTGTGCGCGTAGGAGTGTTGAGAAGGGCTGTCCCTAGTACGAGAGGACCGGGACGGACGAACCTCTGGTGTGCCAGTTGTCCTGCCAAGGGCATGGCTGGTTGGCTACGTTCGGGAGGGATAACCGCTGAAAGCATCTAAGCGGGAAGCCTGCTTCGAGATGAGCACTCCCACCTCCTTGAGAGGGTAAGGCTCCCAGTAGACGACTGGGTTGATAGGCCGGATATGGAAGCCCTGTGAGGGGTGGAGTTGACCGGTACTAATAGGCCGAGGGCTTGTCCTCAG
>NZ_JBIAXP010000077.1:0-1488 GCF_042896795.1 Kitasatospora sp. NPDC001261
GAGGTGCTGCCGCTGTCGTTCGCGCAGCAGCGGCTGTGGTTCCTGGACCAGCTCGAAGGTGCTTCCGCCACGTACAACAGCCCGTTCGCGTTCCGCCTGCACGGCTCGGTGGACGTCGAGGCGCTCCGTGCAGCGATCGGCGATGTGGTCGGCCGGCACGAGGCGCTGCGGACGGTCTACCCGGCGGTCGACGGACAGCCCCGCCAGCTGGTGC
Organism: Kitasatospora sp. NPDC001261; assembly: GCF_042896795.1. Taxonomy (NCBI): domain Bacteria; kingdom Bacillati; phylum Actinomycetota; class Actinomycetes; order Kitasatosporales; family Streptomycetaceae; genus Kitasatospora; species Kitasatospora sp. NPDC001261. The sequence continues at coordinate 215 of NZ_JBIAXP010000077.1, forward strand.
TGCCCGCCCAGGACGTCCAGGTGCCCTTCACGGTCGTGGAGTACGGGAGCGACACGCTGGACGAGGCGGTGCGCGGGGCCGCGTTCACCCCGTTCGACCTGTCCACCGACCTGCCCGTACGGGTGGTGTTGTTCAGGCTCGGCGAGGGCGAGTCGGTGCTGGTGGTGACCTTGCACCACATCGCGAGTGACGGTTGGTCGATGGAGCCGCTGTGGGAGGGCGTGGCGTCGGCCTACCGCGCGCGCCTGGCCGGGGTTGCTCCGGAGTGGTCGCCGTTGCCGGTGCAGTACGCGGATTACACGTTGTGGCAGCAGGGTCTGTTGGGTGGGGTGCTGGAGCGGCAGTTGGCGTACTGGTCGGAGGTGTTGCGGGATGCGCCGCAGGAGGTGGCGCTGCCGTTGGATCGGCCTCGGTCGGGGGTGGCTTCGCGTGCGGGTGGTCTGGTGGAGTTCGGGCTGGATGCGGAGCTGCACGCGGAGTTGGAGGTGTTGGCGCGTCGGCATGGCGTGACGCTGTTCATGGTGCTGCACGCGGGCCTGGCGGCTCTGTTGTCGCGCCTGGGCGCGGGGACGGACATCCCCATCGGCACGGTGGTGGCGGGGCGTTCGGATGAGGCGTTGGACAAGCTGGTCGGGTTCTTCGTGAACACGCTGGTGTTGCGGACGGATGTGTCGGGTGCGCCGACCTTCGGTGAGTTGCTGGGGCGGGTCCGGGACACGGATCTGGCGGCGTTCACCCACCAGGACCTGCCGTTCGAGCGCCTGGTGGAGGAGCTGAACCCCGTCCGCTCGGCGTCGGTGCATCCGCTGTTCCAGGTGATGCTGGTCCTGCAGAACAACAGCGAGGGCAGCCTCCAACTCCCGGGCATCACCCTGGAATCGGAGACCTTCGACACGGCGCCGGCCCGGTTCGACCTCAACTTCGCCTTCACCGAGGCCTGGGCTGCCGATGGCACGCCCGGTGGGATCCAGGTGGAGCTGCAGTACGCCGCGGACCTCTTCGACCACGGCACGGTGGAGGTGCTGGGCCGCCGTCTCGGTTCGCTGTTGACCGCCATGGTCGCGGATCCGGAGCAGTTGGTCGGGTCGGTTGAGGTGTTGGTGGGTGGCGAGCGTGAGTTGGTTGTGTCGGGGTGGGGTGGTGGTGGGGGTCCGGTGCCGGCGGGGACGGTGTCGGGGTTGTTCGGGGAGCAGGTGGTGCGGGCTCCGGGTGCGGTGGCGGTGGTGGATGGTGATCGCCGTTTGTCGTATGGGGAGTTGGATGTTCTGTCGGAT
>NZ_JBIAXP010000078.1:0-1479 GCF_042896795.1 Kitasatospora sp. NPDC001261
CGGAACGCGAACGGGCTGTTGTACGTGGCGGAAGCACCTTCGAGCTGGTCCAGGAACCACAGCCGCTGCTGCGCGAACGACAGCGGCAGCACCTCCGGACGCTCACCCGCCACCAGCGCCGGCCGCGCCGGCCGCCCCTCCTTCAGCTTCTCGGCGACGCCGACGACCGTGGAGGCGTCGAACAGGTCGCGGATGCCGAGTTCGGCGCCGAAGGTGCCGCGGATGCGGCTGATCAGCCGGGCCGCGAGGAGCGAATGGCCGCCCAGAGCGAAGAAGTCGTCGTCGATCCCCACCGACGGCAGGCCCAGCACCTCCGCGAACACCACGCACAGGATCTCCTCCTGCGCGGAACGCGGCGCCCGACCGCTCGGCTCGACAGCGGCGGCGGCAGGCGCGGGCAGCGCGCGCTGGTCCAGCTTGCCGTTCGGCGTGATCGGCAGCGCCTCCAGCACCACCACCGCCGCCGGCACCATGTGACGCGGAAGCCGCCCCACGGCGAAACGCCGCAGCTCGTCGGGATCGACCTCCCGGCCCGCGACCGGCACCACGTAGCCGACGAGGCGCTTGTCGCCCGGCCGGTCCTCGCGTGCCACGACCGCGGCCTGCGCCACCGCCTCGTGCGCCAACAGGACCGCCGCGACCTCGCCCGGCTCGACCCGGAAACCCCGGATCTTCACCTGGTCGTCCGCGCGCCCCACATATTCCAGCACCCCGTCCGCACGCCAACGACCCAAGTCGCCCGTCCGGTACATCCGTTCACCCGCCACACCCAGCGGATTCGCCACGAACCGCTCCGCCGTCAGCCCCGCCCGACCCACATACCCGTGCGCCAGACCGGCCCCCGCCGCATACACCTCACCCACCACACCCGCCGGCACCGGACGCAACCACTCGTCCAACACGAACACCCGCTTGTTGCCCACCGGACGCCCGATCGGCAACGACGAACCCGCCAAGTCCGCATCGGTCACCGCGTGGCACGTCGTGAAGCCCATACTCTCCGCCGGACCGTACCCGTTGCCCACCCGCAACCCCGGAAACAGACCCAGCACCTTCGCCACATGCGCCACCGAACCGGCCTCACCACCCGTGAACGCCGTCCGAACCCCCGCAAAAGCCCCCGGATGCTCATCCACCAGGAAGTTGAACAGACTCGCCGACAACTGGAGCATCGTCACACCATGCTCCACCACCAACTTCTCGATCACCGCCGGCTGCGGATTCTGCCCCGGCTGCAACACACACACCGCACCATGCAACAACGCGCCGAACAACTCCAGCGCGAACCCGTCCCACGACACCGGCGAGCACTGCAGAAACACCTCACCCGGACCGAACTCGCAATACTCCTGCCCCAGATACGTCCCCACCAACGCCCGATGCGGCGCCACCACACCCTTCGGCCGACCCGTCGAACCCGACGTGAACATCACACACGCCACATCCTCCGGACCCACCACCACCGACGGCAACACCCCG
>NZ_JBIAXP010000079.1:0-1436 GCF_042896795.1 Kitasatospora sp. NPDC001261
CAATGCCAGTGACTTAGGTTGTGGCTGCTCTGGTGATCGCGATGACTGCGGGGACTGGTGGTGGCCAGTTGCGGTGTTGGACGCGTTTGAGGGGCCAGTTGGACATCTTGCGTTTGATGACGCGCGGGCAGGTCCGTTGACGGCGTGGGGGCAGCAGGCGTTCGGTGATCTCAGCCAGGGTGCGGGTCAGTGCCCGGGCGAGTGTGCCGGGGGGAAAACGCCGCCTGGGCGGGGACCTGGCGGCGCACGACCCGCAGGCTGCGGGTGAAGGACAGCCGGTCGGGGTCCACGCCCTCGTTCAGGGCGGCCTGGTGCATCAGCTGCCGGATGGCGTGGTGGACGAGCAGGAGGCCGTAGACCTCCTGCTCGACGCCCCACGGGTACTTCGAGCGCAGGACGAGCCCGGGGCCGCGCTGGTGGGTCTTGATCTCGTCCAGGGTGGTCTCGATCTCCCAGCGCTGGGCGTACAGCGCGGCCAGTTCGGCCGCGGGTGCCTCCCTCGGGTCCAGGATCGTGGTGACCAGCCGGTAGACGGCGGCGTCGCCGGTGGAGGCGAGGGTGTACTCGACGACGCGGACGGTCACCGGGTTGCGACGGCTGCGGCGGTCCGGTTCGGCGTGGACCGTGCTCAGGTAGGAGCCGTCGCCGAGCACCCGCACGACGGGCAGGTTCGTGCTCTTGCGGACCCGCCACAGCAGGTCCGCTCCGGTGGCCTTCGCCTGCTGCCACAGCTCGAATCCGTAGAAGCCCCGGTCGGCCAGCAGCAGCATCCCTTTCTCGAGACGGTCGAACAGCCGCCGGGACAGGGACTGCTCGCTCGCCGACAGCGGACCGGTGGCGGCGGCGAACATCGCGTGGGTACCGCACTCGGCCAGTCCCACCACTCTGGCCTGCGGGAACGCGCTCGCTCCGCGTCCCGAGGCATGGCGGCCGAAGAAGGCTTCGTTGGCCTCGGTGTCCGTCAGGTCCAGGGTGGTGCCGTCCACCGCCACCACTCGCCAGTCCCGGTACCAGGCCCCCGCCGTCCCGGGCACGGCCACCGGACGGCACACCCGCGCGAACAGCGCCTTCAGCGGTTCGGGGCCCAGGCGTCGGCGGGCCCGGCCGATTGCGGCGGTCGTGGGCACCCGCCACGACCGCCGCGCGTCCCCGAGTCCCTCGCCCAGCAGCCGGGCGACCTCCTCGTAGCCCTGCCCGAAGAACAGGCACATCGCCAGCACGAAGTACACGACCACCCGCGCCGGCAGCAGCCGGCTGCGCTGCTCGGCCCGCCCGGTCTCGGCGATCACCTCATCGACCAGACCCGGCGGGAACGCCTGGGTCAGCACCCCGATCGCGATCCGGTCCGACAACCGCTCACCCGCAGGCGACTTGACCTGCCCCACCCTCGCCACACCACACCCAACGAGCCAAAGCCATCAAAGTCACTGGCATTG
>NZ_JBIAXP010000080.1:0-1370 GCF_042896795.1 Kitasatospora sp. NPDC001261
CACATCGCCCCCCTACCCCCCCTCCAAGGCACCCTCACCACCAACCCCACCACCACCACCGCCCACGCCCACGACTTCGGCCGCCTCACCACCACCACCCCCTACGCCGTCCTCAACCCCGCCGGCCCCCACGACATCGCCAACATCATCAACTACGCCCGCCACAACGGCCTCAAAGTCGCCATGAACGGCCAAAGCGGCACCGGCAACGACCTCGAATCACACTCCAACTACGGCCAAGCCGGCGCCGCCGGCGGCATCAGCATCAACGCCCGCGCCCTCAACCGCATCCACACCATCACCCCCACCAACGCCACCGTCGACGCCGGCGTCACCTGGGCCCAACTCACCGACGCCGCCCTCGCCCAAAACCTCACACCCCCCTGCCTCACCGACTACCTCCACCTCTCCATCGGCGGCACCATCAGCATCGGCGGCATCGGCTCCACCGTCCACAAACACGGCCTCCAAGCCGACACCGTCGAATCCATCGAAATCGTCACCGGCACCGGCCGCATCCTCACCGCCACCCCCACCCGCAACCCCGACCTCTTCCACACCGCCCTCGCCGGCGCCGGCCAAGTCGGCATCATCACCCGCGCCACCGTCAAACTCATCCCCGCCCCCACACGCGCCCTCGTCCTCACCCTCACCTACAACGACCAACACACCTTCCTCACCGACCAACAAACCATCCTCAACGACGGCCGCTTCCCCTCCCAAGTCGGCGAAATCCTCATCCAACCCAACGGACAACCCCCCCGCTACAAAATCGAAGCCGTCGCCCACTACAACACCACACCCCCCAACCCCCAAACCCTCCTCACCGGACTCAACCCCACCACCACCGAAACCAACGACACCACCTACCGCGACTACACCTACCGCGCCGACACCTTCGCCGACACCATCAAAAACCTCGGCTACTGGAACGCCCCCAAACCCTGGCTCTCCCTCTTCCTCCCCGCCACCACCACCCCCACCTTCCTCAACCAAGCCCTCCCCCACATCACCCCCGACGACATCGGCGCCGGCCTCCTCCTCTGCTACCCCTTCCACACCAACAAACTCACCCACCCCCTCGCCATCACCCCCAACGAACCCACCACCTACCTCTTCGACTTCCTCGCCTTCCCCCACCCCAACACCAACCCCCAACCCGCCCTCACCCGCAACCGCACCCTCTACAACACCGCCACCCAACTCGGCGCCAAACGCTACCTCGTCGGCGCCATCCCCAACATGACCCAAACCGACTGGCAAAACCACTACGGCCCCCACTGGACCACCCTCACCAACGCCAAAAACACCTACGACCCCACCCACACCCTCACCCCCGGCCAAAACATCTTCCCCTAACACACAAAAAC
>NZ_JBIAXP010000081.1:0-1330 GCF_042896795.1 Kitasatospora sp. NPDC001261
CTACCTCGACTGCCTCTCCCAGGCCTCGTACCTGATCGCCGACGAGCGCACCGGCCAGGCCGTGATCGTCGACCCCCGCCGGGATGTCGACGAGTACCTCGCCGACGCCACGGCACGCGGCCTGACCGTCGTCGGCGTCATCAACACCCACTTCCACGCCGACTTCCTCGCCGGCCACCTCGAACTGGCCGACCGCACCGGCGCCTGGATCGGGTACGGGCACCGCGCGGAGACCGACTACCCCATCCGCCACCTCACCGATGGCGAGCGGATCGAACTCGGCGACGTCACCCTGCAGATCATGGAGACCCCCGGGCACACGCCCGAGTCGATCAGCATCCTGGTCTTCGAGCAGCCCGACGACACCGTCCCGTACGGCGTGCTCACCGGCGACGCGCTGTTCATCGGCGACGTCGGCCGCCCCGACCTGCTCGCCTCGGTCGGCGTCACCGCCGACGAACTCGGCGCGATGCTCTACGACAGCGTCCACCGCAAGCTGATGGGCCTGCCCGACGAGACCCTCGTCTTCCCCGCCCACGGCGCCGGCTCGGCCTGCGGCAAGAACCTCTCCACCGACCGCCAGTCCACCATCGGCGCGCAGCGACTGACCAACTACGCCTGCCAGCCCATGGACCAGGACACCTTCGTCCGCATCGTCACCGCCGGCCAGTCCGCCGCCCCCGCCTACTTCGGCCACGACGCCGCCCTCAACCGGCAGCACCGCCCGCTGCTCGACCGCACGAACGCCACCCGCCCCCTGTGCCCCGAAGGCTTCAAGGACGCCCGCACCGCGGGCGCCGTCGTCCTCGACGCCCGCAACCCCCAGGACTTCGGCGCCGGACACCTGCGCGGCGCCGTCAACGTCCCCCTCGACGGCCGCTTCGCCGAACAGGCCGGCACCGTCCTCACCCCCGACAGCACCATCGCGATCATCGCCCCGCAGGACCGCGAAGGCGAGGTCGTCACCCGCCTCGCCCGCATCGGCTTCGACCACATCGCCGGCTACCTGCGCAACCCCGACAACGCCCTGCCCGCCCTCGCCGACCACCTCACCCCCGCCAGCCGCCTCACCGCCGACCAACTCCGCACCACCCTCACCACCGAACAGCCCCCCACCGTCCTCGACGTCCGCACCTGCGGCGAACGCGAAACCGGCACCATCGAAGGATCCCTCCACATCCCCCTGACCGAACTCCCCACCCGCCTCGACGAGATCCCCACCGACCACCCCCTCGTCATCCACTGCGCCAGCGGCCACCGCTCCTCCATCGCCGCCAGCCTGCTGCGCCACCACGGCCACCCCGACGTCTCCGACCTCCTCGGCGGCTAC
>NZ_JBIAXP010000082.1:0-1303 GCF_042896795.1 Kitasatospora sp. NPDC001261
CTTGGGTTCTAACGGTCGTCGCAACACCTCAGCTCAAGGGGTGCGATGGACTTCGAGATCCGCGGGGAGCGGAAGCCGCAGGGGCGTAGGAAGCTCCGGGCCGAGCGGGCGGAATACTTCCGGCTCGTGCGACAGGGCTACAGCAACAAGGAGGCGTCCCGGCTGATCGGCGTCCACGAGCGGACTGGACGCGAGTGGCGCAACGGCCGGACAAACCCGAACAGGTTCCGGGCGCCCGCTCGACCCGAGTGGGCGCCCGCAGGCGTGTCCGGCCCGTCCCGGTATCTGCGTGAGGACGAGCGGATCCACATCGCCGACCGGTTGCGGGAGAAGGCCACCGTCCGCGCGATCGCCGGCGAGCTGGGCCGGAGCCCGTCCACGATCAGCCGGGAGATCCGACGTAACTGCCATCCCGACAGCGGCAGTTACCGGCCCCACGCCGCGCAGGCCCGTGCGGACGAACGGCGCCCCCGCCCCAAGCCGGGGAAGATCGCTCTCAACCCCGAGCTGCGGGCCGCCGTCCAGGCCGGCCTGGACGAGCAGTGGAGCCCGGAACAGATCTGCCACGCTCTGCGCAGAACCTTCCCCGACCGGCCGGAGATGCACGTGGCCCACGAAACGATCTACCAGGCGCTCTACGTCCAGGGCCGCGGCGAGCTGCGGCGCGAGCTGGCCGGCGCCCTGCGCTCCGGCCGGGCCCGCCGCAAGCCTCAGCGCCAGGCCAACTGCCGCCAGCCCCGTTTCACCGACCCGATGGTCATGATCAGCGAACGTCCGGCCGAGGCGGAGGACCGGGCGGTGCCCGGGCACTGGGAAGGAGATCTGATCATCGGCAAGGACGGCGCCTCCGCGATCGGCACTCTGGTCGAACGCCACACCCGCTACGTGATGCTCCTGCACCTGCCGAATGGCCGCACCGCCGAGCACGTGCGCGACGCCCTCACGGAGACAGTCCGGACTCTGCCCGCACACCTGATGCGCTCGCTGACCTGGGACCAGGGCAGCGAGATGGCCGCCCACAAGAGCTTCACCGTCGCCACCGGCGTTCCGGTCTACTTCTGCGACCCGGCCAGTCCCTGGCAGCGCGGCTCGAACGAGAACACGAACGGCCTGCTGCGGCAGTACTTCCCCAAGGGCACCGACCTGTCCGTCCACGGTCCGGAACACCTCGCGGCGGTGGCCGTCCAGCTCAACGGCCGCCCACGCAAAACGCTCGGCTGGGAAACCCCAGCCGAGCGCCTGCATAAACTCGTCGCGGCCTGATCAAACCGACCACATGTTGCAACGACCCCTGGAAACCGCC
>NZ_JBIAXP010000083.1:0-1145 GCF_042896795.1 Kitasatospora sp. NPDC001261
GTGGTGGTGAGGCGGCCGAAGTCGTGGGCGTGGGCGGTGGTGGTGGTGGGGTTGGTGGTGAGGGTGCCTTGGAGGGGGGGTAGGGGGGCGATGTGGCCGGGGGGTGTGGGGGTGTTGGTGGTGGCCCAGGTGCGGGTGGTGGTGTTGAAGCCGATGATGGTGGCGGCTGCTGCGGTGAGGAGGGTGCGTCGGGTGAGGTCGGGGTGGGTCATGCGGGGTGGTCTCCTTGGTGGTGTGGGTGGTTGGTGGTGGGGGGTGGTGGGCGGGGCTGGTTGGTGCGGGGCTTGCGGGGCCGGCGCCCTGGTGGGTGTTAAGTCTCTTTAGTGCTGGGGTGGTTGTGGGCGGTGTCCGGGCCGGTGGTGGTGGCGTCCCGGCCGGGTGGTGGTGCGGGTGGTTCTCGGGGTCCTGGCCGTGGCCGGTCTGGTTGCCGGTCTTCGGTTCGCGGCTGGTCCCGGGTGGTTGCTGTCCGGTGGTGCGGGGCTTCGGGGGCGGCGTCCCGGGGCGGGTGTTCCCTGAAGTCCCGTTCGCGGCGGGCGGGTTGTGGCTGTCCGGGGTGGTGCCCGGGGTGGTTCCGCCGGTGGTCCGGTGGTGTCCGGGTGCGCTGGGTGGTGTCCTCGGGCGGGTCGCGGCGGCCCTGTTGGTCCGGGGTGGTGCGGGAGAGGGGTGACCGACCGGGTTATCGGGCCGGTCGGCGAAGTGAAGTCCCTTTCGTTTCGGGCCTGTTGACGGTGGTGCGGGGACTTGCTTTCCCTGCCTGCCTGCCGGTCCTGTTCGGCCCCCTGTCGATTTTTCTGGTGTTGCTGTCCTGCGACGGCGCCCGTCCGTGCCGGTTTCTGCCGGGGCTACCGGCCTTGCCGGCTCCGCCGTTCCGCTCTTTCTGTCCTGCTTCAGCCGGTCGTACTTGCCGCTTCTGCCGGTCTCACCGCAGTGGTCGTACCGGTTGCTCCTGCCGACTGGCGTCGTTGTTGCCAGTGCACGGCTTCATCGGTTCCGGTCGTGCTGGTCTTTTCGGTTCTGCCGGCCGGTTCCCTGTTGATCTGATCGTCGTGGCCTTGCCGGCTGTTCCTGCTGTCGGTACTGGTCCTGGTGCTCTGGTTTTGCGGGTGTCGCCGGTGGTTCCTGCCGGTCCCGTCGCCCAGGTGGAC